>CAZTHE010000015.1:688-14362 GCA_964613495.1 uncultured Acidobacteriota bacterium | reverse complement strand
CCGCAGCCGCGCCCCTCGTAGAAGCGGTCCGGCCCGTTCCGCGGATCCCCGCGCCGGAACCCGATCTCATCGAGCATCTCGGGAACCGGGTGCACCTCCGCCTTGCAGTAGGGACAGGAGACTCGGACGAGGCGCTGCGCCAGGACGCCCAGCAGGGAGGACGCGATCAGGTAGTCCTCCACGCCCATGTCGAGCAGGCGAGTGACGCCGCCGGCGGCGTTGAAAAAACCAGGTGCCCCGTCAGCGCGGCGCGGATGGCGATCTCGGCCGTTTCCAGGTCGCGGATCTCGCCGACCATGATGACGTCGGGGTCCTGCCGCACGATGTGGCGCAGGCCGGCCGCGAAGGTCAGGCCGATCTGCGGGTTGACGTGGATCTGGTTCACGCCGTCGATCTGGTATTCGATCGGGTCCTCGATGGTGATGATCTTCTTGTCCGGCAGGTTGATGGTGGTCAGCGCGCTGTAAAGCGTCGTGGTTTTCCCGCTGCCGGTGGGCCCCGTCACCAGGAAGATCCCGTGGGGGCGGCGGATCATGGCTTCGAACTCCCGGAGCGAATCTTCCGGGAAGCCGAGGCGGCGGACGTCGTAGAGGTTCGTGTTGCTCTTGTCCAGGATGCGCATGACGACGCTTTCGCCGTAGAGGGTCGGAAGCGTCGAGACGCGCAGGTCGATGTCCTTACCCAGGACCTTGAGTTTGATCCTGCCGTCCTGCGGCAGCCGCCGCTCGGCGATGTTGAGCTTGGACATGATCTTCACGCGGCTGATGAGGGCGGCCTTGAGCTTCTTTGGCGGGGATTCGACGTCGTGGAGGATGCCGTCGATCCGGTACCGGATCTTCAGGTCCTTCTCGAACGGCTCGATGTGGATATCGCTGGCGCGGCTCTCGATCGCCTTCGAGATCAGGAGGTTGACCAGCCGGATCACGGGAGCCTCGGACGCCAGGTCCTTCAGCTGCTCGATGTCCTCGATCTCTTCCGCCAGGTTCTCGAGGTTGCCCTCGTCGATCCCTTCGATGATTCTCCCGAGGGTGGTGGCGGCCGAGCCGTAGAGCCTTTCCAGGACGTCCATGATCTCGTTTTCGGCTCCCAGGACGCCCTTCACCTCATACCCGGTCGCCTGCCGGACCGAATCCAACGTGGCCGTGTCCAGCGGATCGGTCATGGCCAGCGTCAGCACGTCGTTCCGCAGGGAGACGGGAACGAACTTGCACTGCTTCATGAAGCGGAAGGTGAGGGCGTTTTCCAGGACGGGGACCGGCGGAAAGTCCGAGGCGGTGACCGTCGGGATGCCCAGATGCTCGGACACGACGGCCAGGCAATCTCTTTCGGAGACATACCCGAGGTCCACCAGCAGCTTGCCGAGCTTTTCCTTCGACTCCGCCTGCAGGTTCAAGGCGGTCCGGAGCTCTTCCTCATCGATCAGGCCGCGCTCCAGGAACACCTGCCCGATAAGCTTCTTCGATTTGAAAGATTCGATTCTGATGCCCAATGATTTAGGTCCTTTGCTGTGACGTCACCCGATTGGTTATCGCGGCAAACGGATTCATCCGATTCCCGGAATGAAAGGCGCCTTCGCGCCGGTCTCGAATCGCCGAGTTGCACGCCAAAAGCTGCGCATGCGGATAGGCCTCTGTGCCCTTGCATTAGCGGATGAGGGTCCGCGTCCCATTATATCCAAATCCGCGTCAAAGTGCCCGCATTTCTTTATGGATGATAGAGATATACCAATACGGGATTGCGCGCGGCACATTGTGACGGTCGCCACGGAATGCGTATTTCGAATTTTTTCTATGCCGGTCAGGCTGTCCGCCCGTTCTATTCGCGAAGCATCTGCCGCGGCAGATTCCACGGATCCCTGATATCTTTGCGGATTTTCGGTTCCGGGGCTGCCCTGAATTCTGCGGTCAGCCTCTCTCTTTCCGGAATCCGGGCTCTGGAACCAAGCCCGCCCGCTTCCGTGCTGATTTTCAGGCGCGGAGCGGATTACAGCTCCGTCCGGTAGTTGGGAGCCTCCTTTGTGACCAGAACGTCGTGCACATGACTTTCCTTGAGTCCAAAGGAAGTTATACGTAAAAAGCGGGAGCGGGTTTGCAATTCTTCGATGGTCCGGCATCCGCAGTACCCCATGCCGGCCCGGAGGCCGCCCGTCATCTGCGGGATCATGATTTCGACGCTGCCCTTGTAGGGGACCATTCCCTCGATGCCCTCGGGGACGAGTTTCCCCTCGTAGAAGGCGCCTTCCTGGCCGTAGCGGTCGCGGCTTCCGGCCTTCATGGCTTCCAGGGACCCCATGCCGCGGTACACCTTGTAGCTGCGGTTCTGATAGAGGATGGTCTCTCCGGGACTCTCGTCGGTGCCGGCGAACAGCGACCCGATCATGACCGAATCGCCGCCGGCGGCGAGCGCCTTGGCGATGTCGCCCGAGAATTTGATGCCTCCGTCCGCGATGACGGGGACGCCGGACTTGTGGGCGACCCTGGAGCAGTCCATGATGGCCGTGATCTGGGGGACGCCGGCGCCGCTCACGACCCGGGTGGTGCAGATCGAGCCGGGGCCCATGCCGACTTTGATCCCGTCCGCGCCGGCCTTGACCAGCGCCAGGGAAGCCTCCTCCGTGGCGATGTTCCCGGCGATCAGGTCGATTTCCGGGAACCGGCTCTTCGCCTGCTTCACCGCTTCGAGGACCCGGGAGGAGTGCCCGTGCGCCGTGTCGATCACGAGGACGTCCACGCCGGCCTTGACCAGCGCGGCCGCTCTTTCGAGGTAGTCTCCGGTCGCCCCGATGCCGGCGCCCACGCGGAGCCTCCCCAGCTTGTCCTTGCAGGCGTTCGGATAGGCGATCTTCTTCTGGATGTCCTTGACCGTGATGAGGCCCTTCAGCCGGTATTTGCCGTCCACGACCGGCAGCTTTTCCACGCGGTGCCGGTGAAGGATGCTCTCGGCTTCTTCCAAGGTGGTGCCTACGGGGACGGTGATGAGGTCTTCCTTCGTCATCAGCTCGGAAATCTTGATGTTCAGGCGCGTCTCGAAGCGGAGATCGCGGTTCGTCAGGATCCCCACGAGCTTGCCGTTGGACGTGATCGGCAGCCCCGATATCTTGTAGCGCTTCATGGCCGCCACCGCTTCGTGGATCTTCTGGTCGGGAGACATCGTGATCGGGTTGACGATCATGCCGCTTTCCGATCTCTTGACCCGGTCCACCTCGTCGGCCTGCGCCTCGATGGACATGTTCTTGTGGATCACGCCCATGCCCCCCTGCTGGGCCATCGCGATGGCCATCCGGGAATCCGTCACCGTGTCCATGGCGGCGCTCAGCAGCGGGATATTCAACGGGATATTCCGCGTCAACCGGGTCGTGATGTCGGCTTCCGACGGAAGGATATCGCTCTTGGCCGGCTCAAGCAGGACATCGTCAAAAGTTAGGGCTTCTCTGATATTCACGTCTCTGACCATAGGTTGTTCCCCGCCGCTGTGTGTGATCTAAACTCCGGGTTGACTCTTTGCCGGTTCATCCTCTGAGAATCCAAGGATCAAAGGGAAGGGAAACACTGCCCGCTTCTTTCCCCTTTGCCCCTTTAACCCTCTAATCCTCTAATCCTTTGACCTCAATCCCTCCTACTTCCCGTGGCACTTCTTATACTTCAGTCCGCTCCCGCAGGGGCAGGGATCGTTTCTGCCGACCTTGGCCTGCTCCTTTTTGGCCGTCGCCGGGGTGCCGTCGCCTCCGCTGTAGACGAGGTTCAGGTCGCGCTGCGCCTTGCGCCGGGCCTCTTCGCGCTCCCTGTCCCGCGCCTCCTGTTCCTCCCGGCCGATGGGTTCGAACAGGTAAAGGAAGCGGATCGTCTCTTCCTCCATCCGGGCGCGCAGCTCCTCGAACATGCCGAAGCTTTCTTTCTTGTATTCGATGAGCGGGTCGCGCTGTCCGTAGCCGCGCAGGCCGATGCCTTCCTTGAGGTGATCCAGGGACCACAGGTGGTCCTTCCACTGCATGTCCAGGACCTGCAGCATGATCATGCGTTCCTGGAAGCGGATGTATTCGGTCCCGAACCGTTTTTCCTTGTCCTCGTAGATGGCCCGGATTTTCCCGGGCAGCGCTTCGGCCAGTTCCGGGTAAGTGATTTCCCGGGGATTCAGCCCGAGCTGCGCCAGGTCATAACCGAACTGGTTTCGCACGCCGACGCCCAATCCTTCCAGGTCCCAGTTGTCCGGGGATTTTTCCCGGGGCGTGTACTTCTCCAGCAGATCCATCAGGATGTCGTTGGCCAGTTCCAGGACATATTCCCGCTGGTCGGCGCCTTCGAGCAGGTCGCGGCGGATGGCGTAGATGGCCTCGCGCTGCTTGTTCATGACGTCGTCGTATTCGAGCAGGTGCTTGCGGATCTCGAAGTTGCGCGCCTCGACCTGCTTCTGGGCCCGTTCGATCTGGCGCGTGATGAGCTTGCTTTCGATCGGGACGCCTTCGTCCATGCCGAGCGACTGCATGATGCCGGAGATGCGGTCGCTGGCGAAGATCCGCATGAGGTCGTCTTCCAGCGAAAGGTAAAACCGGGACGAGCCGGGGTCCCCCTGCCTGCCCGACCGTCCGCGCAGCTGGTTGTCGATGCGGCGCGCCTCGTGGCGTTCGGTCCCCAGGATGTGCAGCCCGCCCAGGGCCACGACCTCGTCGTGTTCCCTGGGGCAGACGTCCACCCAGTGCCGGTGGATGCGCTCGTATTCCTCCTGCGGCATGGTTGCCGCGTCCAGGCCCTTCTCGCGCAGGCTCTGCAGGGTCAGGAACTCGGGATTGCCGCCCAGCAGGATGTCCGTGCCGCGGCCGGCCATGTTCGTCGCGATGGTGACGGCCTTCTTGCGGCCCGCCTGCGCCACGATCTCGGCTTCCTTGGCATGGTACTTGGCGTTCAGCACCACGTGCGGGATGCCCTGCCGCTTCAGAAGCGTGCTCAGCTTTTCCGATTTTTCGATGGAAATGGTGCCCACCAGAACGGGGCGCCCCTTCTCATACAGTTCCTTGATCTCGTCGACGACGGCGTTGTATTTCTCGCGCTCGGTCCGGTAGATGATGTCGGGGAATTCCGTGCGGATGAGCTGCCGGTTGGTGGGGATGACGTTCACTTCGAGCTTGTAGATCTTGAAGAACTCTTCCGCCTCGGTTTCCGCGGTGCCCGTCATGCCGGCCAGCTTTTTGTACATGCGGAAATAGTTCTGGAAGGTGATGGTGGCGAGGGTCTGGTTTTCCCTTTCGATCTTGACGTTTTCCTTGGCTTCGAGCGCCTGGTGCAACCCGTCGCTGTAGCGCCTCCCGGGCATCAACCGCCCGGTGAATTCGTCGACGATGACCACCTCGCCGTCCTTGACCATGTAGTCGACGTCCCGCTTGAAGAGCAGGTGCGCCTTCAGGGCCTGGTAGGTGTGGTGCACCCAGTCCATGTTCTGCGGCTCGTACAGGTTGCCGACCTGGAGGAGCTTTTCGGTCTTTTCGACCCCTTCCTCGGTCAGGCTGACCGTGCGGGCCTTTTCGTCCACCTGGAAATCGATGTCGCGCCGGAGCCGGGGCACGATGCGGTCCACCTTGAAATACTTGTCCGTGGACTCCTCGGTGGGGCCCGAGATGATCAGCGGGGTCCGGGCTTCGTCGATGAGGATGGAGTCGACTTCGTCGACGATGGCGAAATGGAATCCCCGCTGAACGCAGTCCGCGATGTCGTACTTCATGTTGTCGCGGAGGTAGTCGAATCCCAGTTCGTTGTTGGTGCCGTAGGTGATGTCCGCGGCGTAGGCGAACTTGCGTTCCTCGTCGGTGAGCGGGTGCTGGATGCAGTTGACGGTGAGGCCGAGGGCCCGGTAGATCTTGCCCATCCATTCGGCGTCGCGGCCGGCCAGGTAGTCGTTGACCGTGACGATGTGGACCCCTTTGCCTTCCAGCGCGTTCAGGTAGGCCGGCAGGGTAGCCACGAGCGTCTTTCCTTCGCCCGTCTTCATCTCGGCGATGCGGCCGCGGTGCAGTACGATGCCGCCGATGAGCTGCACGTCGAAATGGCGCATGTTGAGGACGCGCTTGCCGACCTCGCGCACGGCGGCGAACGCTTCGGGCAGAAGATCCTCCAGGCCCTCGCCGGCCGCGAAGCGTTCGCGGAATTTCGGGGTGAGCCCCGCGAGCTCGGCGTCGGAGCGGCGCGCCATTTCGGGTTCCAGCTCGTTGATGCGCGCGACGATGGGCGCGATCTGCTTGAGATCGCGATCGTTTTTACTTCCTACGATCTTTGTGAGAATCGCACTGAACATTGGAGATGGTCTCCGGAGGGTATAAATGCCGTAATCTAACAGATAGAAGCCGTTGAGTCAATCGGCCCGAACCGCGCGCCGACCCGGATCCCGCAATTCACGGCCGCCCGAAGGGGTGGCGCGTTTCCTTCAGCAGGACGTAACCGGCCGGGAGGAGCATCGCCGCCCGGCCAGTCGGAAGGGGGCCGCCGGCCCTGGGGCCGGCGTGTGACTTATTGAGGATCCCGGGGTCTAAATCACCAGGGAACGCCGGCAGCGCTTCCCTGCAGATTTCGGGCAGGGGAATCGCGCCGTTGCCGGCTTGTCGCCCGTTCATCCGGAGGAGGGTCGAATGAAATATCGGATTCAGGAGATCGAGGGAATAGGTCCGGCCTATGCCGCAATACTGGTGGAAGCGGGAGTCAAGACGACGGCCGCTCTGCTGAAAGCCTGTGCCGATCCGAAGGGCCGGGACGCGCTGAGTGAAAAGACGGCCATCGGCACCCCGCTGCTGCTGAAATGGGCCAATCACGCCGACCTGATGCGCATCTCGGGGATCGGCCGTCAATTCGCGGAGCTGCTCGAAGCGTCCGGCGTAGACACGGTCACGGAGCTGAAGCACCGGAACGCGGAAAACCTGGCCGCAAAAATGGCGGAGGTCAATGCGGCAAAACGCGTCTGCCGGGTCACCCCCGGCGCCGCGACCGTGGCCAAATGGATCGCCCAGGCGCAGACCAGGGCGGCCGCAATCCACTATTAAGCCGGAGTCGCGCGGCAGGGAAAAAGGCAAACGGCGCTGCGGCTCCGTGGCCTGTATCGGGGGGCGCCGGCAACGACGCCGTCGCCCGCCCTAGAACTGCGCACCGACGCAGGCACATGTGCCGGGGTGCCGTGTCTGCGCCATCCGCTGAATGTCCTTGTCAGGTCGACCGCAGTTCGGCGATTGCCGAGGCTATTACGTCCTCTTTTACCCCATGCCGGCGCAAATTTTTTACCAGGCCGTCCAGGCCCGGTTTGCCTTCGATCTTTTCCAGGTCTTTGCGCAGGCCCTGCCCGATATAGGCCCGGATGAGAGGCTGGTATCCTGAAAAGCCGAGAAGGGGGGCTGCGCGCTTGAGCTCCGCAACGACGTCCTCGGGCATCCTGATGGTGATGCTGGTCATGGGACGGTCCTTTCGGAGACGAGTTCGAAGGTCATTGATCTTCATAGGATTTTCTTTCATGAATCGTGACTGTACGCGCCGAGATGAGGCGGATAAACTCAGGATTGAAGGCATATGCGACTCTCAACAGTTTCCAGTCGCGAGTCATCCCGATTGCGCCTTCCCGTTCTTCGCCGCCCGCAACCTCTGTTCCGACGAAGGTTACAAAGGGATCGAAAAATATCTCACACGCCGTTTCGAAGGCGACGCCGTGTTTACGAAGGTTGAGGCTCGCCTTGCTGCTATCCCAGACAAAATCGATCCCGTTTAAACGATGGTCGACGTCCATAAGGAATCATGCCGGAATGTATGTACAAAAGCAATACGTCTCAGATTCGGCTGTCGATCGGGCCAATCGGCAGGCCATCCGCTGGAGCGGGCGCTCTGCCTTTTTTCGTCTCCAGTCCGGACGTTGGATTTCAGCGGCGGGCAACCCGGCGGATTCTGCGCCGAGTCGATGCGTCAGATGCGCCGATACACATCCCTTCGATGCCCGATCCTGACCACTACCACGATGGCTTCTCTATCGTCGATTTCATACACGATCCGGTAATTGCCCTGGCGGATTCGATATCGGTCCTGTCCGGAGAGCTTCTCGGTTTCTGGAGACCGGGGCTCTTCCGACAATGACTCGATGACCGTCAGAATCTTCCGAACGTCGGGATTCGGAATCGGGCGCAAATCCACGGCAACGGATTTGCGGAAAAGAATCCTATATTTTCCCATGCCTCTTGAGGTCCTTCAGGAGTTCTTCATAGCCGATCAAGGGCTCTTTCACCCGGGAATCGAATGCTTCCAGGTCTTCCTGGTCCTCCTGAAGCGCCTGCCGGACCGCCTCATTTACGAGGCGGGAGAGGGAGCGCCTCGTATGCGCCGCCTTTATCCGCAGGGCGCGGTGCAGGTCGGGTTCGAAGTAGATCGTGGAGCGGGTTGCGGCCCTTTTCATGGTGTGCATCCTCCAGCCCGAAATATAGCGTCGTGACGCTATAACATCAAGACGCTATAATGTCCCGGGCGGGAGCCCGCATCTTTTTTAGGGATTGCGGTTAAATAGAAAAAGAGCCGCCCTGTGCGCCGCGCGCCGGGGACAGGAGGTTCCGGACGAGGGTTTGGAAGAAGCGGATCTCCGCCCGGCGGAACTCGCCGAGCGCCCAAAATCCCGCCAGCACGAGCAGCAGCGCCGCCGCGACCTCGAGCACGACGGCGGGGCCGCGGGCCGGCCAGACACAGGCCGCGGCCGCCGCCAGGCCGGACAATAGCAGGGCGCGCGCGAGCGTGGCGGCCGGGAAACCGGTTCCGAGGAGCCGAAGCACGGCGATCAGGCCGGCCAGGCCTCCCAGGCCCGTCACGATCGCCGTCACCCAGGCGGCGCCGAGCGGGCCGAAGCGGGGAATCGCCAACAAATGCCCGGCGATCGCCAGCGGCAGCAGCGGGGCCGCGATCCGGATCGGCCAGGAAGGCTTCCCCCAGGCGATGAGGACGGAATTCATCAGGGCGATCGTCATCATGGCCAGGCCGGCAAACACGAGCACCGACATCAACGGCCCCGCGTCCCGGAAATGCGCCCCGAAAAGCAGCACGGCGATCTCATCCGACGCGGCGGCTGCGACCGAGGCGACCGGGATCGCGCATAGGACGAGACGGACGGCGTTGCGTCCGAGAGTCCGGGCCGCCTCCGCGTCCTCGTCCCGCCGCACCCTGAGGATGGTCGAGAGCAGCAGCGGGGAGAACGAGACTGCGAAGACCCCGGGCATGATGAACGCCACGTTCTGCGAGGCCCCGTAGATGCCCGCCACCGCCGCCGATGCCCCGAGGCTCTTGAGCAGGAACAAATCCACGTTCATGAGGCGCAGCGACATGCTGGCCAGAAACGTCGGCACGGCGTATCCCCAGAGAGTGACCGGAACGCCAGTTTTTCGCGACCAGGCGGGGCGGATGTGATAGCGGGCGATCGCCAGTTCCACCACGGAGGCGCCGAGCAGCGCCGCCAGGGCTCCCGTAAGCGAGAATCCCAGTCCGACCAGCACCAGGATCAGCACCAGCCGGGCGATCCAGCGGCCGGCTCCGACCGTCGCCCGCTCGACATATTTCCCCCGGCCGACCAGCAGGTTGCGGTGGCAGTGAGTCCAGGCATTCAGCGGAATGTCGATCGCGTAAAGCGCCAGGCACCCGGCGAGTCCCGGTTCGCCGAGCAGCAGGGCGACGGGCTTCGCCAGGACCCACACCGCGGCCATCGCGCCCAGTCCCACGCAGGACTGCAGGCGCAGGACGGCCGTACCGGCCGGGCGCCAGTCCTCGGCGTCCCCGATCACCTTGACGGTCGCCTGGGCAAAAAACGCCCCGATGGCGACCTCGATCCACGAGATCAGCGTAGCCGTCAACGTGAGGATCCCGTAGGATTCCGCCCCCAGCCGGCGCGTGAGAAATGCCGCGGTCACGATGCCGGTCAGCGGGAACAGCGCCTCCGCCAGGAAGACGAACGCGGTTCCGCGCAGCAGGTGATGCCCCGGCGACCAGGGCGACGGCGGCTTGCTTTCCCGGTCCTTCAAATCCCGCTCCCACCTTTCCGGCGGCGGCCGGCGCCCGAATCTCCCGGGGTCCCGCCGCCGCGAATCCATTCCAATGCCCGAGAGCATGCCACGGCATCCGTGGCAAACGCCAGGAATTATGGCGCACGTGTCAATAGCGTTGATCGCCCGCGGAAAGCCGTGGCATACTCCTCTCCCTGTCATCCGCCGGCCAGCATCATTCGTGAATGAGTCGGGTTAATCGGCCGGTGGCAGGGGACGGATCTAGCCGTGATGCACAGGAACGCCATGAAGGTCAGCGTCATCGTCCCGGGCCACAATGCGGCCGACATGCTGCAGACGTCCCTGCCCGCGCTGCGCGCCCAGGAGTGGCCGGAGGGATGCCTGGAGATCCTCTACGTGGACGACGCGTCCGCCGACGCTTCGATCGAGGCGGCGTCGCGATGGTCGGACCGTGTCGTGCCGCTGCACGGGTCCCGCAGGGGCCCGGCCGCCGCCAGGAACGCCGGCGCGCGGGAAGCCTCCGGGCAGATCGTGGTCTTCATGGACGCCGACGTCCTCGCTCCCGCAGGCACCGTCGCCGCCCTCGTCCGCGCGCTGGAAGAGGACCCGGCCCTGGACGCGGTTTTCGGCTCCTACGATTCGGAGCCGCTGGAGCCGGCGCTCGTCTCGCAGTACCGCAACCTGCTGCACCATTTCGTCCACCAGACCAGCCGCCGGGACGCCTCGACCTTCTGGGCGGGCTGCGGCGCCATCCGAAAAAGCTCGTTCGAGAAAGCCGGCGGATTCGACGCCGAGCGCTACCGCGGCGCGATGATCGAGGACATCGAACTGGGACACCGGATGCGGGCCATGGGAATGCGGATCCGCCTGCAGCCCTCCGTCCAGGTCAAGCACCTGAAGCGGTGGACCCTTCTTCAGATGATGCGTGCGGACATCTTCTCGCGGGGCATTCCCTGGATGCGGCTGCTGTTTCAGGACAGCCGCGCGTCGGGGGAAATCGGCGACCTGAACCTGAATTCATCGGGCATCCTCAGCGTTGCGCTCGCCTGGGCCGCCGCTGTCTGCCTGGCGCTTTCCTGGCGGTTCCCCGGGTTCCTGTTCGGGTTTGCGGCCGCGGTCGGGCTGCTGTTCCTGCTGAACTGGCCCGTGTACCGCTTCTTTCACCGGATGCGCGGGCTGCGGTTTGCCTGCATGATCCTCCCGCTGCACGTGCTGTACCACCTCTACAACGGCGCCTCCGTCCTCGGCGGCCTGCTCTACCGCCTGGTGATCGACAAGCCCCTGCCGGGACTGAAGACGCTCGGCGCCGGCCTGCGCGCACGCCGCCGCCGCCCCGGCGCATAGACCACTCCACCAACGGACGCGAAATTGCGCCGCAGGATCGGCCACTCACCGGCCGTGTTCGCCATCACCGGCGCCTGTCTAGATCGGCAGACCGCAAGAACTCCGCAATCTGGAATCTGGAATTTGGAATCCACCTCTAGCGCAGCGGCGGGCGGACGTCGTCCTTGGGCTGGAACTTCAGCCAGATGGCCACGTCCTTCAGGAACCGGTCGAACTCTTCGTCTTTGCGGATGCGGTCGAAATCGGCGCTCGTGCGGATCGCGTCGAGATCGGTGAAGCCGTTGTTGAACGCCAGCTTCAGGTTTTCGATGGCGGCCCGGGTGTTTCCCTCCGCGGCCATGAGCCCGGCCAGGAAGAAATGCCTTTCGCTCAGCGAACTCCCGCTGCTCGACAGGCTGGCGACGCTCTCCTTGGAAAAAATTTCCGGGTCCAGCTCCAGGCTCCTGCGCCATTCGGCCTTCGCCTGCTCTCTCTTCCTTTTCTCGAAATAGACGGATCCCAGGTTCATGTGGAAGGAGGCGTCGTTCGGGTTCAGGCTGATGGCCTTCTTGAAGTGCTTTTCCGCCTGGCGCCAGTTGTTCTGCGCGAAATAGATGGATCCCAGGTTGTTGTGGGGATAGGGGTATTTTTTGTTCAGCAGGATCGCCCGGCGGAAATACTGGCCGGCTTCCCCGTACAAATTCAACTGCGTGTAGGCGATGCCCAGGCGGTTGCACAGGTATTCGCTGTTCGGGTTGATGCCGTACGCTTCGAGATATTTGATCAGGGCCGCATAGAAATCCTTGCGGTCGAAGGCGGCGTCCCCTTCGGACGCGATTTTGTTTGCCCGCAGCACGTCCTCGGGCGTGACCGTCACGCGGACGTCCCTCTGAGCGCAGCCGGCTGCCGCAAGCAGGGCGAGTGCCAGCAACAGGCCCGCCAGGAGGACCTTCCGGTGCGGCGGCAAATTCGAAATGCTGTCTTCGGGCAACCTTCGCTCGTGGGCGAGCCTCATAGGAGAATAGTAAACTCGCCCCGCACGCCGATCAAGGGCTAGAGCGTACCGATGAAGCTGGAGGCATCAACCTCGAAATTCAGGTCCCGTTCCAGGATCAGGAAGTCCACCGGCACCGAGTAATGGACCCGGATGTGCACCTGTCCGGCGAACCGTTCCACCTCGATGTTTTCCTTTTTAATGCGGATTTCATCGCGCCGGGCCAGGTCCATGACCTCGGCGGCGATCTGTTCGTCCGTGAAGAACCGGGCTCCGGCCCGGCTGGCCGTGGTCTTCACGCCGTTTTCGAAGTTGTAGTTCGAATAGTATACCGGGCCGAGAGTGGCCGCCAGATAAATGCCCACGGCAAAGAGGACGAGGGCCACCAGGCACCCGAGAAGGCCCTTCCCTTCGCAACTGCGCAGATCCATGCGTCTCATTTTCAGTGATTCTCCCGGGGGATACTGTCCAGACAGGCCGGAGGCGACGGTGCGAGCATGGCTCGGACGATATTCTCCCTCGAATACGATTAAGAGCTATTTATCCCGGCCTAAAAATAGCACAAAGGGCGCGGAATACTCAAAAGGGACTTCGCCGGGCCGGGGCCTGCCGGTTTAGCGCCGTCCTATTCCACCTTGAGGATCGCCAGGAACGCCTCCTGGGGGATTTCCACCTTGCCGAGGCGCTTCATGCGTCTCTTGCCTTCCTTCTGTTTTTCCAGCAGCTTTCTCTTCCGGGTGATGTCCCCCCCGTAGCACTTCGCCAGGACGTTTTTCCGCATGGCGCGGACGACTTCGCGGGCGATGATCTTGCTGCCGATGGCCGCCTGGATCACGACTTCGAACATCTGGCGGGGGATGAGTTCCTTCATCTTGGCGGCCAGCGCCCGCCCCCGGACCGTCGCCGTATCCTGGTGCACGATCAGCGACAACGCATCCACCGGCTCTCCGGCCACGAGGATGTCGAGCCGGACGAGGCGGGATTCCTGGTAGCCGGTGAACTTGTAGTCCAGCGAGGCGTAGCCGCGCGATGCCGATTTCATGCGGTCGTAGAAATCGAGCACGATCTCGTTCAGCGGGAGTTCGTAGGTGATCAGCACCCGGTTTCGCGTGATGTACTCGAATCCCTTCTGGACGCCGCGCTTCTCCTCCGCGAGCTTGAGGATCGGCCCGACATACTCGTCGTTGGTGAGGATCATGGCCGTGATCATGGGCTCCTCGAATTTCACGATCTCGGTCACCGGCGGCAGCTTGGACGGGTTGTGGATCTCGAGGACCTCGCCCTTCTGCGTCGTGATCCGATAGCGCACTCCCGGGGCCGTGGTGATCAGCGACAGGTTGAACTCCCGCTCGAGGCGCTCCTG
>CAZTHE010000015.1:0-678 GCA_964613495.1 uncultured Acidobacteriota bacterium | reverse complement strand
ACGATTTCCATGTGCAGCAGGCCCAGGAAGCCGCAGCGGAAGCCGAAGCCCAGCGCGCCGGAGGTGTCCGGCTCGTAGAAAAACGCCGAGTCGTTCAGCTGCAGCTTGCCCAGCGCGTCGCGGAGCGCCTCGTAATCGGCGTTGTTCGTCGGGTAGAGCCCGGCGAAGACCATGGGCTTGATCTCCTGGAAGCCGGGGAAGGGCTCGTCGGTCTGCCGGTTCTCCTCGGTGATCGTGTCCCCGATCTTCGTGTCCGCCACGCGCTTGATGTTGGCGATGACGTAGCCGACCTCGCCCACGGTCAGGTCGTCGACTTCCTGGAATTTCGGCGTGATCACGCCGACCTGCTCGATCGTGAACGTCTGCCGGGTGCTCACCATGCGGATCTGCTGCCCGCGGCGCAGGGTGCCGTCGATCACGCGCACGAGGACGATGACGCCGCGGTAGGAGTCGAACCACGAGTCGAAGATCAGGGCCTTCAACGGACGGTCGTAGTCCCCGCGGGGCGGCGGCAGCCGGTGCACGATTGCCTCCAAAATCTCCTCCGTGCCGATCCCCTCCTTGGCGCTGGCGAGGATGGCGTCCGCGGCGTCCAGGCCGATGATGTTTTCGATCTGGTCCTTGATCCGGGGGATCTCCGCGCTCGGCAGGTCGATCTTATTGATCACCGGGATGATC
>CAZTHE010000014.1:51750-54447 GCA_964613495.1 uncultured Acidobacteriota bacterium | reverse complement strand
CGGGGCCATCGTCGCGACGGTGGGCACGACGGGCGCCGTGACCTGGTCGGTGGCGATGAGGGGGCGCGAGATCGTCAAGCCGTCCCGCATCGCCATGACCCTCGAGGGAGGCGTCACAGTCGGAAGCGCGCCCGTCGTGGCCGGGACGGCGGTGCAAACCGTGGACCGCGTGCTGAAGCCCGTCGTGCGCGTCAAGCGCGCCGAAATCCGCGACCGCTTCAACGAGCGGCGCGTGGACTTCGCCGGCGATTACTCGCTCCTTGTCCGGGCATACGACGACGGAGTGGCCTACCGCTGGGTGACGCGGTTTCCGGGCGACGTCACGGTCCTCGGCGAAGATGCGACGATCGTCTTCGCGGAGGACTGCGCGCTCTGGTTTCCCGAGGAGACGAGCTTCCAGTCCCACCAGGAACGCCAGTACAAGCGGCCGAAGATCGGCGAACTCAAGCCCGGCCAGTTCTCCTCGCTGCCGGCCATGGCCGACCTGGGCGGCGGCGCGAAGGCGGTGCTCACGGAAGCGGACCTTTTCGACTACCCCGGCATGGACCTGACGGCGGGACCGGAACCCGGCTCGCTGAAGGGACTGTTCCCGGCTTACCCGAAGAAGGTCGAGGCGGTAAACGACCGCGACGAGCCGGTGGTGGAGCGCGAACCCTACATCGCCAAAACGCGCGGTACCCGGGAATACCCGTGGCGGGTGCTGGCGCTCGCCGGGCGCGACGCCGACCTCCTCGGCACCGACATCGTCTACCGGCTCGCGTCGGAGACGACGCTGGCGGACACGTCGTGGATCGTGCCCGGCAAGGTGGCGTGGGACTGGTGGAACGACCTCAACGTCATCGGCGTGCCCTTCAGGGCGGGCGTGAATACCGAGACCTACAGGCACTATATCGACTTCGCCGCCGAAAACGGCCTCCGGTACGTCATCCTCGACGAGGGCTGGTACACGCTCGGCGACCTGATGTCCGTCACGCCCGGCCTCGACATGGAGGCGGTGGCCGCGCACGCGAAGCGGAAGAACGTCGGCCTGATCCTGTGGGTCATCTGGAAGACGTTCGACCGGCAGATGCAGCAGGCGCTCGATCAGTTCGAGCGGTGGGGCGTCCGGGGCATCAAGGTCGACTTCATGCAGCGCGAGGACCAGTGGATGGTGAATTTCTACGAGCGCGTGGCGCGCGCCGCGGCGGAGCGCAGGATGATCGTGGACTTCCACGGCGCGTACAAGCCGACGGGGCTCTACCGCACCTGGCCGAACGTCGTCACGAGCGAGGGGGTGCTGGGACTCGAGCAGAGCAAGTGGGGCGACCTGGCGTCGCCGGACCACGCCGTTACCTTCCCGTTCATGAGGATGCTGGCCGGGCCGGTGGACTACACGCCGGGCGCGATGCTCAACGCCACGAAGCGCGACTTCAAGCCGGTCTTCAACCGGCCGGGGAGCCAGGGCACGCGCTGCCAGCAGCTGGCGATGTATGTCGTGTTCGAGAGCCCGCTGCAGATGCTGGCCGACTCGCCGTCCAATTACCGCCGCGAGCCCGAGAGCCTCGCGTTCCTTTCGGCCGTGCCGACGGTGTGGGACGAGACGAAGCCCCTCGATGCCGAAGTGGGCGGCTACATCCTCGTGGCGCGCCGGAGCGGGCGCGAGTGGTACGTCGGGGCGCTGACGAACTGGGGCGCGCGCGACCTGGACATCGACCTGTCGTTTCTGGGCCCCGGGAGCTATCGGGCGGACATCTTCCGCGACGGCGTCAACGCGGACCGCAACGCGGCGGATTATGTGCGCGAAGGCCGGGAGGTGAACTCGAAGAGCCGGCTGAAGGCGCACCTCGCGCCGGGCGGCGGATTCGTGGCGCGCCTCGTGCCGCGCTAGGGATCCCGTCCGGACGGCAGCGACGGCTCCTGCCGGCGTGCGCTTTCCGCGGGAACGCCCCTGTTTTTAGAGAACGACGAGAGCCTCCAGGACGAACTCCTGCCCGTCGCGCCTGACCTTGACCGTGGCGATGTCATCGCCGGACAGCACCTGCCGCAGCTGTTCCGTCGTGACGACCGCTTTGCCGTTGACTTCGAGAAGGATGTCGTCGGCCCGGATCTGCATCTTTTCCGCCGGGCTGCCCTCGATCACGCGGACGATGACCAATCCCTGCGCGGCGGCATCCGTCGCGTCGCCGGAGTTGCGGACGGCAATGCCGAACGGGGGACGCGCGGCCGGGGCCGGCTGGTCCTTTCCGGCCGTCGCGGCCAGGTGCGCGATGCTGAAATTCGGATTGGGGAATTGGAGCTGGGCGTTCAGGGTCTGGCCGTCTCGAAAGTACGTAACCGGCAGGTCGTAGTTTGCGCCTTCCGCGGGTTTCAGGTCGGAAATCAGCCTGAGGTACGATGCGCTGTCGGCCACCTCGAGCCCGTTCAGCGCAAGGATAATGTCATTTTTCCTGATGCCGGCCTCCGCGGCGGGGCTGCCTTTGAGCACCCCGGCCACCACCGCCCCGGTGTCATCCGGCCAATCGAGCTTCTTGCGCGTCTTTTGCTCCTTCTTGGGATCCTTGTGGAGGGGATTGATGCCGAGTTGCGGCGGTTGCGTTCTTCCATGGGACGCGGCCAGGGTGGCGATGGCATTGGCCAGCGTGGTGGCGTCGGCCAACGACTTCGCCCGGAAGCTGACGGGCTGGGACCCCTCGATGGCGACTTCCACCTCCCATTTGT
>CAZTHE010000014.1:48179-51740 GCA_964613495.1 uncultured Acidobacteriota bacterium | reverse complement strand
CCGCATGCGTTCTACATCCTCGTAGTTGTTTTCCCGGCCGGTTTTCGGGAAGTACCACAGCGAAATATTGGCCACCTGGCCGAAAGGAACGATGGCCGTCTGCTCGTTCCGGTAAGGCACGACGGTTTTATCGTAGTAGCCGCTCAGCAGGCCGGTGGAAACCCATTGCTCCTCCACACCGGAGCCCTCGTGCACGCCATGGACCCGCATGCGCTCGCGCGTCACCTTCAATTCGCGGGTAGGATAGCCGTCCCAGACGGTAAACTGCGCCTCGAGATTGTTGATCGCGGCTACGGCATCCGCGGCCGATGCCAGCCGCTGCGGCGAATACAAGAGGCGGTCTCCGTCGGTGGCGTATTTGTCGTTGCCGATCACGATATATTTTTCGATTTCCTCGGCCACGGAGGCGGGAATGATCAGGCTAAAAAGGAACAGAATCAGAAAGCAGCGGCGCATCACAATACTTCCTCCTTCAGTAATTGGCCGTTGTAACAGTGCCTGCCGTCACATCGACAAAAGGGTGGAAATGCTTTAGGGCCCTGTGTTTCCGGAGGGATTCCGGCGGCCGGGGTTCAGGCCGATGGACCGGGAGATGAAGAACCTGGAAATTGGCAGGCGTCCCCCCTTGCTGACGCAGGAGGCGGAAGGGAAGGACGAGCGCAATCGATGCGCCCATGGCACGGCCGGCGGAGCAGCCTCCGCCGGAATTCGCATGGATCGGCCGTTGCGGGGCGCTTGCCCCGCCGCTTCATGGGTGGTGGGCGGGTGCGTGGACGGCCGTGATCACGCCCAGAGTCGAATAGGTATAATGGGTCAATCCGATGAAGCTCAATCGTGAGCTCACCCGGTCGAAAGAAGGCATTTTCAGCGAAGACGGCAGCTTGTCGTCGCCGAAAGCGGCGGCGCTGCTATCGATCATTTCGATGACGAAATGCGCGGAGATGTCGTTGTTATACACGCGGCCGGATACCGGCGCGGCGGCAATGAATGAATCCGCCGTATCCTGGTTCTTTATTTCGATGAAAGTGTCGTGCCCGCCGGGCTTCACGGTCCACCCGAAATCCCCGCGCCCGCTGTAGACAACCAGGGTGCCCGACTTGATCGCCCCGATGTAACTGCCCGCGGCAGGATCTTCGGGCCTGGCGTCATCCGCGGTGGTTTCGAAGGTGAGCGTGATTTCAAACGGATGGCCGCTGAGATAGGAAAACTCCCCGTCCATTTCGTGGACGAGGCCCCTGAAGCCGAAGGTGACTTCCTCCGCCCCGGCGGTGACACAAAGCATGAAAGCGATAGCGAGTCCACTAAGAAGACGTCTCATGGCCGATCCCCCCCAATCCCGGACATACATTTGCGCGGGGCTGAAGCTCTTGCGGATCCGTGCCGTCCTGCAACGACCCGCTTTCACGCGCCTGTCCTTCCGGGAATGCTTCTGTCTCGGCAATCCCGCCTGCAACCGGGTGTCCGAGTGAAGACCCGTTCCCGACGGCTCGAGTGGAGTATGGCCGAAGCGCGATCCGGATTCCTTGACCTGGCTCAAGTTTTAACGAATGGCCGTGTCTATCGACCGGAACCCGATGGAGGAATGAATCTTTCCGCCGAATCCACCGGCAGTGACTCGATATACACCGACTGGCTCGGGAACGCGAATCCAGCGCCGGCTCCTTCCACGATCTCCTTTACCCGGATCGCCAGGTTTTCCTTGATGGCCAGCCATTCTCCCCAGACGGTCGTCTTCGTGAAGCAGTAGAGCATGATGTCGATCGAGGAATCGTTGAAACGGTCGATCCGGACAAAAGTCGGCACTTCCGGAGGTTTGGCAAAATCGTCCGAATGGAGAATATAGGCCTCAATGCGGTCCCGAATCTGCCGGAGCTGTTCGACAGTCGTGCAATACTCGATGCCGATCATCCAGTAAATTCTGCGGTGTGTCATGGAGGAGAAGTTGATGACGGAATTGTCGGAGAGCTTTGCATTCGGAACGAACATGGGGGCTTTGTCGAACCTCCGGATCAGCGTGGAACGGAAACCGATCGCCTCCACCGTTCCCTCGATGACCTCGTCCACTTTGATCCAATCGCCGGGGCTGAACCTGCGTTCGGCAATGATCAGCAGCCCGGAGATCAGGTTCTTGAAAAGATCCTGGGCTCCCAGCGCGACGGCAACGCCGAACAGCCCCAGCCCGGCGAGCAGGGGATACACGCGGATTCCCCAGATTTCCAGAACCGTTGCCGCTCCAAGAAAGATGAACACGGCGCGGATGGTTTTGAGGAGCCATTCGACCATGGTCGCCGAAAATATGGCCTCCAACGGTTTGAAGAGAAAAGACATCGGCTGGACCAGGAGCACAAGGCTCCAGAAAATGACATACACGATCAGGGACCGGAGAAGCCGGTCCGCGGCGATTTCCAGATTCCCGGACAGGTTCAAATACTCCGCGGCGATAAAAATGCCCAGGATGACGGGAATCAGGGCGATGGGTTTCCGCAGTGCCCTGATGATCTCATCGTCGAACCGGAAACGCGTCCGTTTGGCCAGGGCCAGGAGGCGATTGACTGCGAGGGCGCCGATCACCTGCCGAAGAACATACGACAGGAGAAGAATCAGGAGGGCGACGAGGATACGTCCGATGTCCACTCCCAGGAGCCCTTTCTCCCATACCTCTACGACGACTTGCCAGAACTGCCTGATGGTTTCCATATTCTATTTCCTTTGTGGACGACGCGGAACCGGCGGCCCTCAGTCCGGAACTCCGGATGCCGCTTTCGAACGAGCCGAAGAAAACAGCGTGAGACCCGAGAACACGACGCAGGAGGCCAGAACGCCAAACACCGATGCATCGAGACTCTCCAGGATTGCATAAGCATCTTCGCCGAACGGAATCCACCATTTCCGCGCGTATAGGAACAGGACTCCCCTGTACCCCAGGGTCAGTCCCGTAGCCGCGATCATTGTGATAAAAATATTGCGCGTCAGGACCCGCGAGCGTCTTTTCGTCAGGGCGCCGACGCAGACGGGCAGGATGACGGCCGGCGCCCACACGTGATAGGTAAACAGGAGCAGGCCGATGATGTCCGGCCAGATCACGGCAATGGCGATGGCCGTGCATCCGAGAACCGCCGTGCAGAATCGCGCCAGAGTCAGCATGCGCCCGTTCCCGTCGTCTTTCCATCCCAGCTGATGCTCGAACAGATCCTTGACGAAGATCGCCGTGGAGGAGTTCAGCGCCGAATCGGCGGAGGACATGACCGCCATCAGGAGCGCCCCGATGATCAGGCCTCCGATCCAGGGACTGTGCAGCTGCATCACGACCATCGGCAGCGCCTGCTGCGGTTCGATTTCGGGGAAGTGGATGCGCGCATAGAGCGCGATGAAAAACAGGACTGCGGGAAACGTGACCGCGAGAAAGAGGCCGACGCCGGCGATCCCTCGCCTCGTCTCGCGGATGTCCCGGCCCACGCAATAGCGGGTCGCGTACCCCGGCGCGAATGTCTCCCCGAGAAGGAACGCCAGGAAAGTCGTGACGAGAAACAGCCAGCCGCGGTTGCCCTGCGGAAGAAAAAA
>CAZTHE010000014.1:0-48169 GCA_964613495.1 uncultured Acidobacteriota bacterium | reverse complement strand
CCTGGATCAGGGAGAGATTCAGGCGGGACGGGTCCCGGCCCTCCGGAACGGCGGCGATCAGGGCTTTCGTCTGCGGCGTCAGTCCCGCCTCTTCAAAGGGCGCGGCGCCATAGAGGCTGACGCCTCCGGTCACCACCGCATTCAGGTCGTCGATGAGGCTCCGCTGCAGCTCCACGGAAGGAGCGCGGCGACCCTTGTAGCGATCGAGGCGCCGGCGCGTGTCCTCGGACAGCCGGGCCTTCAGATAGGAGGAAACGCCGTCCTCTCCGGCGCGCAGCCGGTTGGCGAACCCTTTCGCATCCTGAAGGTCCGTCGTGCTGAACCGCGTCGGCACGAAATTTTGCGTATTGGAATTATAGGACCCCGCAATATCCGGGATGCAAAACAGCAGGGTTACGGCGAATCCGGCCAACAGGATCAGGAACTGGTAGACGTCGGTGTGAATGACGGCCAGCAGGCCTCCCGCCGTGCTGTAAATCACCACCATGGCGCCGCCGATGAGTATCGCCCCGGTCAGGACACGCGAAACGTCCGCAAATTCCGGCAGCATGGCCGCCAGCACGCTTCCGAACGCCGCCATCTGCGCGGCGACGATGAACACCGAAAACATCAGCGAGAGGATCAGCATCAGAAACCGCGGGCCCTCGCCGAAGCGGTGGCCGAAGTATCCCGCGACCGTGTAGAGATTCGCCCTGCGGAATTGCGGAGCCACCACCAGGCCCGAGAAGATGAAGTGAAGATACCAGCCGGTGGATACGAGGAGCATCAATACGCCCCAATCGTATGTTTTGCCTATCGCGCCGATGGAGGCGCCTCCGCCGATGACGGTGGCGCCCATCGTGCAAAAGAGCAGAAACCACCCGATGTTGCGGCCAGCCACCAGGAAATCGTCGGTATCCCCGATCCTGCGGGCCTTGGATACGCCTTTGACGAAGATGAAGGACATGTAGGCGATCACGATGGCCCAGAGTATCCATTGATCCGGCATGACTCGATCCCTCTGTGCCGGCGCAAAGCCGTATCGCGGAAATGCCCGGCGTTTGAAAGCCCGCAATCAGGCGGACCAGCGCGGCACCAGATCCTTCAGATGATTCCCGGCGTCGAGAATGGCCAATTGCACGGGGGCGGCCCGCAAGGCGTCGATCCTGCAGCCCTGCAGATGATAGGAGCGGTCGGCGGGCCAGAGGGCGTCGATCCACGCCTGGATTTGATCCCAGCCGTACCAGTAGGATTCATAATCGGTGTGGGTTCGAATATGTCCGGTGCGAACGGCGTCCGCGACGGCCGACGGATCTCTCTTGAGCGTCACCGCGCTTCGGAGTAGCCGGCCCTTGCGGTTGAACACATTCACGAGGATTTCCCCGCCCGGATCGTGGGCCCGTTTGCAGATTCGGGGAATCAGGCTGTGACGCCCGTCGGCGTAGGTGTCCGGCAGGAGCCATCGGGGCTGGCCGCATACATTCATGGTGGATTCATAGTTGCTCAGCGCGAAGGTCCGGACCGCTTCCTTCCGGTAGGCGCTGATCAGCGCGACGCCTCCCGCGGCGTCCACCGCACGGCGCATCGACTGAAACAGGGCTTCCGCCCCCTCCGGACCCTGCATGACGCCGATGCTGTTGCAGACGGTAACCAGAAACGGCAGGGGTTTGCGCGGGAAAGGCCGCAGATCGAACGCCGAGCCCTGTTCCAGCGTCAGCCGGTTTCCTATCGCGCTTCCCAATCCGGCACGCTTCATCTTTTCCCGCGCCAGTTCCAGCATTTCCGCGGAAAAGTCCACCCCGCCGACGGATTCCAATCCCTGCGAGAGGCTGGAATCGAAGCCGTAGCCGGGATTGCCCAGCCGCGCGCCGCGTATGCGCGACCGCTCTCCGTAAGGCAGCGAGTCCGACCGGACGGTTTTCAGGCCATAGCGCAGGTGAAGCCGGCCGGAACCGCACCCCACGTCATAGAGTCGGACCGTTTCCCTGCAGTCACGAATCAGATGCAGCAGTATCCGGTCGATAAGGTCCTCTTCGAAATTCTCGTAAGCCGTCACGTCCGGGTGCCCGGAGACGATCTGTTCCTCATACGTCCGCGCACAGGAATTCCAGACGGCGCGGTCCCGCTCATAGGCTTGTTTCAGATTTTGAGGCATTGTTCCTTCATCCGTCCGGCGGAGAGTTTGGGGTTATGCGAACACGGGGGAGACCTCAAAGGCATTGATCTTCATCGCCCTTTCAAAATCCGCGATCGGCGGGATCACCTCTTTCCTCATGTATCGCCCGTCCATCAGCCGGACAAATGCGGCATAGTTCGGGCGGAACTGGATGGTGTCGCCCACCTTCAGGCCGTCGGCATCCTCGCCGATATTGACGACGGTGATATCGCTGCTTGCGCCTGCAATCGAATACCGCGGATTGACCGGCGTCAGCCCGGAAATCTCGGTGTCCAGGTTCCCGACGCTGACCAGAGCCCGGAAGCCGCGCTGGCCCGGCGCCCGCTCTTCGTGGACTTCCGAAATAAAGGGCGTCATCGCCGTGGTTTCCGCCAGAGGGACGAGGCTCTTCTTCTTGATCTCGGCGATTTCGGTCTCGAGCACGATGCCGTCGCCGCGCAATCCCGGAAGGATGCCGCCCTTGAGAAGATCCGTGCCCAGGAAGATGGCTTCGCCGATCCGGAAATGGTTGATCGGCCGGGGCAGCTGTTTATCGAGGACCAGCGGAAGAACCGCCGAAGAGCCCGCCGAGATCAGGCGCAGAGAGTGCCGGAATTTCAGCTCCAGGAGCTCGCGATACAGCACCAGCTGCATGAACTGATCCACGGTCGGGACGGCGCCCGCCAGACAGCCGAGGTTCGCGCCGATCCCCTTGACCTCGATGTGCGACAGCCGGAATACATGCTCGTAAAAGCCGATCAGGGATCCGGGAAGGATGCCCTCGCGGAGGTCTCCCAGCTCGATCATGATGACGACGCCATGCACCTTGTCTCTCTTGCGTGCTTCTTCGTTCAGCGCCTCGATGACGCGGATCTCGCTGTTCAGGCTCACATCCGCGAGGTCGACCACGTCGGAGACGGACGTCAGGTCGGGGACGCGAAGATACCAGGATTCGAAATCGGGAATGACGCGCTCGATGGCGCGAAGATTCTCCAGGCGCGAATCGCCCATGGACCGGACGCCCATGGCCTGGAGTGCCCTCAAGGTGTCCTGATGGCCGCAGAGCACCTTGGTCACCACCGTCCAGGAGGCGTCCTGCGTGTGCATCCAGGCGGCGATGGCCCCGAGATTGTGTTGCAGGGCTTCCAGATTAATTAGGACACGGTTCACTTTGTGTACCTCATCTCGGCATATTTGCTCGTAAACCCGATTCTTTCATAGAGCCTGCGGGCCGGGTTGCCGTATTCCACGTGAAGCTTGATATTTCCTTCCGCTTCCCGGATTGCGCGCTCGACCAGCAGGCGTCCCAGGCCCCTGCCGCGTTGATCGGGCGCCACGGCGACGAATAGAAGGAGATTTTCCGGGACATAGCCCTTCATCCCGGTCCGCTGCATGACGAGGGCTCCCGCAATCCGGCGTCCCTCCCCGGCCACCAGCAGAAATCCCCCTTTCCGCGGCCCCGCCGACAGCGCGTCCCGTATCCCGCGCTCGATATCCTCCGGAGTGTCTTCGTAGGGTTTCAGGCTCTCGTGCAGGAATCGGGTCAGCTTTTTCATCCCCGGCGTCGACGCGAGCGTAGCGAGCGACCGGACGACGTGAAGCTCGACCTTCGGGAGCTGCCGCGGCCGGGGAGGCTGAGTTTTCGAGGCTTCGGCGGCGGCCGGGCGTTCTTCCTTCAGGCGCCACGGGGCGTTTTTCCCCCCGTGGATGTCGTCTTCCGTTGCGGTGAGAAAATGGTGCGCCAGAATCGGCTCGGCCTCGATTTTGTCCGCATTCATGATCGAGGCCACGCGTTGCAGCGAAGACAGGATTTGCGCCTGCTCCCACTTCTGCAGCCCCTGAACCTGCCGGACGAAGCTTTCCTGCAGAAGCGGCGGCATGGTTCGGACCGCCTTGAGCCCTTCTCCGGTTATCTCGACGAAGACCTGGCGCCGGTCTGTCTTGCTCCGGACCCGTTGCACGAGATTCCTGGATTCGAGCCGGTCTATGATGCCCGTCACGGTGGCGTTGCTGAGACTGGCGAGCTTGGCCAGATCTCCCAGGGGCAAGCGCGTGTGACGCTGTATCTCCCGCAACAGGACGACTTGAGGGATGGTCAGGTGGTGGCTCTGAACCAGCTTCTTGGAATGCAGGTCGATCGAGCGCACGATCCGGCGCAGCGCAACGAGCACGTCGTCGAGGATTTCCTGTTTTGGGAATAGGGCGTCTTTCATTTTCTACACAAATATTTTGTGCACAAAGTATTAGCAGCTGGATCCGGTCGAGTCAAGGCCTTTTGGCCCCGGCCGGTCCCGGGCGCGTTCGCGATCCCGCCGGGGGATGTCCCGGCAGCCGGCCAGCGGCGCGTGCGGTTTCGCCCGCGAGGCAATTCAGCGCGTCCAGTTTGCAGAGCGCTTCCGTCGCCGGAGAATGCGTCTCGGTGCGGCCCCGTCCTGGCGGGAAAAGCGGCGGGTCCCGCATTCGACGATGTAGCAGCGGTTGTTGGAGGTGGCCGTATTATAGACCAGGCAGACGGGAACTCCGGGCTCCGGCATCGGAACATCACCGCGAGAAGTTGCCGGCGATCCGGGATTCGGGATTAATGCCAGCGCATCTTATTTTACCGGCCACGGCGGATGGCGGCCGCACTCCGCAAAGGGGAATGGCAAAAGCCAATGCCATTCTGCGCGGCGATTTTCGGGTGTACAATTTGGCGGATATCGCTTCACCGGCGTTTCGGGCGATCCATCGTTTTTCGACCCGCTTTTCACGGTGGTTCGTCGCGAGGCGGTGCGGACGAGGGTGGAAAATTGATTCCAGATTCCAGATTCCAGATCCCAGATTCCGGATAAGCCGGTGGGTCGCCGATTTGGGCGAGCGTGAACAAGGCGGGGGAAATTCGAGGGTGCGGGACCCGATACCGGGGCGGCGGCGGATATTCCCGCCCATGGGGAGATCAGGCATGAAAAAATTCTTGTTTTTTGCGGCGCTGCTGGCGTTGATTCCGTCCATCGCGCCGGCTCAATCGGCAGCCGGGTCGGCGATGCCGTCCGAGCAGGAAATCAGCAGGATCCTGGTGGAACGGCTCGGCGACTTCAAGGACCGCGCCGGCATCGTGGTGGGAATCGTTTCCCCGTCCGGCCGCAGAACCTTCGCCTACGGGCATTACGCCGGCAACGACGCGCGCCAGGTGAGCGGGGACACGGTATTCGAAATCGGCTCGACGACGAAGGTGTTCACCTCGCTGCTGCTCGCCGACATGGTTCGGCGCGGGGAAGTCTCGCTGAGCGACCCGGTTTCCCGGTATCTCCCGTCCGGCGTCCGGATGCCCGAACGCGGCGGCCGCGCGATCACGCTGGAGGACCTGGCGAGACACCGCTCCGGGCTGCCGCGGCTGCCGTCGAACCTGGATGCGGGCGCGAATCCGCTGAATCCCTACGCGCAATACTCCGTGCAGAATCTGTACGACTTCCTTTCCGGATACACGCTGCCCCGGGATATCGGCGCCACGTTCGAATATTCCAACCTCGGCGCCGGGCTGCTCGGGCACGTCCTGTCTCTCGCGGCCGGCAAGGATTACGAGACGCTGGTCCGGACGCGCATCTGCGAGCCGCTGGGGATGAAGGACACCGTCGTCACTCTCACGCCGGAGCTGAAATCCCGGCTGGCCACCGGGCACAACAACCGGTATGAAGCCACGCCCACCTGGGACCTGCCGACGCTCGCCGGCGCGGGCGCGCTGCGTTCGACCGCGGCGGACATGATGGAATTCCTGGCGGCCCACCTGGGATACAGGAGCACCGGCCTCGATCCGGCGATCGCCGCGATGCGGGCACAAAAGACCCCCGCGGGCAGCGGGATGGAGATCGGCCTGGGCTGGCTGATCCGGCCGAAGAAGGATTCGGAGATCGTCTGGCACAACGGCGGGACGGGGGGCTACCGGTCGTTCGCGGGCTTCGATCCGAAATCGCGCTTCGGCGTGGTGGTGCTGAGCAACGTCTTCACGCAGGCCGGCGTGGACGACATCGGATTCCACCTGCTGGACGCGGAATCGGCGCTGCTGCCGCCCGATTCGCCCCTGATCCGGCCGCCGGCGGACCGAAAGGCGATCACGCTCGACCCCGGCGTCCTCGACCGCTATGTCGGCCAATACCAGCTTGCCCCGAATGTG
Organism: uncultured Acidobacteriota bacterium; assembly: GCA_964613495.1. Lineage (GTDB taxonomy): Bacteria > Acidobacteriota > UBA6911 > UBA6911 > UBA6911 > UBA6911. Next base: position 41,885 of record CAZTHE010000014.1, on the reverse strand, counting down.
ATCCTGACGGTTACGCGCAGCGACGGCGGGCTTTTTGTCGAGATGCCGGGGCAGGGAAAGGCGGAGATCCTTCCGGAAAACGAGACCGATTTCTTCCTCCGCGTCGCCGATGCCCAGGTTTTGTTCAAGGTCGACGGCAAAGGCCGGGCGAATGCCATGGTGCTGCGCCAGCTCGGACGCGATCAATTGGCTGCCCGGATCGGCGGCGATGCGGATCCCATCGAGGAATGGTACGGCCACCGGGAAAGGAAGATCGACCCGGCAATCTACGGGAACTATGCCGGATCGTACCAGCTGGCCCCGGGCATGGTGTTCACGGTCACGGTGGAGGGCGGCAGGATATTCGCGCAGCTGACGGGCCAGCCGAAGTTCGAAATTTTTCCGGAGGGCGAAAAGGACTTCTTCTACAAGGTGGTGGACGCGCAGATCACGTTCGAATCCGACGGGAAGGGGCCCGCGACGGCCCTGGTCCTTCACCAGGGCGGCCAGAATCCGCGCGCCCCGCGCATTGCCGAATAGCGCTTCGAGCCACTCATAATCCGGAATCTGCAATCCGGAATCCTCCCATGCCTGCAAGCCCGCCTCTGCGACGGGGGCGCACGGATATTTTTTGTGCCGAGCCAAAGGTCTTCCGAAACTCATCCTTTGGCGGGCCGCATCTGCACCTAAGGATGAGGCCGTTTCCCTCTATTCCGGCCGTGGAATCCATCCTGCGCCCGATAGTCCTTTCCTGCCGTCCGGGAGATGATAGACACGCACCGGCGACTGCGACGGCGTACCCAGTGCCGCGCGGCCATTTGCGGACCCGGGCCGGATGGGCGATGCCCCGTCCGCCGCCCGGAGCCCGGGAGCCGCTACGACGCACCGCGAGAGCGAAGGGAGACGCATCATGGAAAACACATGGGTGCACGAATCCCCCGATGCGCGCCGCATCGCGGATTTCCACTACGACGTTGCCGCCCGAACCCTCGGATTGACCGGTTCGATCAGGGAACTGCTGCGGACGCCCTGCCGCACCGTCCGGGTGACGCTCCCTCTGACGATGGACGACGGGACGCTGCGCCTGTATACCGGATACCGCGTGCAGCACAGCGACCTGCACACAGCCATGATGGGCGGGATCGCATGCCACCCGGACGTGGCGGAGGAGGAACTCGCGGCGCTGGCCGAAAGTCTGAGCTGGAAGGCGGCGCTGGTGCGCATCCCCGTGTGCGGCGCGATGGGCGGCGTGCGCTGCGATCCCGGCCGGCTCTCGAGGTGGGAACTGAAGCGGCTCATCCAGAAGTATGTCGCGCGCATGCACCGCGCCGTCGGGCCCTATGGCGACATTCCCGCGCCCGAGGAGGCGGCCAGCCCCGAAGCCATGCACTGGATGCTTCAGGAATACGGCGCATGCCAGGGCCGCAGCTTCGCCTGCGTCACCGGGACGCCGGGATTTCCGGACGGTTTCTGGAATCCGCACGTGGCGGCCGCCAGAGGCGTCTCCGCCGTATTGTCCAGGCACCTCGAGGCGATCGGCCGCTCCCTGAAAGACGCGAGAGTGGCAATCGTGGGCTTCGGGGGAGCCGGGTCGAGCCTCGCCGCGGTGCTCGCCGCTTCTGGCTGCGTTCTCGTGGCGGTGTCGGATGCGCATCGGGCCGTCGCCGACCCTGGCGGAAGCGGCCTGCCCGTGTCGGAGCTCTTGCGGCACACGGAGGAAGCCGGTTCCATCGCCGGTTTCGGCGGGGCGGAGACGACGGAGGCGGAAGGCGTTCTCGCGGCGGAATGCGACGTGCTGATCGCGGCGGACGGCATGGTTCACGGCGGGAACGCCGCGAAAATACAGGCGGGGCTCGTGGTAGAGGCAGGCCGGCTGCCGATTTCCCCGGCTGCCGACGCCGTACTCGAACGCAAGGGCGTCCCGGTTCTGCCCGGCGTACTGGCGGGGGCCGGCCCGGTCATCGGCGGCTATCTCGAGTGGGCGCAGCCGCCGCGCACTCTCGCTCGGGATGGCGCGGACCCCGAAAGCGAGCTTTCCAGGCGAATGGCCGAAGCCTATGACGAGGTGAGGCGCGAGGCCGGCGTCCGGAACCTGTCGCTGAAGAAAGCCGCCTACAGCGTTGCGATCCGCCGGGTCGCGGAGGAAGAGTCCAAATACAGCAATCACTGAAATGCGGCCGGGGCGCGGCATGCCGCCGCCGGTCCCCGGCGACTGTGTCGCTATGAATGTTGAAATCGTACCCAAGCCGGAGCACACGCTGGTTCCCACCGATATCCTTTTTCAGACATCGTTCTGGGGCTGCGTGAAGAGGAAGCTGGGGTGGGAAGTCTCGGCGTTCGATGTCTCGGCGCCGGGGTTTTCGGGGGACGTCCTCGTCCTGACCCGGCGCCTGGACGACGCCACGTCGATGGTCTACATCCCCCAGGGCCCCGAACACGGTCCGGAGCCGGAATCGTACGGCCCGTTTCTCGAGACGATGTCGGAATCGATATCCCGGTATCTGGAGCCATCCGCGGCCTTTATCCGCTACGACCTGCCGTGGGCCGATCCCTACGCGGCGGAGGGCGGGGAGGCGACTCCGGATCCGCACTGCCTGCGCCGCCCGCCGGAGCGGATCCGCGAGATACGGATGAATTTCATGACGAAGGAATGGAGGCTGCGCAAGGCTCCGCTCGACCTGACCGTAGCTGATTCGCTCGTAGTCGACCTCGGCGCCGGCGAGGACGAGATCCTCCACCGCATGAAACCCAAAACGCGCTACAACATCCGCCTGGCGGAGAGAAAAGGCGTGCGCGTCGTCGAGGCCCAGGCGTCCGCGCTGCCCGATTTTTACGATCTTTATCTGCAGACCGCGGCGCGCAACGGGTTTCCCTCCTGCGACTACAGGCATTTCGCCGCGCTTTTCGAGACCGTGCCGTCGCAGCGGCACTCGCCGACTCTGTCCTTCTATCTTGCGTTGTGCGGGCGCGAGGCGCTGGCCGGCGCCATCATCGCGGTTTCGGGGAAAAGGGCGACCTATCTGTTCGGGGCGTCGTCCAACCGCTCGCGGAACCTGATGGGTCCGTGCGCGGTTCAGTGGCGCGCCATTCGCGAGGCCAGGGCGCAGCGCTGCACGTCCTACGACATGGGCGCCGTGGCGCCCACGGGCGATCCGGACCACCCGTTCCACGGCATGTTCCGGTTTAAAACCGGCTTCGGCGGCCGCACCGAGCACCGGGCGGGATCCTGGGACTATCCGCTGCACCCGGACAAATACTGCGGCATCCGGAACGGCGAAATGCTTCGCGGCACGCTCGGAGCCCAAATCTAAATCGGGGACGTCCCACCCGTTTCCCTATTTCGCGGCGACTCGTTCCGCCCATCCGGCTTTCGGAAACCAGGTGAACGGGTGGGACGTCCCCGATTTTGTTTGGTAAAATGCCATCTGGAATTTGGAATCTGGAATCTATTTCGGGCGCGGCCGCGATGGCCGGGCGGTGGCGCGGATCGATCCGGCATCGCCGCAATAAGGGAATCGGAGGATTTTATGAAAGTGGCCGATATCATGCGCCGGTCCGCCGTGACAGTCCATGAAACCGATACGCTGGTTGAAGCCGCGCGGATCATGCTGCAGCACGAACGCAGGGGGCTTCCCGTGGTCAACGGCGCGGGGGAGATCTGCGGATTCCTCAGCGTGTCGGACTACCTCGCCCGGGAAAAAGCATTCCCGTTCTCCCGGTTCAAGGCGTTCCAGCTGTTCGGCAAGTGGGTCCCCAACGAGGGGATCGAGGAGATCTATGACGCATCCCATCACCTTTCCGTCAAGGACTTGATGAGCACGCCTGCCTACACGGTGACCGAGGAAGACACGATCGACCGCCTCGTGGAAATGATGTCGCGGTACGGACTGAGCCGGATCCCCGTCGTCCGCGACCGGATTCCCGTGGGCATCGTCACCCGCCTGGACCTGCTGAAGATCATGCTGCGCACCCCGGCCGCGGCCCCGACCGACTAATATGGGGACGTCTTCGATTATGGGTCTCCACGGAGCGCGCGGGCGATCCGCTCCGCCCAGCCTTTCAGGCCGGCGTCCGCGATCTGGCCGCCGCCGGCGCACGTAACGTAGAAATTGTTTTCCGCGCGCGCGTTCCAGGTCGCGATTTTCGCCGAATGGATGTCCAGGCCGCAGCGAGACAGAGCCCGCGTCATCTGGTACAGCAGTCCCTGCAGGTCGTGAGCCACGATGTGAACCACCGTGTGTTCCTCGGACAGATCGTTGCGCAGGTCGATGGAGTCGAGCACGACGCCGCCGGGCGGGAGTTTCCCGGCCCGCTCGAGAAATCCGTCCAGCGTCCGGGCGCCCGTCAAAACCTCCTGCATCGCGGACCGCATCCTGCGGGCCCTGTTTTCGGAGATCTGCATCCCGTTGGAGCGTATCCAGAGCGTGTCGAGGACGATGCGCCTGTCCTGCTTCAGTGTGAATGCCTGGGCCCTGTGAATGTCGGCGCCGCAAGCGTACAGGACGCCGGCGATCTTGGCCAGTATGCCGGGGGTCGGATCGTCGGGCAAACACACGGTGAGTTCCGAATAGTCGTCTCCCGGCCGGTTGTAAAGGTCGAACACGACGGTTTCCCGTTCGAGCCTGTCCAGGAGCTGGAGATGGAACGCGATTTCCTCCAGTGGCGTGTTGAGCACGTAGCCGGCCGGCATCGTGTCGCAGTGTTTCAGGACGGCGGCCCCGTTCCGGGAGTGCAGCGCCGCGAGCTTTTTCCGCACGCGGACGCTCCGCTCCTCCTGTTTCCCGGCTCCCGGACCTTCTTCCGGCCGGCCCGCCAGGGATTCCTGCATTTTTATGTAGAGGTCCTCCAGGTCGCGCAGGTCCATCGAAGTCCAGTTGTTTTCGGCCACGGCGCGCGTATCGACGTACGTGAACAGGTACAGGTGGCGCAGCGCCTCGAGGCCGGGCACCTGCGCGACCGCCGACCGGATGACGTGGGGGGATTTCAGGTCATGCAGCCGCGCGGTGCGGACCAGCAGGAGGTGGTGCCGGACCAGCGTGTCCAGCATTTCGCGCTTTTCCGGCGGGAGCCGCAGCCGGTCCGCCACCGACGCGGCCAGCCGGGCGCCCGCGGAGCAGTGATCCGTTCCGGGCTCGAGCTTCCCGGCGTCGTGGAGCAGGGCCGCCAGGCACAGCATGTCGAAATGCCCGCACTGGCCGAGCAGCTCGGCGAACCGCCGCTCCCCGGGATCCCTCCCGGCGCGCAGGCTCTCGAGATGGGCGACCATGCGCATCGAATGCTCCCCGACGCTGTGGCTGTGCGCCGGGTCGGGCGGCACGAAACGCATCAAGTCCGAAAATTTCGGGATGAACCGGTCCAGGATCCCGAAATCGGAGAGCGCCCGCACGGTGGCCGCGACGCCGGGCCCTCCGTCCAGGATCCGGTTGAAGGCCCAGACCTCGTCGGCGGAGGGAGCGCCTACGTCCAGGGCCGCGGCGCGCGATTCTTCCAGGCGCTCGAGGTCCGTCAGGCTCACCGGGATCGAGTAGCGCTGCGCGACCAGGAACAGGTTGGCTGCGGACGCCTGGTCGGCGGAGAGCTGCATCCTGTGCAGCGATCCGTCCTCCAGGAGGACGCCCTGGACCGTCAGCGGCCCCTGCAGCAGGCACCGCACGGCCGTCTCCCGGAACCGGGCCAGCGTTTCGGCGTGCGCCAGATGCCGCGACAGCCACTCCTGGGCCGAACAGTCCCCCAGCTGTCCGGCGATGCGGTCCTGGTAGTTCGTGATCAGCACGTCCGACAGTTTTCCGGCGGCCAGGTGCGTCCAGGTCCTGGCACGCCAGAACCAGTCCGCCGCGCGCTGAACCTCGGCGAGTTGCTGTTCCGGGATCCCCGCGCCATGCCGCAGCGCCGGGTCGAGCGCACGGCCGTCCACGCCCAGCAGCAGCTGGAAGATCCAACGCGCGCGGTGCAGGTCGCGCAGCGAACCCGGCCCTTCCTTGAGGCTCGGCTCCACCGAGTACAGCGACGGGAAGGGCGCCCCGTTCGGATCCTTCCAGGCGCGCGATTCGAGCATGATGTCCAGGGGGGAGAGGACCTCGCGGATGCGGCCCGATAGCCGCGACGCCAGCGTGGAGTCGCCGCAGACGTGCCGCGCGTCGAGCAGGGCCGTCTTCGTCCGCACGTCCCAGGCAGCCGCCTCCGCGACGGGGCGGAAGGCGTAGCCGACGTGGATGTCGCGCAGCGACAGGAACACGTCCATCACGAGCTTGAAGGCCGTGTGCACCACGGCCTCCACCCACGGGTCCTCCTCTTCCGAAGGGACGAAGGCGATGTCGACGTCGGAGTAGGGATGCAGTTCCCGCCTCCCGTAGCCGCCGGTGGCGACGATGGCGAGTCCGGAGCGTTCCGTGCGCCGCGTTTTGGCCTCGGCCTCCTGGCAGGAAACCGCATAGATCTCCTTCAGGAGCGCGTCGACCAGCTCGGCGTGCCCCTCGAGCAGCTCGCTGGACGGCCGGTCCCACGCGACGCGGCGGAACAGCGCCAGCCGCCCCGCCCGGAACTTCTGCCGCAGTGTGTCGATCCTTTTTTGCATGGTGCGGATCCGGCGCGCGCCCGCGCTACAGGGAGTCTTCGCCCCGCTCCCCGGTGCGGATGCGCATGGCGTCCTCGAGCGGCAGGACGAAGATCTTGCCGTCGCCGATCTCGCCCGAGTGGGCGCTCTTGCGGATCGTCTGGATGACGTCCTCGCACTGGCCGTCGGTTACGGCGACCTCGATCTTGCATTTCGCCAGCAGGTCGACGCTGTATTCGGAGCCCCGGTAGCGTTCCACCTGCCCCTTCTGTCTTCCCGCCCCGCGCACGTCGGTGACGGTCAGGCCGGCGACGCCGACCCGGGAGAGCGCCTCCTTGACATCCTGCAGCTTGTGGGGACGAATGATCGCTAGAATCAGTTTCATGTCCTTGTTCCTCGATGGTTGAAAAGTTGAACCCCTGCATGCTCCCTGCAAAATACTCCGGTTAATCGGAGCTGTATGCGGTCTCGCCGTGCTGCGACAGGTCGAGGCCTATCTCCTCTTCTTCGGGGGTCACCCGGAGGCCCATGGTCCAGTCGATGACTTTCAGCAGGACGACCGACATCACGAAGCCCCACACCGCCGTGGCCGCGACGGCCGCGACCTGGACGAGGACCTGCTTCGGGTTCCCGTACAGCAGGCCGTCGGCGCCGGCGGGGTTGACCAGCTTCTGCGCGAAAAATCCGGTCGCGATGGCGCCGAAGATCCCGCCCATGCCGTGGCACGCGAAGACGTCCAGTGTGTCGTCGAGTCTGGTGCGGTCGAGCAGCACCACCATGAGGCTGCAGATCATGCCGACGAGCAGGCCGATGATGACGGCCGCCATCGAGTCGACGAATCCCGCCGCCGGCGTGATGGCCACCAGGCCGCACACGGCCCCGGTGGCGGCGCCGGTCGCCGAGGGCTTGCCCCAGAGGAACCAGTCCACGGCCATCCAGCTCAGCGCGGCGAACGCGGCGGCGATGTTGGTGGTGACCAGGGCGTTCACGGCGACGCCGTTCATGGCCAGCGCGCTGCCGGCGTTGAAGCCGAACCAGCCGAACCAGAGCAGGGCGGCGCCGAGGATGACGAACGGGACGTTGCTGGGGCGCGCGGCGTGCGCGCTCTTGTCACGCCTGCCGATGACCATCGCCGACCCGAGCGCCGAAACGCCTGCCAGTACGTGCACCACCGTGCCGCCCGCGAAGTCCAGGGCCCCCAGGTCGCGCAGCCAGCCGCCCACGCCCCAGACCCAGTGCGCCGCAGGCGCGTAGACGACGACGGTCCACAGGACGACGAAGACGAGGAGCGACCGGAAACGGATGCGCTCCGCGAACGCCCCGATGATGAGGGCCGGCGTGATGGCGGCGAATTTCAGCTGGAAGAAATAGAACAGCGAACTCGGGATGGTGCCCGCGTACGCGTCATTCGGCGCCGCACCCACCCCGTGAAGAAACACATATTCCAGCCCCCCGATGAAGCCGCCCCTGCTCGGCGCGAAGGCGAGACTGAATCCCACGATCGTCCAGACCCCGGTCGACAGGGCGAAGATGATCAGGCACTGCATGATGGTGGATACGATGTTCTTCTGGCGCACCAGCCCGCCGTAGAAAAAGCCCAGGGCGGGCGTCATCAGCATGACCAGGGCGGCGGCCACCGAAACCCAGGCCGAATCGGCCGCATTCAGGGCGTCCGTCGCCGTCCCTCCCGAACCCGTGGTGTGAAGCGCAAGAAAAGTCAGGAACACCGTCACAACTGCCGCGATTGCCAGTATGGAAATGATTTTACCCTTCATCCCTTCCGATCTCCTTTCGATGCAGTAGCAATTGCAATCGGTGTGCCACAGCGGCGAAACGGGCGATTTTGCCGCGCTCCGGCCTCCCAAGCCTAATCGATACAATACGCTGGCGCTCCGTGGGCCGCGGCGCGTGCCGGGGCATCCGGAGGGAGCATGTCTACGTAATTGTATTAACGCGTCGTTATATCATACATATTTGTAAGATATGCAATCTGTCCTCCGGGCGCGGCGGCCGGGGCCGCCGCGGGAGGCCGCGCTCCAGGCGGTCACCCCGGCGAACGTTGCCAGGCGTGCTGGAGCGGGGTCCCGCGACGTCTCTGAATTCCTAGACGGGCACCGTCCGGACCACCGGTGCGACGGCTTGAGGCGCGGCCTCCACCGGATGCGTCAGGGTCGTGGACCGGGTCAGGTAATAGGCTTCCATGCCGTGCTCCCCGATATCCAGTCCTTCGATCTCCTCCTGCGCGGTAACGCGGAGGCCCATGGCGACACGGATGCCCGAGAACACGAGCCACGCGGAGGCCACGGTGAATGCGCCCGCTCCCGCGACGCCAATCGCCTGGACGCCGAGCTGGCGAAAACCGTGGCCGTAGAACAGACCCGTGGAGGAGGAGAACAGGCCCACGGCGAGCGTGCCCCACACGCCGTTGACCAGGTGCACCGAAAGGGCGCCGACGGGATCGTCGATGCGGCGCCGATCGAAGAATGGGACCGCCGCAACCACAAGGATGCCGCCGATCAGGCCGATGGCGACCGCGCCGACCACGGTGACGTTGTTGCAGGGGGCCGTGACTGCCACGAGACCCGCAAGAGTGCCGTTCAGGATCATGCTGAGGTCCGGTTTGCCCATCAGGGCCCAAGCCGCGATCATGGCCGCCAGGGCTCCGGCGGCCGCGGCCATATTCGTGTTGAGCGCGATCCGTCCGATCGCTTCGACGTCGGCGGCCATCGTGCTGCCTGGGTTGAAGCCGAACCAGCCCAGCCAGAGTATGAAGGTCCCGATCGCAGCGTATCCCATGTGATGCCCCGGCATCGGATTCACACCGCCGTCCTTATTGTACCGGCCGATGCGGGCTCCCAGCATCATCGTTCCAACGAGGGCCGCCCATCCGCCGACACTATGGACCGCCGTCGATCCGGCGAAATCCACGAAGCCCAGTCCGGCGAGCCACCCGCCGCCCCAGATCCAGTGGCCCGTCACCGGGTACAGCAGGCTGACCAGGAGGAAGCTGAAGACCAGGAAGCTGATGAATTTGATTCTCTCGGCCACGGCCCCGGACACGATCGTCGCGGCCGTCCCAGCGAAAACCAGCTGAAAGAAAAATTTCACCGACAACGGCACCCCGGTCCAGTTCAGGGCGGCGAACACGCCGCCGTAAGCGTCTCCGGTGGCGGGGCTGTTATCGGGTCCGAACAGGAACCATCCGTGATAACCTATCATTCCGTTTCCGTTCCCGAACATCAGCGCGAAGCCCGTTATCCAGTAGGCCAGCGAGGCGATGCTGAACACGATGACGTTCTTGGCCAGGATGTTCACGGCGTTCTTGGCGCGGCAGAGCCCCGTCTCGAGCATGGCGAAACCGGCGTTCATGAAGAACACCAGCGCCGCGGTCACGACCACCCAGATGGTGTCGACGGCAATTTTCATCGCGGACAGCTGCTGGGCCGCCGAGTCGTCCCCTGCAAGCAAGCTTCCGGCAGATAGAAGCGCCACCCCCGTCATCAGACATCGAACACGCTTGAGTCGACACATGAAATATTTCCTCCGTTGCGATTGGCACTTAAAGGGGAACTCCCGTGTTCCCGTCTCTTCGCTGAGGCCTCTCTGCAAATCGCGTGCCATTTCGGGGCCACGCCGGCCGCCGCCGGCGGAATCCGCTGTGCTGCCGCGCCTTTCCGCCGTTGCGCCGCCGCCGCGGAAGCCCATGGCCCAGGTGTCGGAGTCGTACAAATATGTGTAATGGACTGGTTTATATTACAAATATGTATGAATGAGAACCTCCCGCGGGATCCGTGCAAGGCACGAAGCACCGGAGAGAGGCCGCCCGGGGCGAGCCCGGGATCTCAAATCCCGAATTCCGGGGCGACCACGCCGTTCCGCGCCCGGTCGGAATCCGGGACCCGTTCCGTCTCAGTGCTTCGGTTCCGGATTCAATCTACATATCTGTAGTATGAATGTCCCAGACATACAATAATGTATAAACCTCCCGATGCCGGGTTTGCCGGTGGAGTCCGCTCAACCGCTGCAAATACAGGGGCAACGGATATCCGGTCCCCGAGCCGCACTTTCTGGCACGCATGTTGCAAAGGCACACGCATGAAGAGGCGCGCCGCTGTGGTGCGCGGGAACACACGTTCCATGACGGGCTCGACTCAAAGGAGAAAAGGAATGAGACGCAGGGCGATGGGCAGCGGGATTGCGGCGGCGCTGGCTTTGATCTTTCTGGCAGGGACGGCGTTTTCGGAGGACGAGAAATCATTCAGTGCGAACGTCACGGCGGGGTACTACAGCAAATATGTCTGGCGAGGGCAGAATTTGAACGACACGAGCGTGATCCAGCACAGCATCTCCGGAAGCGCCTACGGGTTTACGGGATCGGTCTGGGGCAATATCGACCTGACGAACGATTCGCAATCCGCTCCGGGCAACGCCGGGGAGTTCAGCGAGGTGGACTATGCGCTGGATTATTCCCACTCCATCGGGGCCGGTTCGAAGGTGGGATTCTCGCTGGGGGTCGTTCATTATCTTTTCCCCAATACCGCATTCCAGCCCACGACGGAGATCTACGGCGGGCTCGGTTTCGACGTCCCGCTGTCGCCGAAAATCACCTGGTACCGCGACATCAACGCCGTCGACGGCAGCTACCTGCAGATCACGGTGGGGCACTCGTTCGAGAAACTCTGGGCGTGGAATGACGACTACCATGTCGGACTGGGCCTGAGCGGGAGCCTGGCCTGGGCCGGGCCGGGTTACAACCGGGGCTATTTCGGCGTCGAAAAGACGAAGTTCAACGACCTCGCGTTCGGCGTGACGGTCCCGTTCACTCTGAAACATGTCACGCTCACGCCCAGCGTCAATGTCTCCAGCATGCTCGACGGGGACATCGGCGAAGCGACCTATGAGCGGAACAACGTCTGGTTCGGCGTCTCGCTCTCGAAGAGCTTTTGACGCGCCGGGGTTGTTTGCCGCGGCCCGGTTCTAAGGTACAATCAGCCCTTTCCGCCCGGGCGCCCTGACGCCGGGCTCCCGCCGGCGCTTTTCGCCGCGGCCCTCCGGGCCGCGCCCGGCGGAGAAAGGGATGCCGCGCCGGTATGGGGATCACCGAATTCATCGCCGTTTATGCGACACAGCTGATCGAAAGGGCCGGACACTTCGGCGTTTTCGTCCTCATGACCATGGAGAGCATGGTCTTCCCGGTTCCCAGCGAGGCGGTGATGCCGTTTGCGGGATTCCTGATCGTGCAGGGGACCTTCACGTTCTGGGGCGTGATCGTCTCCAGCACGCTCGGGAGCATCGCGGGATCGCTGTTGTCCTACTACATCGGCTATTTCGGCGGCATGCCGTTCGTTCGCAGGTTCGGGAAATACGCGCTGCTGGACATGGAGGAGCTCGAGGCCACCGAGCGGTTTTTCAGGAAGCGCGGGGAGTTGACCATTTTCGTCTCCCGCTTTATCCCGGTCGTGCGGCACCTCATCTCGATTCCCGCCGGGACGGCGAAGATGAACGTGTTCCGCTTCTCCGTCTTCACGGTTCTCGGCGCGGGTCTGTGGAACGCCTTCCTCGCCTATGCCGGCTACGTCCTGAAGAACAACTGGGACCGCGTGATGCGCTACAGCCACGCGATCGATATCGTGGTGGTGCTCTTTCTATTGGCCGTCGTCGGCCTGTATGTCTACCGGCACGTGCGCAAGCGCCGGAAGAGGGCGCGCCAGTAAAACCGGGGACGTCCCCGGTGAAATTCGTGTAAATTCGCGGCCGATCTATGCGAGGAGGGCGGCCCCGATGGCGCCCGACACCCAGGGCTCTTCCGGTACGCGCACGCGGATTCCCAATTCGGCCTCCAGCGCGCGTACCAGGCCGGCGTCCTTCGCGCCTCCGCCCGTGACGACGCAGTCCTCCGCCAGCCCCAGCCGGACGGTCAGGTTGGCGATCTTGGCCGCGATCGCCTTGTGGACGCCGGCCAGGATGTCCGCCGGACGCGCCCCCTCGGCGATGCGCGACACCGCCTCCGATTCCGCGAATACGGCGCACCCGGTGGTGAATTCCACGGGACGGGTCGATTCGAGAGACAGCGCGCCGATGTCCTCGACCCTCATGTGGAGGATGCGGGCGATCACCTGGAGAAATTTGGCGCTTCCCCCGGCGCATTTTTCGTTGTGTATGAAGTTCGAAACGCGGCCGTTTCCGTCCAGCCGGATGGCGCGGCAGAACTGGCTCCCGATGTCCACGACCGTTCTCGCGGACGGGAAGAGATGGAAGGCTCCGGCGGCGTGGCAGGAAATGTCGGCGACGGTGCGGCCGGTAAAACCGGCGGCCTCGGCCCCGTATCCAGTCGCGACCGTGGCCGCGATGTCCGAGGCGGAAAGAGAGGCCTTTCCCAGGGCCGCCGCGGACGCGGCCTTCGCCGCCCCGGCGAAGCTGCCGCCCGACGGCACGACCGCGTACGCCAGCACGGCACGGCCTTCGAGCACGGCCGCCTTCACGAAGCCGGATCCGACGTCCATTCCCAGAATATGGGCCACTCGCCCCTCCCAGTCTCGAATTTCGAACCCCGGATCTACCCAAACAGGTGCGCTTCTTCGAGGACGCGCGGCCTCGTGGCGGGCGTGCGTCCGCTCTTCCTGGCGGCTTCGTACAATTCCCGCCCGATGAGGGCGGCGCCAAGGGCGCCGGTCAGCAGCGGTTCCCGCGGCACCAGGACGCGGCAGCCGAACTTCGCCTCCAGCGCCCGGACGAGCCCGATGTTTTTCGCCCCGCCGCCCGTGACGGCGACGTCGGGCCTGATTTTCAGCTTGTTCACCAGCGCGAACACGCGTCCCGCGATCGCCTGGTGGATGCCGGCGACGAGGTTGGGGACGTTCTCGCCGGCCGCGAGCTGTGAAATGACCTCCTGCTCGGCGAAGACGGTGCACATGTTGCCGATGACGGCGGGCCTTTCCGCCTCGAGCGACGTCTCTCCCAGCTTTTCCAGCGGGACGCCGAGGGCGTCCGCGATGATTTCGAGAAAGCGCCCGGTGCCCGCGGCGCACTTGTCGTTCATGACGAAGTCCGCGACGCGGCCGTTTTCGATCCGGATGCCCTTGCTGTCCTGTCCCCCGATGTCCACGACCGTCCGGACCGAGGGCAGGAGGCTGGAGAGCCCCCTGGCGTGGCAGGTGATTTCGGTGACCTGCTTGTCTGCAAACGGCACGTTGATCCTGCCGTAACCGGTGGCGACGACGAAGGTCACTTCGGCGAACCGGATTCCGGCCTTTACAAGCGCCTGTTCCATGACGCGGTTCGCCAGTTTCCGGTGTTCGGGACCCGTGGGCCCGACCAGGGATACTTCTCCGGCGCCACCCGTGAGGACCACCTTGGTCATCGTGGAGCCGATGTCCACCCCGGCGAAGTATTCGGCCATCGGTTTACCGCCCCGTTTTCCTGGCCGCCAGGGTTTCGACGAACGCGTCGATCCGGTTGTGCGTGTCGGCCTCGTTGTAGGAGCTGATGTCGACGATGTCGCCCTCCATGATCAGCGTGGGGACGTCGCCGACCACCTTCTGCAGCACCTGGGCCTGCTGGACGATGCCGGCGTGCCAGCTGCGGCAGGAGAACGCCGAATGGAACACGACGCCGTCGCAGCCGTAGTCCTCCATGTATTCGATGATGCGCTCGACCTTCGGCAGCGACCCGGGACGCCTGCGGGCCTTGTCGTACCAGCGCGTCCAGAGGCGTACCCACCTCCAGGCGATGTGCTCGAGCGGATCGGACGCCGGCGGGAGGTCGAGCCGCTCGATCTTCTCGGCGTTGCGGTAGGTGACTTCGACGGGGAAGACGGCGCCCTGGTCGTTGAAGTACTGGAAATCGCCCAGCGCGAACCACGACGGCAGCCCGGCGCCCCACACGAGGCGGTATTTTTCGTTTTCGGCGACGCCCTTGTTCTCCGCGATCTTGGCCCGGAGCTCGGCGTAGAGCTCTTTGTAAAAATCGTAGGCCTCCTGCGTGGCGAGGTTGAACGTCAGCGGCACCATGGTGTTCATCGCGTCGCCCGTGTCCATCGGCGTCGGGACGTTTTTCCGCAGCTCGTAGCAGTCGATGAACAGGTCCCATGTGCGGTCGGTCAGTTCGACCAGGGCGGCGAGCCGGTCCCAGTCCATTTTCCTGCCCGTGTGCTTCTCGCAGAAGCGCACCAGCTCCCGCAGCTCCTCGGCGGCGTACCGGACGTAGAGCTTCTCCTGCTCCCGGTGATCGGCGGCCGGGTCGAACGGGGGATAGTACATCGTCCCCATCCATACGGGGACGTCCTGGAGGTAGTGCTGCGTCGCCTGGGGCCATTTGATCCGCGGGTCGCACAGCTGCTGCGCGCTGCCGATGATCATGTCGGGGCGCCCCATGCCGCCCCACGGCGTGTTCGGGGGGATTTCGCCCAGTTCCTCGCGCCACATGTCGAAGCCGATGGTGCAGGTCGCGTAGGTGCACAGCGACCGCGAGAAATTTTCCGCCTCGGCCTTCTGGAGATATTTTTCGGCGTCGCGCTTGGCGGAGCAGACGCCGGCGAAATTCTCGCCCCAGGCCGGCACGATGTCCATGGCCCGGACGATCTCGTCCTGCGCGTTATTGATGTAGGTGTAGGCGACCTTCTTGCCTTCTTCTTTGGCTTTCAGCGTCGCCGCGAGATTTGCCCTGCCGAACTTGCCGGCTTTCCCCGCCGCCTGGGTCGCCAGCGGTCTTGGTTTCCTGATTTCAGCCATAGGTCTCCCTGATGCGCGGATCTACGCGATCATTTCCAGAAAAGCCTCGATTCGGGTCTTCACGCGGCCGAGGCTCGAGGTGGTGTATTCGTCTTCGATGTAGAGAACGGGCGTCCCGGCGGACTCGATGAAGCTCTTGATCGCGGGGACTTCGAACCCGTACGGATCGCAGTATTTGTAAACGAACAGGATCGCCCCGTCGATCCGGAATTCGCGGACATGCCGGCGCATGTGCCCGAAGCGAGCCTCGAGCGTCTCCGGGTACGTCTCCCCCGCCACGAAGGTCGTGGGGAATTTCAGTTTCTTCAGGTATCGCCCGGTGATGCCTTCAACGGGATCCGGCGTGGCGTCGACGTCGCCCCAGTACATCTTGCTCCCCGTGGAGAGGTCGTCCATGACCAGAAACGCGCCGGCGCTCTCGATGGCGTCGGCGATGGCCACGTCGTCGATCTGATCGCCCAGCAGCATGATGCGGCGCCGGACTTCCGCGGAGGCGGCCGGGCGCTCCCGGACTTCCCCGATGACGCCGCGGATCAGGGCGGTGGATTCGTCGACCGGAAGGCTCGAGGCGGCCATGAGGACCTTCATCATTTCGACGCCGGAAACGCGCGGCACGTCCTCCTTCCGCAGGTCGTAGAGCTCCCGCATGGCCTTCCGGTTCTCGTTGTGCGCGCTTACGGCGTCCGCCAGCACGGAGTCGGTGATCTTCCTGCCGGTAAAGGCCTCGAGGCTCCTTAGGAAGCCGCGCAGGATTTCGTTCGTGAACGCCAGGGAAGGGGCGTCGGCCAGGTGCGGGAAATTGATGAAATGCCAGTAGGGGAATTTCAGGTTGTAGCTCCAGACGTCGTAGGTCCGGTCGACGCTGTCGCACTGGTGCGGGAGGACCATGCCGTCCAGGTACGCGTACCGGCCCTTGAGCGCCGCGTCGAAGACGTTGCGGACGAAGGGGCAGATCATCGTTTCCATGTAGGCGTCCGCCTTCGTGACGGCTTCCGATACGTTGCCCTTCAGCCGGAGGGGAACGACGCCCGCCGCGGTCAGGATCTCCACCGGGGTGAGCGCCGACAGGTAGCCGATCACTTTCCTGCCGGAGTCCTTCAGCTCCCGGGCCCTCGATCCGTAATCGGAATAGAGTTTTTCAGCATATGCCAAACCGTTCGACCGGGTTTCCGCCATCGCCGCACCTCGTGAGTCGTTTGAGTGTGTCGCCTGCAAAAAGGGACCCGGGCCTGCGCCTGTGCGTGCGGGCCGGAGTCCGCACCCGCCTGATCCAAGGGCTCCCCCCTTCCGGCCGGTCGAGAATATCATCAGTCGGCACGAAAATCATGCGGAACCGTGGCGGCCCGGCAATATGGGCGTTTTGTGATCCAAATCACGGAATTCATCCGGAAATGAACCGAGAATCGATGAGATACATCACTATGAGAGTATGGCCCGTGCCAGACTGCGTGCGCGGCCTGTCGATTTGGCGGCAGAGAGCCGATAGGCATCCGAGATCATACGAGCCCGAACCTTTGGATAGGCAGTGACCCCATTCAAGCGAAGATTCCTGATCCTACTGTCGGCGATTGCGCTCGCGGTTTCCTGCGCCATCCTGGCGCCCCGGTTTCCCGACTCCGGAACCGGAACCCCCGGGCGGACCCCGGTCTCGGTCCGCGACTCGGGGCTTACGGCCCTGATCGTCTACGACGAGCCGGACGGGGAACAATCCGAGAGGATGACGGCCCGCTACATCGCCAACCTGCTCGGGCATTTCGGAATCGAGCCGGACATCGTCGGCGCCCGCGAGTATAAGGCCGGGCAGTCCGGGCGGTTCCACGCCGTTTTCGTCGTCGGCTCGGCCCTCAAGGGCCCGCTTCCGGGCGAACTGGTCCGCGATGTGGCGGCATCCGGGCGGCCGGTATGCTGGCTGAACCGGAATATCGAGCAGCTGCTGGCCGAACCCGGGATGGCCGAAAGGCTGGGCTTCCGCTTCAAGGCGCACGCGGAGCTTGAAGGATCGGTGTCCGTCACATTCAAGGGAAGGTCGCTTCCCAAGGAAGAGGGCGCGATCAATCTCGTTTCGGTCACGGATCCGTCGAAGGCAAAGGTGCTGGCAGTCGCGCGGAACAGGCGGCTGTCCACTCCCTATGCGATCCGATCCGGCAACTTCTGGTACTTCGCCGACATCGTCTTCTCCTACACGGTCGAAGCGGACCGGTCGCTGGTGTTCGGCGACCTGCTGCACGACATCCTCGGGCAGCCGCACGAGATCCGGCGCCATGCCCTGGTGCGGATCGAGGATGTGAATCCGGAAAGCGATCCCGGTCAGCTGCGCAGGGTGGCCGATGTCCTGGCCTCGCGGGGCATCCCGTTCCAGGTCTCGCTCGTCCCCATCTATAAAAACACGACGCGCCGCGTGGAGATCTACCTTTCCGACCGTCCCCGCGTCGTCGAGGCACTTCAGCATATGGTGTCGAGGGGCGGTTCGATCGTCCTGCACGGCGTGACGCACCAGCTGCACGGCAACACGACCGACGACTTCGAATTCTGGGACTCGCTCACGGAAAAGCCTTCCGGGGACAGCTCTCCGGATCTACTGGAGCAGAAGCTCGCGCTGGGAATGGACGAGTGTTTCCGGGCGGGATTGTTCCCGATCGCGTGGGAGACCCCGCACTACACGGCTTCGATGGCCCATTACCGAGCCCTGCGGCCGTTCTTCAGCCACGCCTACGACCGGCGTCTTGTCGGCGACGACCGGAACACGATGCAATACTTCCCCTACGAACTCCGGGACATCTACGGGCAGTCGATCATCCCCGAAAACCTCGGCTACGTGAATCTTGAAAAACCGGACTCCGATGCGATCGTCGACGGCGCCGCGCGAATGCTCTGCGTGCGGGACTCCATCCCGTCATTTTTCTTCCACCCTTTCGTGTCGCCGGCGTATTTGGAGGCCACGGTGGATGGCATCACGCGCCTGGGATATCGCTTCATTTCCGCGCAAAATTTCGGCTGCAGCACCGTCATCGGCAATCATGCCGTCAGCACCGTGCCCGGGACGGTTTCCCTGTCGGCTAATCAGCCTTATCTGCGGCGCGTGGCGGTCGATGCGCAGGGGAGGATGTCCGAGTCCTATCAGGCCGTGGCGAGGGGAGAGGCCGTCGATGAGGCTCTGGCCCCGCCGCCCGGAGGCCTCGCCGCCGTGCAGGGCGTGAGTCGCGTTCCGGGGCCCAAACGCAAGCCTTCGCTCCGGGAGCGGATCCTTGCCTGGTGGAACGATGTGGACGTGGATTCCATTCCCTCTCCCAAGCAGGCGGCACGCAGGGCCCTGCTCGTCGTGAATTCCTCGGAATCGTCCGGTATGGAAGCCACCGACATCCGCAGCTTCGAATCATTCCTGCGTGTCTACGGCATACGGTTCGAACGGGTGGACACGGCGCGCCTGGACCGGCTGAAGCTGGGCGAAGATTCCGTCGTTTTCGTCCCGCGCAGCGTCGCCGCAGGCCTGGGAAGATCCGCAGGAAAGAGACTGGCGGAATGGCTGCACGACGGCGGACGCATCGTCCTGGAAGGGCGGAGCGGCCTGGCCGAGGATCTCGGGTTTATTTACGAGACGCGGAAGCTGAGTGTGGTTTCCATCAGGGACATTCTCTACCCCGGCATCCCGATCCTCTGGAACCACGCCGAGGAAATGGAACGCTTCGAGCCGCCCCCGGTTTCCACGACCCTCGTCGAGGACGAGGAGAGCGGCAGGCCGGTCGCGGTGGCGGCGAGGCACGGCAACGGCCTTTTGATCTACCTCGGCACGGACCTGGACCCCGAAACGGGCACGGGATACACGCGCTACCCGTACCTCTTCCACCACCTGCGCAGCCGGATGCAGTTGTTTTCGCCCGTCACCGCGCACGGTGTGGAGTTCTACTTCGACCCCGGCTACCGGGAGCAGGCGCCTCTGGAAAAGCTCGTTGCCTCGTGGCACGCCGACGGAATCCGGGCGGTGTATGCGGCGGCCTGGCATTTCTATCCCCGCTGGGAATACGACTACGACACGCTGATCCGGCTGTGCCATGAGAGGGGAATCGCGGTGTATGCGTGGTTCGAGCTGCCGCAGGTCTCCGAAAGGCTTTGGGCGGCCCGCCCGGAATGGCGCGAAAAAACGGTCACGGGGAAAGACGGACAGGTGGGCTGGCGCAAGCAGATGAACCTCGCCAACCGGGACTGCAGGAAGGCGGCGCTCGACTTTTTCGAGGAACTGCTGGCGAAACACGACTGGGACGGGGTGAATATCGCCGAACTCTCCTTCGACACGGGCGACGGGCTGCTCGATCCCGACAAATACGTGCCCATGAACCGCGATGTCCGCGAAGATTTCCGGCAGCAGGCGGGATTCGATCCCATCCGCCTGTTCGACAGGGCGTCCCCGCTCTACTGGCAGAGGAACAGGGAGGCGCTCGAGAAATGGGAGGCTTACCGGACGCGGCTGCTGAACGGCTGGATGGTCGAGTTTCTCGATCGCGTCACCAGGGTCCGGCGGACCCGGTCGCTGGACTGCATCGTCACGTCGCTCGACAGCCTGCACGCGCCGCGCATCGTCGAAAAGACCGGCGCGGACACGCGGGACGTGGTCGCGCTCATGGACCGGTACGATTTCACGCTGCAGGTGGAAGACCCCATGGACCTGTGGGGAGCGTCGCCCGACCGCTATCGCGAGTTCGCGGGGACGTATGCAAAGCTCGTCCGGGATCCGCGGCGCCTCATGTTCGACATCAACGTCGTGACGGAACGCGGCAAGGGGCTTGCGCCCACCAGGCTTCCGGCGGGAACCGAGCTCGCGCTGACGGCCCATTCGGCCGCCCGCGCCGGGAACGGGCGCGTAGCGATTTACAGCGAGGCGTCCCTGCAGCCCGAGGACCGCGCCCTCCTGCCGTTCGTGCTCGGCAGCGCGGCGGGCCTTTCGGTGAATGGCGCGGCGGCGAGAAATGGCCTCCAATCCCCGGTTACCGCGGGGGGCGCGCGATCCGCCCGGATCCGGACGGAACGGTCGGTCCGGCTTTCGCTGGTCAACGAAGCGGGGAAGGACGCGCTCTACCTGGGGCCGGCGGGAGACGCTTCCGGCACGAGCTATAGCCTGGTGCGCGGACAGGGCGAGATGCTGCTGCTCGACGATGAGCCCTGGCAGTGCGGGCGGGAGGGCGAAGTACTGATTCCGGCGGGCGAACATACGCTGGGCAGCGCGGAGCTCGAACGCGACCTGATGGACCGTTTCGGGCTCGGCCTCTGGGTGAAGGACGTCACCGCGGAAGTCTCCGCCGTGACGCGTACGTCCCTGGGCATCGCCGTCGAGTATGCGTCGCCGCGAAGGGCCTGGGTGGTGCTGACGCGCGAGCCCAATGCCGTCTATCTGGACGGCTTGCGGCTCGAAAAGCCCCGGATCGAACGGTACGGCAGCGAAATCCTGGTCGCGATTCCTCCCGGAAGCCACCGGGCGGAATTCAACGACGCGACGACGGCGTCTGCCGTGGTCGACATGGCCAGCGCGGTGTCGTCGAGGTCCGTCGTCTGGCTCGGGGGCAAGTTCGTGCTGATACTGGCGGTCCTGTTCGTCGCCGTGCGGGCCCGAAGGCTGTTCCCGGTTTTCGGGTCGAAGCTGAAATAGGGCATCGGGCGCCGGCGCCGTCCGGCAGACGCAAAAGCATCATTTCGATCCGGGAACGGCCGTCGCCGGCGCGGCCACCCGGATGAGGAAGCTTCTTGGTACAGACTCTGATCGAAGCGCTGTTCGTGCTCGCCGTGATCCTGATCTGGTTCATGCTCGTGTACCAGTTCGTCCTCTTCTTTCTCGGGTTCCTGTACAGCCACCGCGCCCGGCGGGAAAGAGAAAAATTCGAGCTTGCCGGAATCGAGCTGCCCGGGGTGTCCGTGCTGATTCCCGCACACAACGAAGAAGTGGTGCTGGATCACACCCTGAAGGCGATGACGGCGCTGGAGTATCCGGCGGACCGCTATGAGATCATCGTCATCAACGACGCGAGCACGGACAGGACCGGCGAAATCGCCGCGCGCTGGGCGGCGCGGTTTTCCAACCTGCGCGTCCTCGACATCGCGGCGGCCGAGCGTGCCGGCGGCAAGGCGGCGGCTTTGAACAGGGGCGTGCAAATCTGTTCATTCGACAACATCGCCATCTACGACGCGGACAATACCCCGGAGCCCGATTCCCTGAGGCATCTCGCCGCGCAGCTGGAAGCGAATCCGAAGCTCGGGGCCGTGATCGGCACATTCCGGACCGTCAACCGGCGGCGGAACCTGCTGACCCGGATGATCAATATCGAAGGGCTGAGTTTCCAGTGGATCGTGCAGGCGGGACGCTGGATGCTGATGCGCGTCTGTTCGCTGCCGGGAACGAACCTGATCATCCGGCGCGCGCTGCTCCAATCGCTCGGGGGGTGGGACGAGAGCGCCCTGACGGAAGACGCCGAGCTGTCCATCCAGATCTACCAGGCCGGGTATCAGATCAAGTATGTCCCCTATGCCGTCACCTGGGAGCAGGAGCCGGAAAGGCTCTCCACCTGGTTCCGGCAGAGGACGCGATGGGTGCGCGGCAACAACTATGTATTGACGAAGCACGCCGGGCAGCTGCTTCGCATCCGTCCCCGCAGGCTCGGGCTCGAACTGCTGTACACCATGGCGCTCTATTACGTCTTTTTTGCGGCCATCGTTCTTTCGGACGTGTTTTTTGTCCTCGGCCTTCTGGGAGTGCTTCGCATCGTGCTCCCGGGGCCCTACACCGAGGTGTGGCTGCTGGCCTTCCTGCTGTTCGTCGGCGAAGTCCTGCTGGCCCTCTCCAGGGAAAAGGGCGAGGATTCGTTCGCAAACTTTCTCCTCGCGATCCTTTCCTATTTTACCTATTGCCAGCTGTGGATTCCCGTCGTCCTGAAGGGCTTCTACGACGATTTCATCCGGAAGAAGGCGCGAACCTGGGCGAAAACCGAGCGGTTCCAGCCCGATTTTTAAAACGACCGGAGGTAAAGGTATGAAGAGTCATTTCAAGTTGCTCCCGACGGCCATCGGGCTGGTCCTGATTTTCGGCCTGAACGCATTCGCGCAGATCTCTCCGGGCAGCGTGACTTCGGCCCCATGGCCGGTGTACGTGTACGATACGGAGACGCTGCCGAAAGGGAGCGTCATTTTCAGCGCGGTGGGCGGCATCGGATTTCTGGCCGACGATACCCAGAGTCATTCCATCTACGCGTCGTTCGATCTGGGAATTACCGAACGGTTCCTGGTTTCGGTCGCCGCGTCGGGTTCGTCGGACGAGACCGCGGACTGGAAACTGGACGACACGATCCTTCATGCGAAATACAGGGTCGTGGACGGCGAGAGCCTCGACTTCGCCGTCGCCGGCATGCTGGAGCGGCTGCCCTATATGGATGACGCCGGATTCTCCGCCTACGACGGGCAGTTCATGGGAATCGTGCAGAAGACCGCGGGTCCCTTCGCGGCCTACGGCCAGGTCGGCTATTCGAGCCGCAAGCAGGTGTTCGAAGGGTTCGGGGCGCGAGTCGACATCCTGGGAAGGGCCATCGTCACGGGCAATTTTTCCCACCGGCACAAAGGGGACTTTTTCGAAAATCTTCTGCCCGAAGAAATCAGTGGAGTGCGGGCCGTCACCTATGCGACCGTATATGTGCCGGTCGGATCCCGCGTGGGATTGACCGGGGCCGTCGGAAGAACGCTCCTCCCGATTCACGAGGGGGAACCGGCGACTTCGTTCTGCACTTTCGGACTGGGAGTGCGGCTCCGCTAACGCAGAAGCAGGAGAACCGGATGCGTCCAAGGAGGGTTTTTTCCATCGTCGGCACCCGGCCGGAAGTCATCAAGATGGCGCCCGTGATACGGGCCCTGGGCCGGGAGAAGGGCCGGTTCGAACACCGTGTGGTGACCACGGCCCAGCACCGCCAGATGCTCGACCAGATCATGTCCGCATTCGACATCGAGCTCGACATCGACCTGGGACTGATGCAGCACGATCAGACCCTGGCCGGCTTCGCCTCGCGTTCCCTGCGGGAGCTGTCGGACCTCTTCGAGAGGGAGAAACCCGACTGCATCCTCGTGCAGGGCGACACGACCACGGTCATGACGGCGGCGCTGGCCGCGTTCTACAACGGAGTCAAGGTCGGGCATGTCGAGGCCGGGCTGCGGTCTTTCGACCGCCATAATCCCTTTCCCGAGGAGATCAACCGGCGCGTCGCGGGCTGCCTGGCGGACCTGCACTTCGCCCCGACGGAACTCGCGCGCCGGAACCTCCTGCGCGAGGGCGTCCGGGAGGAGGACGTGTTCGTCACGGGCAACACGATCGTGGATGCCCTGCTGTCGATCCCGCTGGACGGGCCTTTTGCGGATGCGGCCCTTGAGGACGTCGATTTCGACAAGGGGCGGAAGATTCTCGTCACGGCGCACCGGCGCGAAAACCACGGGGAGTCGCTGCGGTCGATCTGCCGGGCTCTGAAAGACATCGTCGCGAAATACGACGACGTCGAGGTGATCTATCCGGTGCACCTGAACCCGAATGTCCGCGGGCCGGTGCGCGAGGAGCTCGCGGGCGTGGCCCGCATCGCGCTGCTCGAGCCCGTCGGCTACGACGACCTGCTGAAGCTGATGAAGCGCAGCCGGCTCATCCTGACCGACTCGGGCGGCATTCAGGAAGAAGCGCCGTCATTCCACAAGCCCGTCCTCATACTGAGAGAGCTGACGGAGCGTCCCGAAGTGGTCGAGGCCGGGGCGGGAAAGATCGTCGGCACGGATGCGGCGCGCATCGTGAAGGAAACCTCGCTGCTGCTCGACGATGCCGCCGCGTATCGGGCCATGGCCGGCGTCCGGAATCCATTCGGGGACGGGCACGCGGCCGGGCGCATCGCAGACATCCTCGCCCGGCGCCTCCGGTAAAATCCCGCAACCTTCCGCCCGGTTCATCCTCTCCGCGTCGAAAACATGATCAGGGAAAGTTTCGTGAAATTCGTGGCCATTAACCGGCCGTTCGCGGGAACGGTGGAGCCACGGATGACACGGATTTGGTTGGTGTCGGCTGATGAGGGCACATCGCCGTGGAGTGCCGGAGGCACGATTTTGGGAAAGCGCCGATCGGGAATATGCGGGCGTAGCGTGCCGGAGGCATCAATCGGAGATACGCGGGTGGCGTGCCGAAGGCATCAATCGATGATACGCGGGCATGGCGTGCCGAAGGCACGGCACAGCAAAGCCCGGGGTGACGGAGCCCGCAAAGCGGGCGACGGAACCCCGGGTATGGATGGTTAATCGACGGAGTCCTGCAAGGACGACACAGGCTGCGTCGTCCCTTCGGGACTCGCGTCCTTGATGTCGATTGACCCGGGGTTGCGGCCGCTATGGCGGCCTCCACCCCGGGCTGTGCTGTCCCGCGCCTTCGGCGCTGCCACGGCTGCGAATCCCTGACGGTGCGCCGCGCCTTCGGCGCTGCCACGGCTGCGAATCCCTGACGGTGCGCCGCGCCTTCGGCGCTGCCACGGCTGCGAATCCCCGATGCTGTGCCGCGGCGCATCGTGTGGGATGCGGAGGTGGTTGACGCCGGACGGCGCCAGACGGCACAATGGTGGGCGGCAGAGGATCCGCAGAGCTCAGGATCTCATCGACCGGGAGGCCCATGGAGAACGAGAGCGGCAGTTGCAGCATCCGGGACGCGTGCGAACGGGTGGTCCCGCTCTGGCTGGTCCTCCTCGACAACCTGCCGACGGCGGTCCTGTTCCTCCTGGGCGCCGCGCTCACGGGAATGGTGTGGCGCCCGCTGGGCGCCGCCATGCTGGTCTACAACCTGCTTTCCATCGTGCTCTTCTGGAAGCTCATCTGCCGGCACTGCCGGCACCTCGGGACGCGCTCCTGCCCCTGCGGCTACGGTGTTCTGGCAGCACGGTACTTCAAAGGGATTCCCGGGAGCGATTTCCGGAAAATCTTCCGGAAGAACATCGCCATCATGTACCCGTGCTGGTTCATTCCGTTCGCGGCGGGCGTCACCCTGCTCCTGACGCGGTATTCCCGCGGCATAGTGCTGCTTTTCGCGGCCTTCGTCGTCGTCGGTTTCATCGTGATCCCCTTCATCTCACGGTTCGCGGGCTGCAAGGGCTGCAGCCTGAAAAGCGAGTGTCCCTGGATGTCTTCGGGCCGCGCGGCGGCGGATGTCTGAGAGGATTTTGCGGTATTCGATCTGCGGCGCCGCCGGTGCGCCGCGAGAGGCGCGTCATGCATAGACTTCAAAAACTGCGGATTTTGCCGTATATACTGTTGCTCATGAGTTGCGGCAGGAGTTCCGTGGCACCCGAAACGGCCGTGCGGCTGGTCCCCGACATCCGGGAGAGGCTGGCGCAGTTGCCGGAGACCGTCATCGATTACGACCGCGGCCTGCTCAATGAGGAGGAACAGAAGGTCGTCGCCACGCTGATCGAGGCGTCGCGCCCGATCCACGAAATCTACCTGAGCCAGGTGTCCGACGGCAATCCGCCACTCCGGTCCGAGCTTGCGGCGCTGGCCGAAAAATCGGCCTTCGACCGCCGGGGGCTGGCCTACTTCGACCTGATGATGGGCAAATGGGACCGGCTGAAGCATGACGAGCCCTTTATTTCGCCTTTCGGCCCCGAAGGCGCAAAACCCGCGGGGGCGGGATTCTATCCGCCGGACATGACGGCGGCGGAATTCGAAAAGTGGATTGCCGAACACCCGGAGGACCGGGAATCCTTCCGGAACCTCTACACGGTGATCCGGCGTAAAGAGGGGAAGCTCGTCGCCGTCCCCTACTCCGAATACTACCGCGAACCCCTGGCCCGGGCGGCGCTCAAGCTCCGGGAAGCGGCGGCGCTCACGGGGAACGCTTCGCTCAAGGACTTCCTCCTGAAGCGCGCCGACGCCTTTCAGTCCAATCGATACATCGAGAGCGACGTCGCCTGGGTGCAGATGGACTCGCCGATCGAGGTCGTCATCGGCCCCTACGAGGTCTATGAAGACGCGCTCTTCAACGCAAAGGCCAGTTTCGAATCCTTCGTCACGGTCGTGGACCGGCCGGAAAGCGATAAGCTGAAAGTCTACATCCAACACCTTACCGACATGGAGAAGTCGCTCCCGATGCCGGACCGGTACAAAAATCTCAAGCGCTCGGGCGGGTCGACGATCCGGGTGGTGCAGACGATATTCAGCGCCGGGGACGCGCGCCGCGGCGTCCAGACTGCCGCCTTCAACCTGCCGAACGACGAGACGATCCGGCAGACCAAGGGATCCAAGAACGTCCTGCTAAAGAACGTGATGAAGGCGAAATTCGCCCAGTCGGGCGAGCCGATCGCGCGGCGAGTCCTGGATCCCTCCCAGGAACTGCTGCTGTCCTTCGACGCCTATTTCGCCCACACGCTGTTCCACGAATTGTCCCACGCGCTGGGGCCGGGCATCATCACTGGACCGGACGGCAAGGTGCAGGAAAACCGTATCTACCTCAAGGGCCTCTATTCCACGATCGAGGAGTGCAAGGCGGACGTCGTCGGCACGTGGACGCTGATGTGGGCGCTCCGGCAGAAGCTGATCCGCACTTTCACCGAGGAAAACCTGTTCGCGACGGACGCGGGGCTGATGTTTCGCGCCATGCGGTTCGGGATCGGGGAAGCGCACGGCGGGGGGACGAGCCTTCAGTGGAACTGGTACCGCGAAAAGGGCGCCATCGTTTCCGCCGCGAACGGCCGGTACCGGATCGATCCCGAGCGCTACCGCGAAGCCGTCCGGTCGCTCGCCAGCGAGGTGCTTTTGATCGAGGCGACCGGGGATTACGACCGGGCCGACCGCCTGATGAAGAAATATGCGGTCTCGACCCCGGAGATCGAGGAAGTGATCCCGCGCATGAAAGACATTCCCGTGGACATCACCCCGGTCTACACGGGCGCGGGAGAGAAGACTTCTTAGTTCGCCTGCCGTTCCGCAGGCGTCCCGCGCGGTTGGCGGCGCCCCGCAGCCCGGTTCCTGCCCGGGACGCGCGACGTCCGGCCGCATGCACCGCTCCGTCAGAAGGGAAATGCCATGCATTCGAAAATCATCCTGTCCGCGCTGATCGCCGTCCTGTGTGCGGCGGCGGCCGCTCCGAAGGAACCGCCGGAATACCGGCCGGATCCGAACGCGCCGCGCACAGCCGTGCCCGATGCCTACAAGTGGAACCTCGCGCCGTTGTATCCATCCGATGCGGCTTGGGAGACGGCGAGCCGGACGCTGCTCGAAAACGCGCCGGCGCTCCTTCGGTATCGGGGACGGCTGTCCGATCCGGAGGCGCTCGACGAATGTCTCCGGCTCTATTTCCGGCTGCACAACGACGCCAACCGCATCACCCTGTATTCGAACCTGCGCGAGAGCGTCGCGCAGTCCGACGACACGGCTTCGGGCATGGTGCAGCAGGGGCTGGCGGCGATGGACGAACTGATGCGCGCGGCGGCTTTCATCCGTCTCGAACTGGCCGCCATGCCGGAAAAGGTCCTGGCGGCATCCATCGCCAGAAGGCCCGCGCTGGAGGAATTCCGCGGCTACATCGGCAACGTGCGCCGGCGCGCCGGCGGCATCCTGTCGGCGGACGCGGAACGCGCGCTCTCGTTTCTGGGGGACAACCTGTGGGCCGAGATCGACCTCAACGAGATCCCCTCCCCGCTGGAGGACGCTTACGGCGCAATGCTGGCCGACATCCCCTGGCCGAAAATCCGGGATGAGCGGGGAAAGGAAGTCCGGTTCGCGCTGTCGGGACTCTCGGCGTTTCGCAGGTCGCCGGACCGGAACGTGCGGCGGGGGGCGTACCAGGCCTATTTCGCGACGCTGCGGCAGTTCCGCCACGCGCTGGCGGCCACTATCGGCGGGCAGGTCAAACTGGACGTGGCGTACGCCCGGGCGCGCGGCTACGGGTCTTCCCTGGAAGCGTACCTGGAAAAGGACAACGTGCCGGTGACGGTCTACGACAGCCTGGTGCGCACCGTCCGCGCCAATGCAGCTTTGCTGCACCGCTATGTGGACTTGCGCGGGAAGGCGCTGGGGCTGTCCGACGTGCACATCTACGACCTGTACGTGCCGCTGGTCCCGGAAGCCGACGAGCGCGTCCCGTTTTCGAAGGCGCGGCCGATGATCCTGGAAGCCCTGAAGCCGCTGGGCCCCGAATACGGCCGGGTACTCGCCGAAGGGCTCGATCCCGCCAACGGATGGCTCGACCTCTACCCGCATGAGGGGAAGCGCAGCGGCGCCTTCTCGTCCAGCGTGTACGGGGCGCACCCGTTCGTCTTCATGAACTACCTGGAGTCGGTGGACGACCTGTCCACGCTCGCGCACGAGTACGGGCACGCGTTGCACAGCGTCCTCACGATGAAGAAGCAGCCGTACGCCGACTCGCGGTACGTCATGATGCTGGCCGAGATCGCGTCCACTTGCAACGAGTCGCTGCTCGGCGATTACATGCTGGAGCAGGCGGCCGATCCAGGCAAAAGGGCGTCGCTGCTGGCGGAGCGGCTGGAAACGATCCGGACGACCATCTTCCGGCAGACGATGTTCGCCGAATTCGAACGGGAGATCCACCGGATGGCGGAGGCCGGGACGCCGCTGACGGCGTCGCTGCTGGAGAAGACCTACCTCGATCTCGTGCGCGCCTACTACGGCCCGGGGTTCACGGCGGACACGGATGACGGGATGGAGTGGGCGGGCGTGCCGCACTTCTACTACAAATATTATGTCTGGTCGTACGCAACCGGACTGTCGGCCGGCATCGCCATCGCCGACCGGATCCGCGAGTCGGGGGCGCCGGCGGCGGATGCGTACCTGGAAATGCTGCGGAGCGGCGGCGCCGCACCGCCGGTCGAATTGCTCCGCACCGCGGGGGTTGACCTGACAAGGCCGGATGCCGTCGAGGCCGCCATGCGCGGCTTCGAGCGCACGCTGCGCGAACTGGAAAAGCTGCTCGACAGCGGGGCTGTGAAACGGTGAAACGTTGGAAGGTTGGAAGGCTGGAAGGGTTTGAAGGGTTGAAGTTGCGGGACCTTTGGCCCTGCATCGGGGGCCAACCGAACGGTTTGCCCCAAAATCGGGTGTGCCGGCCAACAGAACGTTCCAACCTTCAAACGTGTAAACGTTCCAACCTGTAAACGTTTTCTGTGCCTATTCCGGGGGATATGTTCATGCGAAAGACGTACCTGCTGACCGCGTCGATCCTGGCCGTCGCCTTCGTGTACCTCGGCGGCGTGTTTTACTCGCGCTTGCGCGACCGGGAGGACTTCGTCCGGCGGCTGGAGGAGCCCAAGGCGGCGCAGGACCGTGCGATCGTGGACGCGCACGGCGGGAAGAAGCTGACGGTGCTCTCGTTCTACGCGACGCCCGCGACCGTGCGGCCGGGCGCCAAGGCACAGCTCTGCTACGGCGTGTCCAATGCGCGCAGCGTCCGCATCGAACCGCCCGTCCCGAACGTCTGGCCCTCGTTCAGCCGCTGCGTCGAGGTGTCTCCGGCGGCGGACACCGACTATCGGCTCATCGCGGAAGACGCCGATGGGAACACGGCGACCGCCGCCACGACCGTCCGCGTGCGGTGAGCTTTGCGGCCGTGAATACCCCCAATTTTTTGGGCTCTTTTCATTGTTCGGTCGGAGCCCGGACCCTGCTTGTCCATCGGTTGCCGGGCGGGTCAGGAAACGAGTCCCTGCACGACCTCCCGGCCCCAGCGCATCTGGTCGTGGATCCAGGAGTAGGAGAAACGGCCGTTGCGGCCGGAAATTTTCAGGTTTGAAAACTGCCGCAGCGCCGCGCCCGCCGCCTCACAATACGGCCGGTGCGCGGCCGCAAGGACGGGATAGGCGTCCGGCATGCGCCGCACCTCGTATCCGAGGATTTGGCTCCTATTGAACCAGCCGAATTTGCAGAGCGGCCCGATCGCCTTTTCCGCAAGGGCGTCGTCGGGCAGGGTCCAGACTGGGGAGGCGGCGTCGCACGGGATTTCGCACACGAGCGACGTGCGGCCCGGCGGGCTCATCGAGGCGCAGCGGTTGCGCGGCTCGTAGGCGCGCGTGAACGCGGTGCCGCCGCCGGGGAAATACAGCGAGGCGGCGTCGGTGATTCGCTCCTTGTCGATAAACAGCGCGACGAGGACGAGATTCCTGAACCGGAAGCGGTCCGGCTGCGCTTCGGGCGCCAGCCGTGGTTCTAGCATCGCGAGAAGGCGGTCCATGGGCAGCGTGCTTACCACAGCGTCCGCCTCGACCCGCTCGTCGTTGTTCAGCTCGAAGGCAAGGATGCGGCGCGAATCGTGAAACAGCCGCGTCACCTCGGACCGGAGCCGGATCCTGTCCGTGCCGCAACCGTGCGCCAGCGCGTCCGTCAGGCGGCCGATGCCGCCTTCGGGGTAGAAGAATTTCCCCTCCATGTGCCGCGGCGCGCTGTTTTTGAAAAGCAGCTCTTTGACGAGCCCCCAGAAATGCAGCCCGGACAGGCGCTTGCCCGTCAGGCTCGAGTCGAGTTCGGAGCACGGCATGCCCCAGAGCTTTTCGGTGTAGTCCAGGAGAAATTTTTGCGCAAAAAATCGGCCGTAGCGTCCGACGGCGAGCGCTTCGAAGTTGCCGTTCTTCCCGTTTCCGAAGCAGGCCGAGCGAAGCAGATCCGCCAGGCCGACGGCCAGGTCCGTGGGCGGCATGTTTCGGACGATGTTTTTCAGCTCGAGAGGGAACACGAACTGGCGCCCGTCCCTGAAGATGCGGCTCGGGATCTTCACCTCGAAAAGATCGCCGCCCAGCAGCCGCGAGCATTCTTCCACGACACCCGGGTCCGTTCCGTGAAGCCTGTGCGCGCCGGAATCGTAGCGGAAGTCCCGCCATGCGTGGGTGACGCAGTTGCCGCCCCACCGGCCGGCTTTTTCATACACGGTGCAGGGCACCGAATGCGCGCGGGCGTAATGCCCGACGGCCAGTCCTGCCGGGCCCCCGCCCAGTACGGCGATTTCTCTCTTCCTTCCGGTCATATCTCCTCGTGTCCTGCAGGGGCGGCGATCGCCCCGCGGTTCGGTGCGGCGCGGTCGAAGCCGCTTGCCGCGCGTTTCCCGGGCGCGCGCCCGTGTCGCCGGCGCTACTTTCCTGCGGTCAATTCCCGAAGCAACGCTTCGTATTCCGGCCGGCGGGCGATCCGGACGGCGGCGGCTGCGTGCGCGGCCGCTTCGTCGCGTCGGCCCATGCGTTCGAGCAGCCGCGCAAGCCTGAAGTGCGCGACGTGCGAGTCCGGCTTGATCCGGATGGCGCGCCGGTAATGCTCCGCGGCGCCGGCATAGTCCTTTTCCTCCGCGGCGATGTAAGCCAGCGCCTCGAAAAGCCTGTAGTTGTTCGGCTGCGTCGCCGCCGCCTTCAGCCCGGCCTGTTTGGCAGCCCCGATGTCGCCCATGCGGATGTACCCCCAGACGGCCTTGTCCAGTCTCGGTGGGAGCGGACGCAGCGGATGGGCCAGCAGCACCGATGCGGTCCCCAGTGCGGCGGCCGCCGCCAGCAGCAGTGCGGCCGGCCTGATCCTGTCCTGCCCGAGGTATTCGGCCAGGGCGTCCAGGAAGAGCCCCGCGCCCAGTGCGAAGATGGGCACCGCCTGGAACCGGTATCGGTCGATCGCTACGAAGACGGTGACGGTCACGACGACGGTCGCGATGGGGGCGAAGGCGAGCCATGCGCGGCGGTCCCTTGTCAGCCACAGGACGAGTCCGGGCACGCCCAGGGCGAAGAGCCAGCCGAAAGGCGACGGCAGTATCCGCAGCATGGGCGAAAACAGCCGCTCGTCGGCGAGCGACCGGTTGTTCGGGATTTCCGGATAGGCCACGAATTGGGCGAACTTGCCGGCGATGCTGCGCGCCGCGGCCAGGGGATTCGACCGGATGTAGTCTATCGCCTGGCCGCGCCAGTATGCGTCCACTTCGAGCGGGGTCAGGGTCCGCCCCAGCCGTTTCTCCGCCTCCTGGGTGTAGCCGCGCTGGATGTCGCTGGGATGAAAATAGCTCACGAAGGAGGGGATCCACGTCCTCCCGGTGGGATTGTCCGGATTATAGTGCATGTGCAGGACCACGCCGCCGTTGTTGGTCAACGGGGACTGCACGCCTGCGGCCCGGTGGTTGCGCAGCGTAAGCAGGGCGAGCGGCAACGCCAGCCCCAACAGGAGCAGCCCCATTCCCCGCAGGGTTTCCATGACGGAGCGCCCTTTCCACGTCACGTGAAGCCAGGGGAGCAGCACCAGCGCCAGCAGCGTCATCAGGGCCAGCGTGGAGCGCAGCGCGATGCCGTAGCCGCACAGGATCCCGAAGAGGACCCAGCCGTACGCCCTGGGCCGGCGCAGCAGCACGAGCGCGGCCAGCACCCAGACCGTCATGAAGTTCGCGACCCAGACCGTCTTCAGCAGCGTCGTGCAGAAAAGCAGCGCCGTGACGGTGATCCCGTAGATCAGTGCGGCCAGCAGTCCGGCCCTGGGTCGTTTCAGTTCCCGGCCGATGAGGATCAGGCAGAACGCCGTGAACGTGTCCAGCAGGATCTGCAGGACGTAGACGGCGAAAAGGTTTTCCCCGGCCAGCCTGAAGACGAAGCCGGCGATATAGCCGTAGACCGGATCCAGAAACGCGAACTCGACGGTGCTGCCGCCGGCTCCTCCGGCGACCGCCTGCGCGAATCTCAGGTAGAAATTCTCGTCGGGGCTGAGCTGATAGCTCAGCGGGCTGTGCAGCGCGCCGGCAAAATGAATGAACCGGAGCGCAAGGACGACGGCGAGGACGATCCACGCGGACCGCCATCCGGACTTGAATTCCACCTTCTTCGGACTACGGGATCGCGCCACGGTGCTCCCTATCTCCGACCCGCCGCTTCAACCCGCGGAACGGTCGTTCCACGGCCGCACGGAAGCCGCGCGGCCGTGCAGGCTATATCGACTGTTCTGCGCGGAAGCATTATTTTGCGCCGCACCGCGCGTCTCAACGCGGCAGCCGGCGTGCCGGAGGCATTTTATTCCGAATATTCTGGGGGCACAGGCAAAATTTTCTACCGCCGCCCTGCGTCCTGTTTGTTCCTGCCGTCCGGTTCTGCTACCCTGATAGCCCATGAACGTCGATGCGCTGAAAATCCGGTTCCTGAATCCCTGCTTGAGCTTCATCCCCGGAGGCTGGCAGCGGCTGCTCCGGTTCAATCTCGTGGCTGTGATGGGGCTGACGGTGAAGTTTACGGTCCTGGCCGCCCTGGTGGAACTGACCGGTGCCGGTTACATGGCGGCGACGGCCGTCGCCGTCGAAACGACGGTGCTGCACAATTTCACGTGGCATTATCTCTTTACGTGGCGCGACCGCTCCGCCGGAGATTCGATAGGGGGCATCCTGGCGCGCCTGCTGAAATTCCAGCTCGCGAACGGCACTGTCGGCCTGGTGGGGAACCTGATCCTGATGCGGCTGTTCGTGGATGGCCTGAACATTCATTATTTCCCGGCCAATGTGGCCGCGACGGCCATCGCCGGCTTCACGAACTTCCTTCTCTCCGAATTCTACGTCTTCATCGCCCAAAAACGCTGACCCCGTAATTTCGGTGACAGTCACCATAACCTCGAAATTACTGCCCCGGTGGAATGACGGGTGCCGCACCTTCGGTGCCCGGTTTTTGTGTCACCGGTCCCCCCGGCCTGACGGCCGGGGCTATTGAATGCCGGCCCTTCGGGCCTGGAGGCGGTTATTGCGGCAGGGTTTTTCGGAGACGAATGTCGCCGGAGGAGCGCCCGACCAGGATTTCGAAGTCGCCGGGTTCCATAACCCAGCCCTCTTTGGCCGGATCGTAAAAGGAAAACGCATCGCGCCCGAGGGTGAACGCAACCTCCCGCCGTTCGCCCGGCTGCAGCAGGGTCTTCCGGAAGGCCTTCAGTTCCTTCACGGGACGCGGCAGGCGGGATTTCACGTCGCGCACGTAGACCTGCACGACTTCCTTTCCCGCGCGCTTCCCGGTGTTTTGCACCGCGCAGCTCACGCGAACCTCGCCGTCTTTCAGGCCGTTTTCCAGCCGGATTCCGCTGTACGCGAAATCCGCATACGACAACCCGTGGCCGAAGGAGTAGAGCGGCAAGACGCCCGTCCGGTCGAAGTGCCGGTAGCCGACAAACAGCCCTTCCTCGTATGAGACGGAACCTCCCCTGCCCGGATAGCGGCCGAAAGCGGCGCAGTCTTCCCAGGATCGCGGCAGGGTCAGGGGCAGCCGGCCCCCCGGGTCCTCGCCCCCCGCGAGGACGGCGGCGATAGTGTGCCCGTGCTCCT
Organism: uncultured Acidobacteriota bacterium; assembly: GCA_964613495.1. Lineage (GTDB taxonomy): Bacteria > Acidobacteriota > UBA6911 > UBA6911 > UBA6911 > UBA6911. The sequence goes on along the minus strand of CAZTHE010000014.1, from coordinate 7,327 downwards.
GGCCCGGGTACCAGTTCATGATGACGGCCGGAACTTTCCCGATCCATTCCGTCATCAACACGGGGCTGCCGGAGTTGATGACGACGACGGTCCTCGGGTTCGTCTCGGCGACGGCCCGTATCAGGGCATCCTGGCCTTCGGGCAGCGCCATCGTGGCCCGGTCGAAGGTCTCGCTTTCGTAATAGTCCGAGAGTCCCGCAAAAACCAGGGCCACGTCGGACCGCGCCGCGGCCGCTACGGCCTCCGGCACCCGGTCGCCCGCCTTTTCCCGCCACCCGAGGCGTGCCGTGGCGGCCGAGATGTTTTCGTAATACTCGAACCGCAGCGGATAGGCGCGTCCCGCCTCCAGGTTTACCTCGGCGGAATACGTTTTCCGCGGAAGCCCCCAGCTGTCGAACAGCACCTTCCCGTCCAGCACCAGCCTGGTGCCATCGTCTCCGAACCCGTCCAGGAAATAAGTTCCGGACCGGGGCACGGTCAGGCTTCCCGTCCATCGCACGGAAAAGGCGTCCGCGACGACGCCGGGCGCAGGCGATGCGGCTCCCCACCGGAAATCGATCCGGGGATCGACCCGGCGGAATGCCGGCGCGCCTTCGAGTTTCGGGTTGTTGAAGTACTCGCCCAGCAATCCGTGTTCGCCCGGCCGCGCGCCGGGAGGACTCAGGTGCTCTTCCCCGATCGGGAAGAGATCGCCCGTCTGGATCAATCCCGGGGCATAGTTGATTTCGAGGCTTTTTCCGAAGCGTGCGCGCAGCCCTTCCAGCGGACTCACCGCGTACGGATAGTTCACCAGCGCGGCCCCGCCCCCTCCCACGCGTCCCACGGCGGCATTCGGCCCGATTACGGCCACGGACCGGACCTTTGCCGGATCGAGCGGCAGAATCCCGCCGTCGTTTTTGAGGAGAACCGTCCCTTCCGCCGCGGCGGTGCGGGACAAGGACCGGTGGGCGGACAGGTCCGGTTCCGGCGGCGCCGCCCTTCCCGCCCGATCGAACAGCCCCGACAGAAACATCACGCGCAGGATCCGGCGTGCCTTGTCGTCGACGGTCGCCTGTGCGATGCGGCCCGCCGCCACTTCGCCGACGAGGGCCGGGGCGTTCATGAATTTGCCCGTGGGCATCTCCAGGTCGCAGCCCGCATTGGCCGTCCGGACGGTGCTCTGCACCGCGCCCCAATCGCTGACCACGAATCCCCGGAACCCCCAGCGGTTTTTGAGGATTTCCGTGAGCAGCCGGGAGTTTTCCGAGCACCATTCCCCGTTGATCTTGTTGTAGGCCGACATGACCGACCAGACGCCGGCTTCCCGGACGGCGGCCTCGAATGCGGGGAAATAGATCTCGTGCAGGGTCCTCTCGTCCACCCTCACGTCGATCGTGTTGCGGTCCTGCTCCTGGTTGTTGGCGGCGAAATGCTTCACCGAGGCGATGACGCCTTCCGCCTGGACGCCCCGGATATAGGCGACCGTCATGCGGGCGGCGAGGAACGGATCCTCGCCGTAGCTTTCGAAGTTGCGGCCGGCCATCGGAACCCGGTGGATGTTCACGCAGGGGGCCAGGAGCATGTCGCGCCCCTGCGCCCGCAGTTCGCGGGCGATGGCGCCGCCCACGTTCCGGACCAGTTCCGGGGAAAACGTGGCCGCCAGCGCGACGCTCGCGGGGAATGCCGTGGCCGTGTACCAGCGCACGCCCATCGGCCCGTCCGCCATCCTGATGGCGGGGATTCCCAGCCGCCGGTTCGGCCGGGTCTCGAACGTGTTCCCGGAGAGCAGATCCGCTTTCTCTTCCGGCGTCATCCGGGAAAGAAGGTCCTCCACCCGCCGCTCGACCGGCGCGTCGGCATCCCGGTACGCGGGAGCCTGCGGATGCGCCGCTAGGAGCCAGGCGCCCACCGACGCAAGAACCATGAATATCGCCGCCGCCCCCTTCCTGCCGGATCCCATCGCGCCTCCCGGCTATTCCAGGGTTACGGCGGTGCCGCTGGCGCTGACCATCAGCATGGTGCCCTTGCCGATGGTTTCATAATCCAGGTCGACCCCGACGATGGCGTTGGCGCCCATGGCCTGCGCCTGCGCCTGCATCTCCTCGACGGCGATCTGCTTGGCCTTGCGCAGTTCGTTTTCGTATGCGGCGGAGCGGCCGCCGACGATGTCGCGGATCCCCGCGAAGAAATCGCTGAAAATGTTGGCCCCCAGGATGGCTTCGCCGCTGACGAGGCCGTAGTACCGGACAATCTTCCTGCCTTCAATGCCGGGTGTCGTAACCGTGATCATCGGATTCTCCCTTCATGCTTCGCATATGCGGGGCGCGTGCCGCGCCTCCGGGTTTCGGTTGAGAAACGGATCTTGCCCGTTTCAGGACTTTCGGGCCGGCATCGGCACCGGTCCGGCGTGCGTGGGCATCGGCGGATACTCCGGCCGCACGAGACCGGCGACCATGCCGGCGACGTCTACCGGCCGGCCGGTCCGGAAGCAGGCGTTGGCCGCCGCGCCCGTTAATATCGAGTATGCGCCGCCGCGCTCGTCCGAGGCGCGCAGGTATTTGTCCGCCGGGGGCGACGGGAGGAAGATGTCGTCGAGCATCACCTTGTCCCCGCCTCCGTGCCCCCCCTCGCCCGTCCAGGGTTCTACGATCCGGGCCGAACCCCGGATGGGGATCACCCGGGTGGTGACGCCGCCGGCCGCGATGCCGCCCTGAACGCCTCCCGTGCCGCTGACGTAAATCTGCTCCACGATCGAATGCTCCAGGCGCCCCTGCGTCCCGTTAAACGCGATCTGATATCCTTCCCACGAGTTGAATGCGTTGACCGAATAGCTGAGCGTCGCCCCGGTGTCGTACCGCACGATGACGTTCATCGTGTCTTCGATGTCGATCTCGGGACGGAAAACGCACTGGTCGCGGAAATAGCCGTCATATTTCTCCTGGTCCAGGTACAGGGCCTTCAGCGAAGGATTGGCCGCCAGGTCCATCAGGAAGCCGCACCTTTCCTTCTCGGCGCAGGAGTGGCAGCGTTCGTGGGGCCCCGCCAGTCCCATGCGCCGGGCCATGGCCGGAGTGTAGAACTCCCTTTTCCCCACGGCGGTGACCGTCCGCGGCACCGCCGACAGCCACCAGTTGACGAGGTCGAAGTGGTGGGTAGCCTTGTGGATCATGAGCCCGCCCGAGTTTTCCTTCCGGCTGTGCCAGCGGCGGAAGTAGTCCGCCCCGTGCACGGTGTTGAGCAGCCAGTGGAAATCCACCGACAGGACGTCCCCGATCGCGCCGGACATCAGCAGCTCCTTGACCTGCGTGCGGGGCGGGGAATAGCGGTAGTTGAACGTGACTCGGATGCGGCGGCCGGTCCGCCGGCGGGCGTCGAGGATGCGCTGGCACTTCTCGGCCGTGACCGTCATCGGCTTTTCCGTCACCACGTCGCAGCCCGCGTCCATGGCCCGGACGATGTAATCGTCGTGGGTGCCGTCGACGGTGGTGACGATGACGGTGCCGGGTCTCGTCTCGCGGATCATTTTTTCGAAATCGCCCGCGGCATATCCGGGCACGCTCGCGCCCGCGGCGGCCGCCCGTGCGCGGGACAGTTCGATGCGGCCCGCGTTCCGGTCGCACAGCCCAACGAGCTCCGCGTGCTCCTTGTACTGCCGCAGGATCGCTTCCCGGTACATCTCGTGCCGGGAACCGGTCCCGACGATGGCATAGCGCCTGCGTGCGGAAGCGGCGGCGGCGCCGGGCCGGCCGCAGGCCAGAGGATGGGCTGCCGCCAGTCCCACACCGGCGGCGGAAACGGTCTTCATGAATTGCCTGCGGTCCAGAGGTTCCGCGGGACCCGGTTTCTTCATGGCTTCACATCCTTTCGGAAAAAAGGGACACGACGCACATTTTATGGTGAAACCTGCCGGGAATGCGCAATATAATTTCGATCAGGCAGAACCTTCGTGTGCGGCATGGCCCCGGCCCCTCCGCTTTTCGCAACGGCAGCCGGGGCATGACGGGGCGGTGACTATGGCATTGCGCTGCGATACAAATCGGCAGGCAGGGCCTGGGGCGGCCCGATTTCTCGGCGTCGTCCTGTTCCTCTGCGTCGCCGCATCCGGCGCCGTCGCGCAACACGTCGTAGGCCTCCGGGCGGGCATCATCCAGCATGTCCAGGGCGAGGCGCTCCTGGACGGCACAAAAATCGAGCTCCCCCAAACCACCTATGTTCAGGCGGAACCCGGACAGGAGTTGAGCACCACGATGGGTCTGGTCGAGCTGCTGCTGGGTCCGGAGGCGGTTTTGCGCATGGGCATCTTCGGCCTGCTCCGGATCACGGAGAACCGCCTCGACGACACGCGCCTCGCGCTAAAACAGGGCTCCGCGCTCGTCGAGGTGACCCGGGAGATCGAGGGGAACCGGATCCGGGTCCGGCTCGGCAATGCCGAAGTGGAGATCGTCAGGAAAGGGCTCTACCGCCTCGATGCCGGCGCCGGGGAGATCCGCGTCTACGGGGGGCAGGCGACGGTTTCCATCGGTTCCCGGAGGGTGAAGGTCAAGGGCGGCCGGATGCTTTCGCCGAACGCAAGCCTCAAGGCGAAGAGGTTTGACGCCGGGGGAGGCGCGGATTCGCTCCACAAGTGGGCGGCCCGGAGGTCTTTCGATCTTTACCAGGTCATGTCGCGCGCCAATCCCCAGAGCCACTGGAAGCCCTTGTCGCTCGGCTGGGCCGTCAACTCCGATTATCGCGTGCGCCTCTTTTCGGACCGGCTCCTGCGCGAATGGCTGGCGGTGCAGCATGTGCCGCTCGAGGTCAAAATGGCGATGGAGCAGCAGCAGCGGAAGCAGCAGGCCGCGCGGGAATACCTGGAGCAGAAGGCGATCCGGGACAGGAAAGAACTGGAGGAGGCGCAGCGGTTGGGGTTGCGCAATGCCCCGTAAGCGGAGCGCTCCGCCCGATTATACGGAAATGACGCGGCGCCGGCGGAGTTCGAAGAAACACTTGGCGCAGGCGGCGACGTCCGCGCCGGCGTCGTGGGCCTCTTCGTAGCCGCATCGAAAAAGGGCCTGGTGCAGCTGCGAGAGGCTCGGCCACTTGAATCCGTAGTTCCCCGGAATTTTGCAGAAGTCGGTGGACTGCATCATCGTGCACAGGCGCCTCTTGCCGATAAACGGCGGCGGGAGGCGCAGGCGGTGGTATTCCGCCGAAATGACGTTTTCGTCGAAGCCGATATTATGCGCCACCAGCACTTCCGCCTTCCCGACGGCCGTGCTGAACTCCCGCAGCACCTCCGCGAGTTCCTTCCCCTCGGTCAGCGCCCGTTCCGTCGTGATTCCGTGAATCCGCTGCACGTCCGCCGGGATCGTGAATCCTTCCGGCCGCACGAGGTGCGTGACCGACTCGACCGGATGGCCCAGAGCGTCGAAGAGCGCCCAGGCAACCTGGATGACGCGGGGCCAGTTCGCCGTGTCGGTTGCCGGCGCCTTCCAGTTTTTCGGCAGGCCGGTCGTTTCGCTGTCCAGGACCAGGTACATATCGTTCTCCGCGGATGGGTCGGGCATTCAATCTATCACAGGAATCCGTTCCCGCGGCCGACAATTCGCGGCTATTTCCGGGCCGGCGGCCCGCCGCCAGATCCCGGACCGGCTCCGGCACCGGAACCGGCGGGAACCGGGGCCCGGCAGGATGACGGCGGCCGGGACGGCGCGTGCCCGGGGTGGAAACGGGCGGAATGCGGTAATATCCGCGCAAAGTTGTACACCCGCAAGGGGAAGTTGACGATAACGGACTCGCTATGGCCACTGAAACGGTTCCTGTTGAGCGAGAGGTGCGGCCCAGCGCGTTCGGCCGCTTCAATAACGTCCTGAAAATGATGTCCGAACTCGAGGCCAGCGACCTGCACATATCGGTGGGAAGCGGCTTCCGGATCCGGGTCCGCGGGGAACTCGTCCCCGCGCCCGATGACGGGCCGCTGACTCCGGGGGAGATCGCATCGATCGCCGGCGGCATCCTGCTGGCGGGCCGGAAGTGCACCAAGGAAAACATGGTGCCGTTCGTGGAGGCGATCACGGATTACGACTGTTCCTACTCGTTGCCCGGGTTGGGCCGCTACCGCGTCAACATCTCGAGCCAGCGGCGCTCCCTGGCCCTGGTCCTGCGGCACATCCCGTATGCGCTGCCCACGATCGACGGCCTGGGGCTGCCGCCGGTCCTGAAGGAGATCGCGATGGCGGAGCGCGGGCTGGTGCTCGTGACCGGGATCACGGGCAGCGGGAAGTCCACGACGCTGGCCGCCATGATCAACCTGCTCAACCAGACCCGCCGGAGCAAGGTGGTCACCATCGAGGACCCGATCGAGTTCGTCTACCGCGACGACAAGTGCAGCATCGTGCAGCGCGAGTGCGGGTCGGACACGGAGAGTTTCGCCAAGGCGCTGCGCGCCGCGCTGCGGCAGGACCCCGACATCATCCTGGTCGGGGAGATGCGCGACAAGGAGACCATCGACATCGCGATCAAGGCGGCCGAGACGGGCCACCTGGTGCTCTCCACGGTCCACACCACGGACGCGCCCCGGACGGTCTCGCGCATCCTCAGCGTGTTCGATCCGACAGAGCAGATATCCATGCGCCAGCGCCTGAGCGAAACGCTGCAGGCCGTCATTTCCCAGAGGCTGCTGCCGCGGGCGGACGGCGAAGGCCGCGTCGCGGCGTGCGAAATCATGCGGCAGACCCAGACCATCCAGGAATGCATCTCCGAGCCGGGAAAGACCTTCATGCTCAAGGAGTACATCGAGAAGGGCCGGGAGTTCTACAAGATGCAGACCTTCGATCAGCACCTCACCGACCTCTATCACGCGGGGACGATCACCCTGGACACGGCCAGGTCGGCCGCGACTTCGCCCGCCGACTTCGAGCGCAACCTGCATTTCGAATAGCAGACCGCGTCCGGTTCCGGGCCCGCGTCCGGCCGTTGGGTCCCGCCAAACCAGCCGGAATAGAGGAGAGTCGGTAGTCGGCAGTCGGTAGTCGGCAGTGAATGTTGTGTCTCACCGATAGAGCCCGACGGCCGATCGCTGGTTTCTGGTGCGAAACCCGACCTCCGCGATCCCGCAGCGTGCCGAAGGCTCAATGCGGTGATGTATCCATCGGGGTACCGCCGCCACGGCGTGCCGAAGGCACGCAACAGCAAAGCCCGGGGTGACGGAGCCCGCGGAGCGGGCGACGGAACCCCGGGTATAGAATAGGAAATGAGATGAGTCCTGAAAGGACGACGCTGCCCTGGACTGCCGCAATTTTGAACGGAATCAAACGGGAGTCACACGGGCAGTCCCAGTTGGCGGGCCGCGATTTCCTGCGATGCGTCC
>CAZTHE010000013.1:45635-55607 GCA_964613495.1 uncultured Acidobacteriota bacterium | reverse complement strand
GTCCGCCGGCAAAATCGGAGGTCAGATCCAGCTCTATGTGAACATCGCCATGCTGCAGCAGTACCCTTTGCTGAGACGGGCTGTACTGAGGAAGAGTATCCAGGATTTCGCCGGTCACCGGCCCCAGCGTCTTCCGCGCCAGAATCCGTCCGTTCGCGTCCAGCAGGGCAAGGTCGGCGGTCTTGGCCGCCGGATCGACCCGTTCCGCTTTTAAACGATACTGCCCCAGGGCGGTCTCATCCCCCGTTTTCATCAGCAGGTTTTGCGGCTCCTCATAGCTGATTGTGAAGGAGTCCATTCCGGGAGTGCCCATCTCGGCGACTTCAATATAATCGGGACTGACCCAACGCGCGGTCAGGAACGTGGCGCCTTCGGCAAACAACTCCGGGAGCGCATAGTTGTCGACGACCGATGTGGAATCCGCCGCCTTCGGGAATCCGGCGTAGCCGCCGAATCCGGGCGCGACGATGATGTTCGCTCCCCAGGGGTTCCCGGAGTACTTCACCACCCGGAGTACTCCGACCGGCCGGCCGAAAAGAATGAACGAATCCACATATCTCAGTGCCTTGCTTCCGTCGCCGAGCGGCACGTCCTGCCAGAAAAGGAGGTTCCCGTCCCTCATCGGCTGTTCTTTCCACAGGTCGATTCGAAAATTCTTTTTAACGACCAGGTAGCTTTGCGTGCTCAGCAGGTAGGCCTTCTTCCCCAAAACGTAGAAGGCTTCCCCGGCGAGGGGGCGGACGTTGCGGCCGTTGCGGCTGGAGTAATAAAGGCCTCCCGGAGGAATAATGATCTGCTTTTTCCTGTAATCGACATAACTGGCCCTGATAACGATCGCCTCGGAAGAGACCTGCCTTTCGCCGCTCCTGTTTTCGACATACTTGCGGACCAGTCCCTTCATCTTGGGCACGAAAGCGCATCCGGGATCAGGGGCAAACCACTTGGCGGCAGGAACGGCCGGCGGGAACGACGTAAATTTCGATTTGACGATCGGCACTCCGAAAGTCGGATCGGCGAGTCTCTGAAGGAAGGTATCTTCCATGACGGAAACGACAAGCTCGCTCATGCCGATAAAGAAATCGATGTTCTCCCTGCCCTCCTCCCAGAGAATCAGGTTGTCGGTTCTGCGAAAGAACGAATCGCGCACATAGCAGGTCTTCACGACTTCCGGCTCGATCCGGTCCACCACCAGGTTGAAATATTTTCTGTCCCAAATTTCCGAGATCTTGACGGGCCCGGCGTAGCTTCTGTTGTCGCGGGTCAACTCGAACCCGTTTCTGTTTTCGAGAACGACTCTCTTGAGCATCCCCGTCATTAAATGCGGTTCCAGCCGGACCAGGTATCGCTCGTCCCTTGGCCACGGTTCCCCATCCTTTAGCCTGACCAGATCGTGATAGATCGCGAACGATATCGTCCCTTCCTTCCATCCGTATGGGACATCGTTGGCCCACGGGGCATAATCGGATCCCTTGAACCATGATGGGTCGACGATCAACTCAATATGCATATCCAGGTCGAAGAGCGTCAGGCTCATTGTTTCCTGGTCCTCGACCTTGTATTGCTGCTGTGTGGCAGGGACCAGGAGCTTGGATGCAAGCAACTTCCTTCCCGTCCAGTTGCGCACCTCCACCAGGATCCCGTTTTCTTTGCGGAACGCGTAGATTCTTTTGTTCCAGTACCAGCGGTAGGTTTCCTGCCGGAGCCCCACGACGTACGGGCGGTCCAGCGAAAAAACCGCTTCCGTTATCCCGGGGTATTCGATCTTTGAAAAAACCGCCTCGTCACGCGAAACCTCGCTGGCCCGGATCTTTGTCGACCCATAGAGCGCCGCGTCGGACATGAAAAAATCTTTGAGTTGAGGATTGATCCCGCTCTTCACTTCAAGATCATTCACTTGCACGGGCTTGGGGAAGGAAGTGGAAACCGGCAACTCGATTTGCCATCCGCCCGACGGGGGAATGAGGGGGAACTCACCATAAGGTTTGCCGTAATGGTCCGTGCTGTACTCGTACCATATCCGATACCCCGAAGGATCGATGAGAGCCTTGTCGCCCCGCTCCACCTTCACACCCGTCTTTACCACCGGGGCCGTTTTCAGGCCGATGAGGTATGCCTCCTCGCCGAGAACGAGGAAGGGATCGCGCATCAGGGGCCGGGCGTCCTCGCTGGTGCTGGACGCGTAGAAAAGCCCCCCGGCCGGCACGGAGATCTTCCCGTCCAGGATGGAACTTCCGCGGAGAACGATGCATTCGGCCAGATCCCTTTCTTGTCCGTACTGATTGTGCATCGTCCTGTTCAGCAGGCCGCCCAGTTGCGGGATATAGGTGGCGTTATCGGCCGGCGGCAGTCCCCGGGTGTTTTCTTCCGCCGGCGACAAAACCGGGATCAGCAGAAAGAAAAGCAACGATATGAGAAAAACCGGTGTCACCCTGTTTGTAGTCATAGTTCCCGTGTTTCGATTGCGTTGTGAAATCAACAGGTGCAGTCCTTCCCGCCTATGCCTTCCAGGAGAAGAAACGACTTAATCCTGCGAAGCAGAGTGCGGTTGAACCCGTCGATCTGAAGAAGCTCTTCGAGAGTCTGGAAATCGCCGTTATCCTTCCGGTATTTAACGATGCTCTTGGCGAGTTCCGGCGTAATCAGAGGAACGTTTTTGACCAGCTCCTCTGCGGTTGCCTTGTTGATATTGACGGTTTTGCCTGCCAGCGTTTGCGTCTTCGGCTGGGTTTTCGCCTTCGTATCCTCAGCCAGACTTATAGCAGCGGTCAGAGCGACCGCCAGAATTAGGCATCCTATCCATTTCGGGTGTATCGATTTCATAGGTCCACCTCATGTTGTTGTTCGAGCTATTGACAACTCAAGGGCTCGAAGAATCCAGGACTCAAAGATCAGATGGCGCCCTGTCCGGCCAGGACCAGAACCAGCCGCAATAAAAAATCCCCGGCTATCAGGCAGCCGGAGAACCATACGGCGTGGCGCATAGGTTTCCCATCGTGTCTCATTACCATGATCAACGGCAGAAGGATGCCGATTCCCATCACGCCGACCCACCAGATCCATCCGCTCCAACCCGTAAAGAATCCAAGCGCGGCCCCACGCGAAGTGGGAGGCGCCACCAGGATAACGGCGAAAAGCAGGGCCGTAACCAGGTAAACGGGAAGGATCACACGATAGGCGCGTCTTAGAAATCGAAGCGGTTGCTTCATGGCATCCGGGTTCGATTTTCGCAGGGCGGCTATCCCAAGAATCGCCCCTCCCTCAATTCCGAGCGATAGGGCGGAAATGAAAAAGAAAAACGGCAAACCCGGGCTTCTCCAGAGGGGAAGAGCGCACGCGGAAAGAAGGACTCCCGTATAGATCGAGACGCCGAGAGCAAAGGGAATCCCGATCGCGCCGATCCTTCTCTTCCAACTCGGGCTGCTCCATACGGGAAGCCCGCCGATCCACGGGATTCGCCGCCTTTCGGACGGCGTCAGCCAGAACATGGCGGCCAAAGCCGATACTATGAAGAAAATGACGAGCAGCCAAACGCCCACAGACATCGGGGAGTGGATATTCAACACAGTCAACGTCATCCAGAAGCGCGTTTTATATCCGAGGTCAAAAATGAGAATCAACAAGCCGGCCGCGATGGCGAAAGGCGCCAACAGGAAAGCCATGCGGGCACAAGCTTCCCACCCTTCCCCCTTTCCTTTCGAAGCGATTGCCCCGAGGCAGAAACTCCCGGCTCCCAGGCCGGCGAGGAAGAGGTACACGACGATGGGAATCCCCCAGGTCATCTCATTCATCGTGTTTCTCCACGGCTCCCGCCCTTTTCCACAGCCAGGCCAGCACAATTCCTCCCGGTAAAAGGCCGGCAAACCATTTCCAGAACTGGAGAGAAGTCGTAGTATTGAGTGGCACCGGCTCGGGAAGGGAGAAATATTCCGGTTTGCCCTCGATTTCATAAACCATATGAAGACGCGCGTCTCTCCCATAGGCATGAGCGGCGCCTGCTTCCGCGTCATTGCGGAAAAAGGTCAAAGCCCCTGTGGCGCATTTGGCCACGCAGGCCGGGGCGTTGCCTCGATCGATCCGCTGGATGCAGAAGCTGCATTTCCGCATGGTATGATGCGCCGGACTGAATTTGGGCACATGAAAGGGGCAAGCCTGGATGCAATAGCCGCATCCGATACAGCGGCTTTGAACATGCTCTACAACCCCATCCTCTCTCCGATGAAGAGCCCCGGCGGGGCAGGCCGAAGCGCATGCGGGATCATTGCAGTGGAAACATGCGGTCGAGATGGAACGAAAATCGCTGGACGGGAATTCGCCCGAGACGCGAGACTTCACCCAGCGGAGCCGCAGCCCCGGGGGCGCATCATTTTCCAGCTGGCACGCCACCTCGCACGAGTGGCAACCGATGCACTTCTTCGTATCGAAAACAATCAACGGTTCCATGCAATCACACTCTGGTCAGCCTGCATCCAAAGCCATTGTATTGAGCACCCACCAGATCCCAATAGGGGGGGACAATCGTGTTGATCGTCTGCCCCGCATTCCCCTGAAAAGGAGCGCCGGGCTCGGGATGAGACGGCGTCCAGACGACTCCCGGCATAATCAGTTCGCTTAGTTTGGCTCTGGCCTTGATTTTTCCCGCTTCGGTCTCCAGGTAAACCATATCTCCATCCTTAATATCCAGGCCCGCGGCGGTGTCTGGATGAACCTGCACATAATTGCCCTCGGAAAACTGCGCCATGTAAGCCGACCAGTTTGTCAGGGTATGCTGCCAGTGGTGAACGACTTTCCCCTGAATAAAAATCAAAGGAAAGTCGCCGGCATTTTCCGCGCCGCTCAGCGGCCCGCCCTCCGGTTCCGACCATGCAATGGCGCCCAGAGCGTTGGAGCGAAGCTCCACCTTCCCATCGGAGGTTTGAAACCGGCTGTCGGGAAAGAGCGTGCCTTTTGTGCCCGGATGATCGGTAGACGGGCAGGGCCAGGATATGCCCGTCGGATCCTGCTTCAGACGATCAAGGGTCAATCCCGTCCAGGTCGGGGCATATTTCCGGAACAATTCATAAATATCTTCGGCCTGCTCAACCGGAGGGAATGTGTCTCCGCAGATCTTTTTGCCCAGGTCGCTGTAAAACCGCCAGTCCTCCACCGTCTCTCCAAGCCCCGGAATCGCCTTCTCTCTCCACACCACCTGGCGCTGGTTTCCATATTGCGATCCGCAGCTCTCGAAAAACATGGTCGCGGGTATTATCAAATGAGCGAGCTGCGCCTCCTCGTCCATAAAGAATCCCCGGTAGACAGCGAAATCGACTTTGCCGATGGCTGCTTTTACCCTGTTGGCATCCGAATAGCGTCTGTAGCTGGAATTCAAGAGGAGGACTTTGACCCTGTTGCGCTCCATGTTATACAGGGTCTTTCTGAAGCTCAAGGCGGATCCCAGATCCGGCGCGCGAAAATGCTCCTCAAAAGTCTCGCTTCCGCCGGGCTTCCCGCCTTGCACATTCATCATCCCTTTGCCGGATCCAGAAAAATTTCCGGTAATCGCCTGGAGAGCGATAATCGCCCGCACGGATTGAATGGAATTTGTATATCGAGAGAGAGATGCGCCCAGCCATATGATCGTTCCCCGGCTGTCCCCGCAACGCACTGCAAAATCTTTTATACGCTCTTCCGATATCCTGCAGATCCCGGCTACCTTGCCGGGCGTATAGGGCTCACATGCTTCGGCAAGCTCCTTAAAACCATTCACATGGTTTTGTACATATTCCGAATCATAGCGCTTTTCATGAATCAGCAGCCGGATCAATCCGAGAGCCAGAGCCCCATCCGTTCCCGGCCTCGGCATCAGTTGTTCATCACAGTGGTTGCTCGTCGGCGTCCTTCGCGGATCGATGTACAGAACCCTCGCCCCGGCCGCGCGCGCTTTGTCAATCCACCTTATATAGAGCGGATAAGTCTCGGCAACATTCACGCCCCATAAAATCAGCAGCTGGGAATTCAGAGTCTCGTCCAACGTAGTGGAGTTGGTCGCCGTCCCCAGGCACAAATCAAGGGCCGCCCCCGAGTTTCCTACGCAGGTATCTCCCGGATGGTAAATGTCGGGAAAGCCGGAAAGCTTCATGGCCATGGTGGCGGCCAGTTCGCTTTCGCGAGACTCCCACATGGGGGCGAAAAACACTACCTGATGCGCATAATCTTCCGGCGAATCTCTTTTGACTTTGAGGATTTTCTCGGCAACGAGATCTACGGCTTCCGTATAGGGTATTCGTTTCCATCCGCTCCCTTCCCGCTTGAGCGGATAGAGAAGCCGATGCGGGCTATAGGTCAGTTCAACCACCGCCTGCGCTTTGGGACACAATCCCCCGTTTGTCCAGTAGTTGTCGGGATCGCCGTAAACATTCACCACGCGGCCATTTTTTACCTGGACCCGCGTCGTGCAGCGCACCTGGCAGAACTGGCAGCAGCTTCTCACCTCGGCATCATACTGCCTGTCCCGCCCGGCATCCGCGGGGGCGCCGATCGCGGACGGCGCGCCCAGGGCCCCGGCGGCAGCAGCCCCTATTTTGAGCAGATCGCGCCTGCTGATTCCACCGACGCCTGGCTGTCGCTTATCTTCCATCGTCATTCGTGATTCGTAATGCTCCTACTGAGTTGTGACCCTCATCCTCGATTTGGGGACAGGAGTCACGGCTTTTTCGATTGGCTTGCCGGCTTGCGGGACCCAGTCGTAGGGAACACGGTAAGCGCGATACACGCCGTTTTGAGTTTCCTCGGGATCGGGAAAAAAGGGAGAAACGTATTCCCAAACAATCTCGTGTTCGGGAGTCACTTCGAATATGCGCCCGTTCGCCCCCTCGCCGATCAGGGTGGCCTCGCCCGTCACCCTGGCCGAAAATATCGTGAAACCGTTCCAGCCTTTATCCGGCTGATACATCGTCGTACCGGCCGGATATACCGTGTGGCCGGCGCAGGCCAGCACCGCAAGTAATGCCGCAAAGCATGCCCCGAGTGCCCCTCTCCGGGTTTTCATTTCCTTTTTCACCCGATTTCAAAATCACGCCGTGAAACTCATCCTTCCCTTGCGTCGGCTTATGCCTTTTTTGCGTAAGGCGAGCCGGGTTCGAATATTTCGTACATGATCCGCCCTTCAAAATTGGGCGGCGGCTCGATCCCGTAAAGATGCATGACGGTCGGCATCACGTTCATCATGTGCCCGCCATCGGAAACGTCATTGTTCTTTTTGATCCCGGGCCCGACGGCGATGAAGGAAGTCAGCGCGTTGCCGTGATAACCCGTGAAATGCCTTCGGGGATTGTCCCAGACCCGGCCGTCGCGCCCGAATCCGCCGAAGTCGATCTGGTACACTCCGTCGTTCTTTTTCCCCGGGACCTTGATCCCCGAAGCATCCCGGTAGCCGCAGAATTGCACGTCGCCGGCGTACCGGTAATACCCGCCTTTGTAGATATTTTCCACGCGGTCGGCGATGTGGGTATACGGCTGTCCTTCGGGATCCTTCAATCCCCTCAACAGGGCAATGATCCGGTCGCGCAATTGTTCGTATTCGGAAAACTCCACGATGCCGTTGGGCTCGCGGCCTTTGAGGTTGACGTATATCCCCGGATTCCAGAGCGTGTATGCCTTTGTCCGCGACCAGTCGATATCATCCGTGCCGTAGGTCCGTTTTTTCCCCTCCACTTCCGGCTTCACAAAAAGCAGCCCCTGTTCCATGAGCCAGGTATTCGGCTCGAAATTTTTCCTGACCGGTCCCCACCCGTGGTCGGAGATCAGCACGAAATAGGCGTCTTCGGGCAGCTGCGCCAGGATGCGGGCCAGCTCCTTGTCGATGAATTCGGTGAATTCGAGCATTACCTTCCCGGAGCCGTATTTGGCCTCGTACTCCTCGTCGTAATCGGGATTTTCATCGATCCGCGTCATGTTGTGGTTGAGGCGGTCGTAGGGCATGTTGGAAAACCAGAAGAAGTCCCAGGGCTTGTTCTTCATCAGCCACAGGACGATGTCGTCCTGTTCGCGCGTGGCGTCGTAGCAGTCCTCGATCAGGGTCTGTTCCTCCTGCACGTAGGCCGTAAACGAGGAGTAGTCGTATTCGAAAGGCAGGTTGGGGGTCCGATAATACCCCACGGCATCGTAGACTTCCCTTGCCAGCGACGCCGGATACGTCCAGCGGTCGGTGGGCGCGCAGACGCCGTCGAAAAAGGGATCGATCGGCTCATGGCGCTCCGGCGCCGTCGGGTCCTGCAACAGGCGATAACGGTACAGCTGGAGGTCGCCCTCGCCGGCATCGATGCGCTCGGGCTTCCATTTCACGATCGCCCTTCTTCCGTTTGGGAAATCGACCGGCACATATTTGGACCACTCTCCCTGTTTGAGCGTCAGGGTGACGCCTTGATACGCCACGGTCACCGTGTTGCCGGGATTTAGGGTGAGTTGCAGGGGGATTTCCATTTCCTTCATTTTGATGACGGTCGAGGCCTTCCCGTCGGCGAAGCTTATCCTCATCTTCATGGCGCTTGCGGCCCGGTGCCGGGCCTGCGTGAAGTACACGAAGCCTTTGTGTTCGGGCGAGTCTCCCAGCCCGGGCGCCCCTTTGCCCGACATCATGAACCCGTCTTTCAGGCGTTCCGGCGGCCAGGACATCGCCGTCCCGCACAGGCCCACTTTGACGCCGGCCTCCGCCAGCATGAAGGGTACGGTGGCCGCATGCAGGCGGAACACGCGGTTGATCCCGGACGTCTGATAGGCGGTCCGGTCATAGAGCGTCCAGGGATGCGAGCCGAAGAAATTGTTCTGGCCGGGACCCACACCGGTGTTATAAGCCGCCCATGAATCGACGGACATTCCGCGGAAGATGTTTTCAAATTCCCCGTAGCTTCCCTGCGCCATCAGCTTTTTAAAGGTGGGGAGCTTACCCTGTCCCGTCCACTCCAGGATCCGGGCCATCTGGCAGGAATCGAGGCCCATAAGCAGAATTTTCGGCTTGCGTGCGGCCTTTGCCCGGTTCGAATCAGGCTGCTGCGCTTCAGCGGATGGGGCCTTCATCCCGGCAACGGAAGCTCCCACAAATCCGCCGGCCAGCGTCCGCAAAGTATTGCGTCGGGATATTCTCTTCTTGGAATTCCTCTCCATTCCGGCTCCTCTCAGGACAATGCCCCCCCGCTAGCATTTGGAGGGTTCCAGGCTCGGCTCTTCTTCTTCTTCCGAAGGCTGCGGCGCAGGCGTGATGTAAAGGGCGCCTTTGTCCAGTTTGGGATTCAGTGGGCGCAAAATTTCCTTCGTCATTCCTCTGACCTTCAGAAGGTCCTCCGTCGTCTTGAAGGGACCCGATTTGTCGCGATATTCCGCAATGGCCCTGGCCAGAACGGGGGTGAGGCCCGGGAATCTGCCCAGTTGTTCCACGGTTGCCTTGTTCAGGTCGATCTTCGCGGGTGCCGGCGCCTTCGACTGGCCGAAGGCGTTGCCGCCGGACGCGAAGGCAATGCAGAATAATGCCAGCCCAAGGGCGGCAACAACCTTTCTGTGACTCATTTTCACAACCTCCTTCTTCCAGGCAACAGTCAAAATCACCGACCCGGAGTAACTTCTTCTAATAGGCCATGGGCATGGAAGTATCCAGTTCGAACCAGTCCACGAAATAGGGCCACCATGTATTTCGGCTTTTCGTGCGCGCACCGGCGGCGGCGGTTTCATCCGGCCCCGCGAAAACGATAATGGTCTGCCCCTGGGCAAACACATTTTCCTTCACAAACATTTTGCCCCCGGGTTGTTTGCCGGCTTCCTGCTCCTCGCTGGTCAAAAGCCGTTTCACGAAATCGTCCACGCCGCCCGGGCCCTTTGCGCCGCCGAGCACCACGATGTACTTTTCGCTTTTCACTTTGTCGAATTGGTCCGTGACGATGGCCAGGGGAATGCTTTCATTGCTCAACGCGGTAAAAAATTCCTTTGCCAGGTCTATCGCCGCCT
>CAZTHE010000013.1:12190-45625 GCA_964613495.1 uncultured Acidobacteriota bacterium | reverse complement strand
GAAAATTTTGTCGAATGCGAAAGCGGAGCCCGAGAGGATCAGGAAGATCGCCAATCCGATCGAGGCGGCCGCCAGAACTCTTGTATTCCTCCTCATCTTCAATTCCTCCCTGAAATCGGAGATCCCCCCCGCGGAACGCGCGCGAGGGGGTTGAGAGACAGAAAACCGGGCAAATACCCCCGCTATTGCTTCGGTTTGAGTTTGCCCGGGGGCGCCGGCGGCTCCTCCTTCGGCTGCGGCGGCTGCGGGCCTTGCGGCTCGGACCACCTCCAAAGCTCCAGACACCCCAGCTTGAAAGGCCGCCGTTGGCTCAAATCCTTTCCCTTGAATGCCGGATAATCCACGCCATAGCGGTAAGCCCGGTGAATGCTCGAGGTCATATCCTCAAAGAAGCAGGATTCGCCTCTGGCCGTGATCGGGACGATAAACTCCCATACAACCTTGGGTCTGGCCCCGCCGGCGACTTCGAGAATGTGGCCGCCCATGGAAGACGTGATCAGTGTGTTGCCGTTTGGCAGCCGCTGCGTGGATCCCTGGTAGGCGCTGTAGAAGCTGTTCGCCGACCGTGCCGCATACTGCCACACGATGACTTTGTTCTTCGGATCCAGTTCCACGACGCGGGAACGGTTGCCTTCCGGCCGCTGCCAGCCGTTGTCGAAAATCAGCAGATTGCCGTTTTCCAGCCTGGTGACGCTGTGGGGGCCGAAAAGCTGCTGATCGCCGTCATCGACGAAGGATGGACACTTGCCCTTGCCGTAGGCGCAGGGGTTGCCCCAGCGGAATTCCAGCGCGCCGGTCTTGTGGCTGATCAGATAGGTCTCGCCGAAATTCCTTGAATTGCAGATGATCTGATCCGTCTCGGGAATGTATTCCACGACGTTGAAATGGGTCCAGTCGGCCCCGGCCAGAACTCCGGTTTTCGACGGCAGGGTGAAGTTGATGTCGAATTGATCCGGCCCCGTTCCGACGTGATCCCACACATGCCATTCCCACACGACCTTTCCGTCCCGATTTACCTCCTGGATATAATCCGGCCAGATCCCGTCTTCCTTGATCGTGTCGGGCTTGCGTCCTTTGGCGATGGCCTCCTCCCGGGTCTTTTTCTCCCAGCACAGCACCAGAGTATTGCCGTTGGGCATCCGTGAAAAGGTGTGGTGTTGAATCGAATTCGGAGCGTGATTCCTGTATTCCCACACGACCTTCCCGCTCCAGTCGATTTCCTGCACCAGGCCGCCCACACCGCCGAATTTCACCGGCGCGTCCGGCAGCCTTCCGCCGCGGAGGAGGTTTCCGTTTTCCAGGAGCAGCCCGTGAAGCCCGGGAGGGTATTCGCTGAGCCAGGTATGGACGATATACCCTTCCATATCGACCAGGTATGTCGTCTTGCTTTCCTGAGGCGGAATGAGGGTATAGCCCTGATAGGCACCCGACACGTCATACTTGAGGAGGCCGGTCACTCCCCGCACCGCTTCGTAACCGTGAGTGGACACGTAGGAAGCCAGCACAACCGCCGATACGATCAGAAACCCCTTTAGTTTCCTCATTGCCGCATGCCCTCCCTTTTCAGACAATTGTCATCCCGAACGGCCGATTGCCGCGTCCACTGGAGTCCTGCCTCCCTCCGTTGTTTTTAGGATAGTCTGGCGACTACTCCTGTTTTATGCTCCGGAATCCGATTGCCGATATTGATCTTCTCATACTCTTCGCTTTCCGGATATCGGAATTATGGCTCCGGCCTTTCCGATGAAACCAAAAACCGTTCCTCCCGGGACATCCGCCGCGGCTCCCGACGCGCGGACGCCGCATCCGCGGAACCTCCGAAGAAATTTTCGCCCTGGCGTGCGGAATTCCGAATTGCGCCCGTCAGATCCATAGACGCCCGTGCTGCCTCGCTGCAAGACGCTGCACAATAGCCGGACAAGCCATCCGGGATGGCCGGTTCGCCAAATGGTCCGCTGGTGCTTTTCCGCTAAGCGAGTATCGTCTGCCGGGTTTCGGGATGTCAAGCGTCTATTGTCTGAATATGATGACAGTTGTCACAGATACGACACTTTATCCCGGACGCTGAAAGGATTACCGCATCTCGATCAGGCCGCAGGGGCAATTCTCTTTGCACTTGTTGCAGCCGTTGCAGAATTCGAGCTTGAACCGGTAAGGTTCGCCGGGCGTCGCCGGCTTGATCACGGCCTGGTCCTGGCAATAGCTCCAGCAGTTGCCGCAATCGAAGCACGATCCGCAGCTCATGCAGCGCCGTGCTTCCGCAATCGCCTCAGACTCCGACAGCGTCGCCGTAAACTCCTCCCATGGATTTCCGAGCCGTTCGCCCGCCGCAAGCTTCGCCGCCTGGTGGCGCAACGCCTCCTGGTACCACTGCAGCATCACGCGATCCGATTTGGCGATGGGAAGCCCCGGCTCCGTTTCGGATTCCAGGCCCCGGAAACGCCTGTGGATGGCCTGGGCCGCGCAGCGTCCCTGGTATATGGCAATGGTAGCGAGGCCAAGGCTCAGCGCATCCCCGCCGGTGTACACTTTTTCCACGCCGGAAGTGCCGTCGCCGTCCGCCTTCGCCCAACCGCCCTCGGCCAGCGTCTCCAGCCCCCAAAAGTCGGGGCGTTGCGACACGGCCGCGATCAGGCTAGCGGCTTCCAGAACGAATTCCTTCCCGGCGACGGGCACCGGGCGGCGCCGGCCGGATGCATCGGGTTCGCCGAGCTCCATCTCCTGGCACCTCACGGCGGCGACGCGGCCGCCGTCCGTCATGACTTCTATCGGCGCCGCAAGAAAACGGAACTCCACACCCTCCTCTTCCGCCCCCGCAATTTCCTCTTCAATGGCCGGCATCTCGTTGCGGGTCCGGCGGTACAGCAGCGTCGCCTTCGCGCCCATCCGCAGCGCCACGCGGGCGGCATCGATGGCGGTGTCGCCGCCGCCGACGACGACGACGCGGGATCCGAGATCTGCGGGATTGCCCGAATTGGCCAGCCGGAGGAACTCGACGCCGCTATAAGCCCCCGAAGCATCCTCTCCCGGGCAGCCGAGGCGCACGCCTTGATGCGCGCCGATTCCGACAAAGACCGCGCTGTATTCGGCGCGCACCCGTTCGAAGGAAATATCCTTCCCCACCGCGCATCCCGTCCGCAATTCCACGCCCAGCCGCAGGATGCGATCGATCTCGGCATCGAGGACCTGCCGCGGCAGCCTGTAGGAAGGGATCCCGTACCGCAGCATCCCGCCGGCCTTGGGGAAGGCCTCGAACATCGTCACCGGATAGCCGGATCGTGCCAGCTGATAGGCGCAAGACAGCCCTGCCGGGCCGGAACCCACCACGGCGATCTTCTCGGGATACGGGCCGCCGCCGTTTCCAGGCGATGTCTTCTTCGCCAGATCGAGACCCCGCGCAAGCGCCCAATCGCCAAGAAAGCGCTCCACGCTGTTGATACCCAATGCCCCGTCCTTGTCTTTGCGGTTGCACGCATCTTCGCACGGGTGCGGACAGACGCGTCCGCAGACGGCCGGCAAGGGATTCTTCTCCGTCAGGATCCGCCACGCTTCCTCGAAGGCTTCCTGCTGGGGACGCTCATACTTGGAGGCCTGCGCGATGATCATCAGCACGCGGCGGATTTCGGTCCCCTGAGGACAGGCGTCCATACAAGGCGCCAGCTTCGGGAGCAGGTATGGGCGCAACGGGCTCGTCTCGACGCCCGACTTGGATGAAGACCGGATCACCGGTTTGACTTTGTCTTTTTTAAGAAGTGCCATAGGTCCCCAAAGCTGCAATAAAATTTATCGGCAAATGGTTCAGGCCGCAGGAGCGCCCGCCGGTTATTCCGGAAGCGGTCCGGCTCTCCGGGCCGCATTCTCTTCCCGCCTGTATCGCAGAGCCGCACCCACCAGGCCCGACGCCAAATCCGGCGATGCCAGACTGTGCAGGTGAAGATACGACGCAAGCACACGATTGATTACCATGCCGTCTCTTCCATTGCCCAGGCCGGTCCCCCGCTTTACCTCGAAGGCCGTCTCCGTTTGCCCGGCATCCCTTACCTGCGAATAGTGAAACTCATGGCCCCGGAGCCGTGACCCCATTTTGACGAAGGGATTCGGCCGGTCCACCAGCACTTCTTCATAGCCATGCCCGGCCGGCCTTTCGGCGAGAGCGACATCCACCGGGAGGCAACCGGCCATCGGGTAGCGGGAGTCCTTCCATTGAATCGACCGGGACAAAAACATCAATCCCCCGCATTCGGCCCAGACAGGGAGTCCGCGCCCTGCCGCCAGGGCGACGGAACCGCGAAACGATGCGTTGGCGGCCAGCCGCGCCGCATGCGTTTCCGGGAACCCCCCGCCGATGTAGAGTGCGTCCACCTGCGGCAGTTCCGAATCTTTCAGCGGATCGATGGCGACCTTGGATGCGCCAGTGCCGGCGATCGCCTCCAGGTTTTCCGGATAGTAGAAAGGGAACGCGGCGCTCTCAAAATAGCCGATCCGCAGATCCCGCACCGCTTCGGGCCCGGCTGGGGATTCCTCCGTCGCACCCAAAACGGCAAGCGCATCGAGAGACGCGGCCTCGGCGATCGCCCGAATCCGTTTGAAATCGACCGAGCCGCGAACGATATCCCCGGCGGTTTGAATGGCCTCCGCCGCCCCGGTGTGCTCCTGCGGCGTGACCAGCCCCATGTGCCTGCCGGGCAGAACGCACGATTCCACCCGGGGAACGGCGCCCAGAACAGGCAACCCGGTCTCGGCTTCGATGGCGGAGCGCGCGATCGTCTCCTGCCGGGATGTGGCGAGGCGGTTGAGCAATACCCCGGCGATTTTGAGGCCCGGATCGAGAAGCTTCATCCCGAGCGCAACGGCGGCGGCCGTGCGGGTCACCTTGGTTGCGGGCACGATCAATACGACCGGCAGGCCCAGCAGTCTGGCGAGCGCCGCCGACGAATGAGTCCCTCTCGCATCTTCGCCGTCATGCAGTCCGCGGTTGCCCTCGACCAGGTTGATCCCGCCGCGGATCGCGTTGGCGGCAAAGGCGCGGAGGACGCCTTCCACACCCATCATCCAGACGTCGAGATTCCGCGCCTTCCGGCCGGCGGCGAGGGAGAGCCATGCGGCATCGATGTAGTCCGGTCCCTTCTTGAAGGGAGCGACTTCAAGCCCCTCGTTCCGCCAGCAGGCCGTCAGTCCCAGCGAGATCGCGGTCTTGCCGCAGTCCCCGCCGGTCCCGGCTATCATGATGCGTGGAACCATGAATGCAGCCCCGAAAAACGGCGGCAGCCACGAATTGCACGAATGTCCTGTTCGCGATCGCGCAATTCGTGGCTGCGTTTCACCTTCAGGCAATGCCCGCGCCTTCAGTTTGCCGCGGCTTCCTCGTGCGGGATTTCGATATAGGAACCGCCGAAGTAGGTATATACGAGCCGTTCCGAATCGATGTTGATCCGGATGGCATCCTTGACCATCTGCTTGTCGACTGCACCCGGATACATTTCCATCATGGCCTTCTGCAGGTCCAGCGCCTTGAATTTCTTGATGCCGGCATTCTGCCTGACCATCTTGAAAATGGCTTCGGCAAGCTGTTCGGTGGATATTTCCATGGAGCCCCTCTTTATTGAATCGTTAAAACCTCAAGTGAGTGGAGCGCTTGTATGTCAGCCCGGCGTGCGTGTAATCGTCGATATGCTCCTTCTTGAACTCGATTCCCGTCAGTTCGAAGAACCGCGGCCAGCCGATCCGGTCGATCCATTCGCCCATGCGCTCAAAGGGGCGCGCCTGGACGGCCCAGACGTCGACCAGGTTCCGGACGGCCTGGACGACCTCCGGCCAGCGGGGAGGATTATTCGGCAGGTACGGAATCGCCAGCTTCGAAAACCTCGGCTCGGACCGGGCGTTGGAGACCTTGCCCCCCACCCAGATGGAAACGCCGTCTCCCTGCGCATCCGCCAGGGGCATCGCCGGGCATACAGTGTAGCAATTCGCGCAGTACATGCAACGCTCTTCCAGCACCTCGATGGTCTGTTTCCCATCCACGACGACGGGCCGGATGGCGGCCGTCGGGCACGCGACCGTCAGGTTCGGGACTTCGCAGATCTTCGACATGCGGTCGCGGTCCACCTTCGGCGGAAGGCGGTGGATGCCGAGGATGGCGATATCGGAGCAGTGAACGGCGCCGCACATGTTCAGGCAACAGGCCAGGGCGATTCGCAGTTTCCCCGGAAGGCGCATGTTGCGGAATTCGTCGACGAGGTCGTCCATGACGGCTTTGACGATTCCGGAGGCATCCGTCGCGGCAGAATGACAGTGAACCCAGCCCTGGGTATGGACAATATTGGAAATCGCATTCCCCGTGCCGCCCACCGGATGTCCGAGATCCTCGAGATCCTTTCTCAGCGGCGCGATGTTCCGCTGATCGGTCAGCAGAAATTCGATATTGTTACGACTGGTGAACCGGAAGTAGCCGCCGCTGTATTTGTCGGCGAGATCGCAGAACTGGCGCAGCTTGGCAATCGAGAGAAGGCGCGGCGATGCCGCCCGTACGGTGTAAAGCCTGTCCCCCGTTTCCCCCACATGAACCATGACGCCCGGTTCGAGAATTTCATGGTGGTCCCATTTCCCGTAATTCGCCTTGATGACCGGGGGCAGGAATTTCTGATAATGCGGAGGACCGATATCGGTGAGCCGGTCTGAAGCCTGAGATGCCATTACTCTCTCCTTGTCCGTTCTTGGGGCGGCTCATTCGCCGCCAGGCCATGTTTCGCTATTTTGTTTCCTTTTGCGCCGCGTAGAAAACATACGGGTTCTCGCGCGGATGCGCCACCATTTCAGGGCGAGGATCCAGCCCGATGGCTTCCAGGAAGTTCCCCAGGCCGACACGCTGGATAAATTCGCCGATGCGCTCGCGGCTCTTCCCCTCTTCGCCCCAGAATTCCCAGATGGAGTCGATGAGCTCGATCAGGTCGTTGTAGTTGGGCTCCTCTTCGCCGTAGGGCGGATCCATACGCATGAACGGCACCAGCACGCTGGAAAGTATCGCACCCGCCACGATCGGCGCTTTGGCGCCGATCAAGATCGCCGCCCCGCGGTCCTTGCCCGGTTTGAGCGCGAGCGGCATGGCGTTGATGCAGTGCATGCAGCGCGAGCAGTTCGCGTTGTCGATGGTGAGCTCCTTCCCGTCCCAGTCCATGCAGCCCGTCGGGCAGCGGCGGATTACGTTTCTCTCCATATGGAAGCTCTTTTTGCCGGCATAGCCCTGGACCTTGTCCTGGTCTATGCGTATGTCGTCGCGCCAGATGCCGATGATGGACATGTCTGCCCGGGCGATGGATGCGACGCAGTCATTGGGGCAACCGGCCACCTTGATTTTGAACTTGTACGGGAAATAGGGACGGTGCAGTTCATCCTGATAATGCATCGTCAGGTCGTAGGTCACGCGCAGGGTGTCGAACATGGACCATTCGCAGCGCGCGGGGCCGCAACAGCAGGAAGGCGTGCGCATGTCCGAACCCGACCCGCCGAGGTCGAATCCCTCCTGGGTCAGATCCGAAAAAACCGGTTCGAGTTCCTCCGTCGTCGTGCCAAGGAGGATAAGGTCGCCGGTGGACCCGTGCATATTGGTCAGTCCCGAGCCGTGCTTTTCCCAGATGTCACAGATCTTTCGTATCTTTTCGCTTGTATAGAACCAGCCCGCGGGATGATTCACGCGCAGTGTGTGGAACTGAGATACGTTGGGGAATTCCTCCGGAAGATCGCAGTATCGTCCGATCACTCCGCCGCCGTAACCGCGGACGCCGACGATCCCGCCGTGCTTCCAATGGCCGATGCGGTCCTCATAGGACCGGTCCAGCAGGCCGAGCAGGTCGCCGCTCATCACGCTCTTCTGCGCGGCCGCCTCGATCTCCTTCACGAAGCTGGGCCAGGGGCCCCTTAAAAGCTCCTTCAGCTTGCCATTCGCCTTTTTCCCATCCTGTGCCATCGTCGATCCTCTGTTGTCTGTGGGGGATATCCATTACCCACGGCTGATTTTCTTCATCACCGGCTCCCGGATCCGTATGAATCCTTCTGCTTTTCCGGCAGTCGGGGAAGGGCGGTCAAAGGACAACAACCTCATTCCAGCCCCGATCCTCGTTCATTTACGGCAATTTCCTATTGCACGGAAATATATTGCGCAGATAACTCGACCCGGCTCGCGGCCGCAATCCTATGGAATAACGAACAATTCTACGCATGAGTAATACAGTCACCATTTGATGTCAAGCAGATATAAGGGTAATTTGCACGATATTGCGCAGTATCCATGCCCCGGATCCGGCCACGGCGATGCCTGTCGGGAATTGAGATATATCTTCATGCGCTGCCGTCCCAACGTTAATTTAATAAAGTCAATTGGTTGCAGGAAATGCCCATCTAATCGATGGGTTGGAAGAAATAGGGCAGTCCCCATGGAGCATGATTTATACTTTGCCCGCATCCTTGTTCCCGCACTCCGGTGTTTTTTAATCTTGACACTTCTTGAAGGATCACAGCAAACTAAGTCGCCTGTGAAAATTGTTAACCCGCATGATTCACGAAGGTTCCTCGCGAGGCGGCGCAGACGGAAGGATCCAGCAGGCGAGCTGCAGCGAAGCTGCAGGCCCACCTGCAGCGAAGCTGCAGGCCCACCTGCAGCGAAGCTGCAGGCCTCGACCGGTACGCAAAGGAATCCGACGGGGCGCGCCATTTCATGCGAAGCATGAAATGAAGCCGCAGTAGACATGCCCGGGTCCGATGCCGCCGCAGCGGAAGCGTCATGAGTCATGCGGGTTAAGAACTCAACTCTAAATGATAGGGAAAAAGCGATGCCTTCATTTCAATATCAGGATGTCACTGTCGAGGTGGACGAAGACGGATTCATGGAGAAACCCGAGCTCTGGAGTGAGCGGATAGCGGTGGCGCTTGCAAGCACCGAGCAGGTCAACGAACTGACGGAGGCGCACTGGAAAGTCATCAACTATCTGCGCGGCTATTACCAGAAATTCGGCATTGCGCCGATGATACGCAAGCTCTGCAAGGAAACGGGTTTTTCGTTGAAAGAGATTTACGATCTGTTCCCTTCCGGCCCCGCGAAGGGAGCCTGTAAGGTCGCGGGCCTGGCCAAGCCGACGGGTTGCGTCTAGGGGTTCGATGCTGTCCGATTCTGAATTCGCCGGTGTGGCCCGGTCTTTTGGGGATCCCGCGTGAAAACTTCGTTGCAGGACCTGCTTCGGCGGCAAAGAGAATTTTTCTTGAGTCAATGGTTTCACCGCATGCTGGGTGAATATGAGGCGAAAACGGCATCGTTCCTTGGAGGGCAGAGAGACCGGTTTGCAAATCCCGTCGCATATGCATTGAGGGAAGCGATGGAGGAGATCTTCCTTGCACTCGCGGAAGGCCGGGATATCGATCGGCCCCCCCTCGAATACGCCATGAAGATCAAAGCCGTGCAGGGGAGTGATCCGGCCGAAGGAATCGGTTTCATACATATCTTAAAGAAGATCGTCCGGGACGCGCCTGCGGGTCCTGTTTCGGAAAAGGAGCTCGCGTACTTCGATTCAAGGATTGACGGGATCGCCGGTATCGCCCGGGAGATGTTCATCGACAGCCGCAAAAAAATTGCGGAAATTTATTCGACAGGCAACAGGCCCTAAAGCCCGGACGTGGATTTTTTCATGGACGCGGGCCGGGACACACGAGGGAAAAGCGGATCCGCATCCGATCTCAAATCCATGCCCGAGTCCACGACGATCGGTGAAGGCATTTTGCGGGATCCCCTGGCAAAACTATGAGCTGCGTATTCGGCATCATCATCCCCTATGCGGCAGTCGTTATATTTATCGCGGGAGTTCTGTGGAAAATTGCCCGGTGGGCTGCGGCCCCGGTTCCGTTTCGCATTCCCACCGCCTGCGGCCAGCAGCGGTCTTTACGCTGGATCTCGAGCAGCCGGCTGGATAATCCCCACTCGACCCCCGGCGTCATCGGGCGCATGGCAATGGAGATCCTGTTTTTCCGCTCGCTTTTCCGAAATACCGCAGCGGAACTGAAGCCCGGCCCGGCGCTCGTCTATGGCTCGGCAAAATGGCTCTGGCTGGCGGCCATGGGCTTCCATTGGAGCCTGCTGGTCGTACTCATTCGACATCTGAGATTCTTCACCGAACCCCAACCGGAGCCGGTAACGCTGATTCAGAACCTGGATGGATTTTTTCAGGTCGCCGTACCCGTGCTTTTTTTGAGCGACGTAATCCTGATCGGAGCCTCGGCGTTTTTATTCATCCGCAGGCTCGCCGACGCGAAGCTTCGCTATTTTTCCCTTGCTGCCGACTATTTCCCGCTCCTGCTCATCGGATCCATCGCCGCTACCGGAATGCTGATGCGCCACATTTATAAGGTAGATCTTCGGAGCGTCAAGGAACTCACGCTCGGTTTGATCGCGCTGCAGCCGTCGGTGCCGCCGGGCGTGGGGATTCTCTTCTATATTCACATTTCCCTGGCAAGCGTGTTGTTCGCCTATTTCCCTTTCAGCAAGCTCATGCACATGGGCGGGATTTTCCTGAGCCCGACCAGGAATCTTGCCAACAACAGCCGCATGCGCAGGCATGTCAATCCATGGAACTATGACGTCAAGGTTCATACCTACGAGGAGTATGAAGAGGAATTCGGGCCCGTGATGGCGGCCGCGGGCCTGCCGGTGGAGAAAGCCGGAAGTGCGAACGGGGAGAGCGGGAAACAGGACGGGCCATGGCTGAAGATAAATTGACTCCGGAGCAACTGGTCCAAATCGATTATTCCCCTCCCGGGCATCCCTGGATGGAGGTCAGGCCGGAGTTCCGCAAGGGCACCTTCTGCCACGGGGCAAATCCGAATACCTATGAATATCTTTCGCTCCCGGGCGGGCGCAGATGGCAGCCGTCGGACGCGGACTGGCAGCTGCCCGAAAACTGGCGGGAGATCATTCTCGAGGGGATCCGGGAACGTCTCGAGAAATACAGGTCCTTCCGCCTGTTCATGGATATCTGCGTTCGTTGCGGAGCGTGCGCCGACAAATGCCATTTTTTCATCGGTTCGGGCGATCCCAAAAACATGCCGGTGCTGCGCGCCGAACTGCTGCGGTCGATTTACCGCAGGGAATTCTCGCTGGCCGGCAGGCTGATGGGCCGGATTGCCGGCGCCAGGGATTTGACCGTTGATGTCCTGAAAGAGTGGTTTTGCTACTTTTATCAATGCACGGAATGCCGGCGCTGCTCCGTCTTCTGCCCCTACGGCATCGACACGGCCGAAATCACGATGATGGGGCGCGAGCTGCTGAACCTGCTGGGCCTCAGCATCGACTGGATCAACACTCCCATGGCGAACTGCTATCGGACCGGCAACCATCTCGGGATTCAGCCGCACGGATTCAAAGACAGCATCGAGTTTGCCGTGGATGAACTGGAGGAATTGACCGGGATCCGCGTCGAAGCGCCGATCAACAGGAAGGGGGCCGAGATTCTCTTCATTGCCCCTTCGGCCGATTATTTCGGCACTCCCCATTATTACACGCTGCTGGGTTACCTGGCGTTGTTCCATGAGATCGGCCTCGATTACACCTGGAGCACCTTCGCGTCGGAGGGGGGCAACTTCGGCAACTTTCATTCCCATGAAATGATGAAGAGGCTCAACGCCAAGATATATGCGGAGGCCAGGCGGTTGGGGGTCAAATGGATCCTCGGAGGGGAATGCGGGCAC
Organism: uncultured Acidobacteriota bacterium; assembly: GCA_964613495.1. GTDB lineage: Bacteria > Acidobacteriota > UBA6911 > UBA6911 > UBA6911 > UBA6911. The sequence continues at coordinate 33,898 of CAZTHE010000013.1, read as the reverse complement.
ATGTGGCGCGTCCTGCACCAGTACATGGCCACCATGAACGGGCCCGCGGACTTCCTGGAACCCCCGGTCTCCCCTGTCACGGGGACGCGGTTTGATTTTGCCTCCGACGCCAAAATGGTGCACATCGTCGAATTCACGGCCGATCTGATCCACAACAACAAGCTCAAGCTTGATCCCCGGCGCAACGATCACTGGCGCGTGACGCTGCATGATTCGTGCAATCCTGCCCGGTCCATGGGGTTGATAGAGGAACCGCGCCATATCCTGAAAAGCGTCTGCAATCATTTTTATGAAATGCCGGAAAACACGATCCGCGAACAGACATTCTGCTGCGGCAGCGGTTCTGGGATCGGCGCGGACGAAAACATGGAAACCCGTTTGCGCGGCGGATTTCCGCGCGCGAACGCCGTGAAATACGTGCACGAGAAGAATGGGGTCAATCTGCTGGCCTGCATCTGCGCCATCGATAAGGCTACGCTCCCGCCGCTGATGGATTACTGGGTGCCGGGGGTTGCGGTGGCCGGCGTTCATGAACTGGTCGGGAACGCACTGGTCATGCACGGAGAGAAGGAGCGCGCCACCGATTTGCGCGGGAGCTGACGGGGGACAGTCGCGAGTGTCCTCCGTGGATCAGGGTGCGATGAACGATAGAGCTAAAATTTATGCGGGGGCGGCCGTTTTCCTGGGAATTGTCCTGTTCCCTGTCTGGTATAACCTTGCGTCGGGGAAAGCGGGCGGCTCTCCGGTAATTGTTGTCAAAACCCGGAACCTGCCGGGGAAAGACGGGTGCGTCAGGGCATCCGAAACCATGCGCGCATCCCACATGACCTTGCTCAGAGACTGGCGCGAGACCGTCGTGCGCGACGGCGACAGAAATTTTGTCGCCGCCGACGGCCGGCAATTCCAGCGCAGCCTGACCGGCACCTGTCTGGACTGCCACTCGAACAAACAGAGTTTCTGCGACCGGTGCCACGACTATGTGGCCGTACAGCCGGATTGCTGGAATTGTCATGTGGCCCCCCCCGAGGAGACCCGATGAACGCTATCGGCAGAAGAAGATTCCTCAAATCGGCTGCCGCCGCCGGATTGACCGGTTGCGTGTCCTTCGGCTTGCCGGCCGGTGCCCCAGTTGCCAGGCGCTGGGCCATGGTCGTGGATCTGGGAAAGTGCCGGCAAAGGGACGGCTGCTCGGAGTGTATCACGGCGTGTCATCGCGCGCATAACGTCCCCGAAATCGGCGACACAAGGCACGAGGTCAAATGGATCTGGAAGGATTCTTTCGAAAGCGCATTCCCGGAACAGATCCACGAATTCCAGTCCGATGCGTATAAGCGCGGGCCGGCGCTGCTCCTCTGCAACCACTGCGAGACGCCCCCCTGCGTCAGCGTATGCCCGACCCGAGCCACGTGGAAGCGGGAATCGGACGGGCTGGTCATGATGGATTGGCACCGCTGCATCGGGTGCCGGTACTGCATGGCCGCGTGCCCCTATGGATCGCGCAGCTTCAACTGGCGCGACCCGAGACCCTTCATCGGGGAGACCACCCCCTCGTTCCCGACGCGCATGAAAGGCGTGGTCGAGAAGTGCAACTTTTGCGAGGAACGGCTGGCCAGGGGAGAGACTCCGGCCTGCGTCGAATCGTGCCCGGCCGGCGCACTGATTTTCGGTGATATGCAGGATGCCGCATCTCGGGTCAGACGGGTGCTGCGGTCGAATTACACCATCCGGCGCAGGGCCGGTCTTGGCACGTCGCCTCAGGTTTATTACATCTTGTGAAATCGCTATGCTCGAATACGCGTTGCGGGGGGACAGGAAATATTGGGTATGGCTGGCGCTGCCGGCCGCGTTCATCGCCGGCGGGTTCCTGCTTTATTTGCGTCAGTATCAGACAGGGCTGGCCATCACCGGAATGAGCCGCGACGTCACCTGGGGTTTTTACATCGCCCAATTCACATTCCTGGTCGGCATCGCGGCTTCCGCGGTAATGGTCGTGCTCCCTTATTACCTGCACAGCTGGAAGGTTTTCGGGCGAATCACCGCCCTCGGCGAATTCGTGGCCATATCCGCGGTCCTCATGAGCATGCTCTTCATCCTGGTGGACATGGGGCAGCCGGCGCGTATTCTCAATGTCCTGCTCTACCCGTCACCGCGTTCGATGATGTTCTGGGATATGGCCGCGCTGAGCGGCTACCTTCTTCTCAATGTGCTCATAAGCCGCGTGACGCTGGACTCCGAACGCAAAGGTCTGGCGCCGCCGGGCTGGATCCGGCCGGTGATCCTCCTTTCCATTCCGTGGGCGATCAGCATTCACACCGTTACGGCTTTTCTCTATGCAGGCCTTTCCGCGCGGCCGTTCTGGATGACGGCGGTGCTTGCGCCCCGTTTTCTTGCGTCGGCGTTTGCCTCGGGCCCGGCCCTGCTGATCCTGCTCGTGCTCCTGCTCCGGAAACTGACCGGTTTCGATGCCGGCCGCGAACCGGTCCGGAAATTGGCTCTCATAGTCACCTATGCGCTCTGCGCGCACGTATTCCTGATCCTCATGGAGCTTTTTACGGCTTTTTACAGCGGCATCCCGGAACACATCTCGCATTTCCAGTTCCTGCTGTTCGGTTCCGGAGGAAAGGGCCTCATGTTCTGGGAATGGGCATCCATGATATTGGCCCTGGCGGCTCTGTTATTCCTGATCAATCCCGGCATGCGCCGCAATGAACGGGTCCTGGTGTTCTGCTGTGCCGCGCTGTTTGTATCCATATGGATGGAAAAGGGGTTGGCCATGATCATAGCGGGATTTGTCCCCTCGCCGCTGGGCCGGTTCACGCCTTATTGTCCGACGATCCCGGAGTTGCTGATTTCAGCCGGAATATACGGGATCGGGGCTTTGCTTATCACGGTCTTTTTCAGGATATTTGTCAAAATCAAGATGGCCGCTGATGAAGCGGATTCTTAGGGTCTTCGGGTCCCGATGATCCGGAACGCTTATGTATTTACCGCTGGCATTTAAAGGCGCCGGGATGCGGTGCCTCATTATCGGAGGTGGTGAGGTCGCGCTGCGGAAGCTCCTGTTTCTAACGGGGGCCGGTTGCAGGGTAACGGTCATCGCTCCGCGCATCCATAGCGAAATCCGGTCCGCCGTTACGGGGCTGGGCATGGAATGGATGGCGCGCGAATTCGCCCCGGGCGACTGCCGCGGTTACCAGCTTGTGATTGCCGCGACCGGGCGTCGCGAGATCAACCTGGCAATCTTCGAAGAAGCCGCGGGGCTCTGCATCCCGATCAATGTCGTGGATGACCCCGACCTGTGTACTGTCATTTTTCCCGCCGTCTGGCGGCAGGGTCCGCTGACAATCTCGGTCAACACCGAAGGCACGGCCCCCTTCATGGCATCGGTTGTGCGCGATCGACTGTCCTCCGGGGGCGCATCGCTTTCCCGTTGGGTGGAGGCCGCGGCAGGATTCCGCGCCGCCGTTCGCTCCGAAATCGGCGACTGGAAGGAGAAGGAATCCCTCTACCGGCGGTTTGCGGAGTCGATGCGTCCCGGAGATCCACCCGATCCTCCCGACGGCACGGAACTCCGCTGCTGGTTGGCCTGGCTGGAAACACTCGGAAGGGACGGATCCGGTGAATAGCAAAATCAGGAAAGCCGGAACCGTTTACCTGGTCGGCGCCGGTCCCGGCCACCCCGGGTTGATCACCCGGATGGGCTATGATCTGCTGCAACGATGCGACGCCGTCGCCTACGATGCGCTGATTCCCCTGGAGCTCGTCTCCTCGCTGCCGGAGCGGGTGGAACGGCATTATGTGGGAAGGCGAGCCGGCAGGCACTCGATGCCGCAGTCGGAAAAGAACCGGCTCCTGGTGGACCTCGCGCTGCGCGGTTTAAACGTAGTCCGGCTCAAGGGCGGCGACACCGCATTTTTCGGAGGCACGGCCGAGGAAGCCGAATGCCTCGCGGCCGCGGGCGTTCGCGTGGTCGTCGTGCCCGGGGTAACCGCCGCCTCCGCGGTCGCAGCAGCGTCCGGCCTGCCCCTCACGGACCGGCGCGGCGCTTCATGGGTTTTTTTCGCCACCGGACACGGTTCGTCCGCAGAACCGATTCCCGTGCCCTGGCGGGAGATAGCCGGACTGCGCGGAGGAACCATCGCTATTTACATGGGATTGGCGAATCTGGCAGAAATCGTCGGGCAGATGCTCGCAGGCGGTTGCGCGGCCGGCACCCCCTGCATGATCGTTCAGGGCGCCTCGACCGGAGCGCAGCGGATCGAGACATCAACGCTCGCCGATATCGTCGAAGACTGCCGGCGGAAGCTACTGAAGCCGCCCGCTCTCGTGGTCGTCGGACAGGTAGTTCAGTGCAGGACGCCTGCCTGCAAACCTCCGATGCCGCTGGCGGGAAAACGAATCCTGGTCACCTGCTGCCCGCAGGAGACGGAGGCGGTCTGCGCCGCATTGCGTGATCGCGGAGCGGAGCCGTTGCCTTACCCGACATGTCTCTTTGAAGATTGCGACGACGCGGAAGGCTGGACGCGATTTTCCTCCATCGCCTCGTCCGGAGGCTGGTGTGCGTTCTCGGGTGCGCCGGAAGTGGACGCTTTCACCCGCGCGCTGCTGCGCCATGGCTTTGATCTGCGATCGCTCGGCAAATTTAAAATTGCGGCCTTCGGCCCGGGTGTCGAAGGGGAGCTCCTTCGCGCGGGCATCCGGGCAGATGCGGCATTCTCATCTCTCCCGCAGGGGCTTGCTCCGCGGGATCTGAGCCACAGTGCGGACGGGCCCCCGGCAAATCTGGTTCTCATGGCGAATGAAACGCCGATCGATCCGGCCGGGTGGGCGGAGATTGTGGAACTGAAACTGCGTCGAACCATACCGGCCGCATGGGAATCCCATTGGGCGCAGGAGGTGCTGAATCATCCGCCGGACATGATTCTGTTTCGCAATGCGGAGGCCGTCGAGGGCCTCGTCGGAATCCTGGGCCAGGAAGCATTTCTAAGAACGGCCTTGCGTTCCAGGATCGTTGTGACGGACGAGACGGCGGCTTCGGCGGTCCGACGCCTCGAGGTTTCCTGCATCGTGGATTCGGAGTTCCTGCAGTCGTCGATCGCGGGCTCAAAAGGATGACCGACATGATTGATCTCGAAGAAGCGGAAATCGTTCCGGACATGTGGAAAGCCATATTCGGGAGCGACGACGTGCGTTATTGCTACAATTGCGGGAGCTGTGTATCCGTCTGTCCGGCGGCCAGGGCCGATCCTCCCCTGCTGATGCGGCGCCTGGCACGCCTGGTATTGCTCGGTCTTGAAGACGAGCTGCTGGATGACGATACGCCGTGGTCCTGTATTTCCTGCTCCAGGTGCGAGGAGGTCTGTCCCATGGGAGTGCGTCCCTTCGAACTGGGATTGGCTATCCGCAGGTGGCAATGCAGAAACGACGAAACACGCATTCCTCCGTCGCTTCCCGAAGTTTTCAGGGAGGGTTATACACAACCGGTGGCCAAAGCCGTCGAACTGCGCAAATCGGTGGGATTGGCCGAAATGCCCACTATTGACAAGTATCCCGAAATGCTTGAGGGGTTTCGGAAAATGCTGATGAAGACCAGGGTGGTGCGTGAGAACGACTACATGTTCAAAAGGTCCTGAGAAATGAAGTATGCATTTTTCCCCGGCTGCAATATGCCCGCGATCCGGCCGGATGTCGAGCAGGCGATCCGGCTGAGCCTGCCGCGCCTTGGTGTGGAGCTCGTGGATATGGAGGGGTATGTCTGCTGCCCGGCTTTCGGCACGTTTCCTTCCGCCGACGAGAACGCCCATCTTGCCGTCAACGCATGGAACCTCTCCATCGGCGAGGCAAAGGGCTGCGACCTCATGGCTCAATGCGGCTCCTGCTACAGTTCTATCAAGTTGGGCCGCCGCCTTATGGAAGACGATGCGAAGTTGGCTCAGGTAAACGAAATCCTGCGGGCGGCGAAACGGACCTACAAGGCCACAAACAACGTCCGCCACATTACGGATATCCTGTTCCACGACGTAGGAATAGAAAAGATCAAAGCCTCGATCACCAGATGTCTCCAAGGGATGCACTGTGTCGTGCAGTACCCCTGCCACACGCTCTATCCGAGTGAAATCGTCGGATTCGAACCTTCCGACAGCAACCCCCCGCGGGTATTGAGAAACCTCGTCGAAGCCCTGGGTGCCGCGGTGGACTCCTACAGCCTTGAATATTGTTGCTGCGGCGGCTCCGGAGGTCTCCACAAATCGGACCTCAAGGCTGCCCATCATTTCTATAAAAGCAAGCTCGATGCCATTCAGGAAGAGACCAGGGCCGATTTCATCGTGTCTTCATGCATCACCTGTCTGATGTGGATGGACAGCCAGCAGACGCTCCTTGGCGACACCGGCCGCGAATATTCCATCCCCGTCTTCGACTATAACCAGCTTCTTGCTCTCTGCATGGGCTTCGAGCCGAAGCAGGTCGCCGCAATCGCCGACATCCCGCGGGATGAGGTGATCGAGAGAATCCGTAATCAGTAGGAACGAAGCAGCGATGCAGAATAAGAAATCGAAACCGGCAAGCAGGGTACTGGTGGTCGGCAGCGGACTGGGCGGGATCCGCGCGGCTATCGACCTGGCGGAAGCCGGCCGGGAGGTCGTCGTCGTTGAAAGCGCCACCCATCCCGGGGGATTGATGACGCAATTGGACCGGACCTTTCCCACCGACAATTGCGACCTGTGCTCGATCCTGCCCCGCCTTTCCGCAAACGGCTGGCGCCGGCGCATAGAACTATTGACGATGACCCGTCCGACATCGGTGAAAGGCGAGGCGGGCCGCTTCACCGTCTCGTTGACCTCCTCGCCGAGATACATAGATCTCGAAAAGTGCACGGCCTGCGGCGAATGTCTTCGGAAAATGCCCGAATGCGTCCGGTTCGCTCCGGGCCTGAATTTCTTTTCTCCAACGTGCATGCGCTATCCACAGGCTTCGCCTCAGGCGTTCTCCATAGAGATGGAACAATGTGCCGATCCCGGTTTGCTCGTTAAATCCTGCCCGGCCAACGCGATTGTGCTGCACGACGGGGAGAAGACGCGGGAGGAAGTGTTCGGATCCATAATTCTCGCTCATGGGGCCGAAGTCTTCGATCCCTCCGGTACGGGTTCTCTCGGATACGGACAGCATCCCGATATCGTGACCAGCCTGGAATATGAACGGCTGCTCTCCTCTTCCGGGCCGACGCAGGGGAAGCTTGTTCGGCCGTCCAATGGCCGGCAGCCGTCGAAAATCGCCTGGATCCTGTGTGTCGGCTCGAGGGGACTCCGGGAGCATCATGAAACATACTGCTCCAGCGCCTGCTGCATGTTTGCCCTCAAGGAAATCATCGTCACCAAGGAACGTTTTCGGAAAGACATCGATGCGTGCGTGTTCTATATGGACATGCGCACCTCCGGGAAGGATCACGAGCTCTATTATTTGCGGGCCAGGGAAGAATTGGGCGTGCGTTTCGTCCGTTGTCGAACGCGAAACCTGATCCACAACGACAAAACGAACCGCCTGTCCATTACATACCTGCCGGACCGCGACAGCAGGGTCGTGACCGAAGACTTCGACATGGCGGTTCTTTCCACCGGTTTCAGAATCTCCGAGAGCGGCCGCAGGCTGGCGCAAACCATGGGTGTCGAGCTTGACGAGCACGGCTTCGCCAGGACAGGCAGCTTTGGCCCCGCATCCACTTCGCGGCCGGGCATCTACGTGTGCGGCCTGTTCGAGAGTCCCAAGGATATCGCGGAAACCATCACACAGGCCGGCGCGGCAGCCTGTCTGGCCGCGGGCGATGTGGCGCCGTCCGGCGTCGAAGGAAACGGAAAAAATAAGATGCCCGCGGAACGGGACGTTTCCGGAGAAGAACCCAGAGTGGGCGTATTCCTATGCGGCTTCGAGAGCGAAGCGGACAAAATGCTGGATGTCCAGAAGCTGGCCGTAGATATTGCGTCGCTGCCTCAAGTGGAAATCGTCGAGGTGATCGATGAGGCCTGCGGTCATGAGACCATGCGCCGCATCGGAGACGTTCTCGATGCGACGCGTGTCAACCGATTGGTGATTGCGGGCAGTTCACCCAGAATTCTCAGGAGGCAGTTCTCAGACCTCCTTGCCAGGTCCGGACTCAATCGGCAACTGCTGGAAATCGCAAACTTGCGAGAGCAGAACACATGGGCTCATCGGGATCATCCGGAGGCGGTTGCCGAAAAGGCAAGAGACCTCATCCGGATGGCCGTGGCCGGCGTAAAGGCGGCCAATCCCGTGGCACCGAAACCGCTGCCGGTAAGCAGGGACGTTCTCGTCGTCGGCGGCGGCGTAGCGGGAATGTCTGCCGCCCTGCGCCTGGCCGAACAACGGTTCCGCGTCCATCTTGTTGAGCGTTCCGATATGTTGGGTGGCGCGGCCGGGAAGATCCGGAAAACTCTGGAAGGCGAGGATGTCCCGGCGATGGTTCGGGAGCTGGTCGGAAAAACAGAGGGACACGAGTGCATACGCGTAATCAGGAATGCGGCGATCGTCGACCACGGTGGAAGAGCGGGCATGTTCACGACAGGCGTCCGGGGCGGCCCCAAAATGGATTTCCACCGGATCGAGCACGGGGCGACGATCATTGCCAATGGCGCACTGGCCCATCGTCCTCCGGAGTACCTCCTGGGCGAGCATGCGGCTGTCATCACTCAGCGTGATGCCGACGCTCTCATCGAAGACCGACCGGAAACGGTGAAAGCCTGGCAGAAGATAGCGATGATTCAATGTGTGGGTTCCCGTACCCCGGAACATCCCAATTGCTCCCGCATCTGCTGCCAGGCAGCCGTCAAGAACGCGCTGCGAATCCTTGACCTGAATCCCCAGGCGCGCATCTTCGTTCTCTATCGCGACATGAGAACCTCCGGCCTGGCTGAGGACAGGTATCGGGAAGCAAGAGGGCGAGGCGTTATCTTCATCAGCTTCGACAGGGACGACGCTCCGAAGGTCGAATCTGCCGGTGCGCAACTCAGAGTGACGTTCCATGATCCGGTCCTGGGCCGGGAAATGGCGCTGAATGTCGATCAACTTTTGCTTAGCACGGGGTTTGTTGTCGACCAGGCATCGAGCATGCAGTTGGCGGAAACTTTCGGGTTGCCACGCAACAAAGACGGTTTCTTTCTTGAGGATAATGTCAAACTGATGCCTGTGGCCCTTCCGAACCCGGGTTTCTTCGTGGCAGGCACCGCCCATGGGCCGAAGACAATCCGGGAAAGCGTCGCCCAGGGCCAGGCCGCCGCCGCACGCGCCCTTGCGCTCCTGACCAATGGGGAGATCGACACTAACCCGGAACTCGCCTGTGTCGACGACAAGAAGTGCGCGGCTTGTCTGAACTGCGTTCGGGTTTGCCCATTCGATGCGCCCCATATCGCTGCCGATGGTCGCGCGCGGATCGATGCGACTCTGTGCCGCGGATGCGGCGCCTGTGCGGCGGAATGTCCGGCAAAGGCCATCCGGATGACAGGGACGGAGGATGAACGTATCCTGGCCAAGCTGGAGGCACTTCTGAACAAAGGGGAGGCGCACCATGGCCGGTTTTGAGCCCGTCATCGTGGCTTTCTGCTGTGAATACTGCGCATACACCGCGGCAGACACGGCCGGGAGCGAAAGACTAAGCTATCCCTCCAATGTCAAAATAATCAGTGTGCCCTGCGCCGGCAGGGTCGACGTGATCCATATCCTGAAAGCCTTTGAAAGGGGCGCCGATGGCGTTTTTGTGGCCGCTTGTCTGGAGGGCGATTGTCATTTTGAAAACGGCAACACCCGGGCTTCAAGACGTGTGAAATACGCCCGGAATCTTCTGGAAGAGACGGGCATCGGCGGAGAAAGGCTGGAGATGGTTGCGGTGTCCGCCGGGATGGGAGCCGGCTTTGCCGCGGTCGCGAAAGAAATTACGGAAAAGATACGCAGACTCGGGCCGAATCCGATCAGAGGAAATTTATAGCGGCGGCGGATCCGGGAAATTTTATTTCGATTCCGGATTCCAGATTCCAGGCAGGCCCGCGGATCGCCGATTCGGGCAAGAGTGAGCCGGGTTAGAAGGAGAGATTATTCGAGACTGTCCGGCAATACGACATCTGGAATCTGAAATCGGTTTTTCAAACCGTCTGCACCGCCTCGCGACGAACTATCATGTATCATGCGGGCTCAAGACGGCCCCTATTCCTCCAGGCTGTCGATCATGAACTCCGCAGCCAGTCTTACGCCAATGCCGGGAGGCAAGCCGCATTTTTCGAAACCCTTGTCATGGCCGAACCGTACCATGGCCTGCTCGCTTTCGCCGGGATTGATGCTATAGCCCATAATCACATTCTCGATGATGTCCGCACAGTACAAATGGCCTATCTTGCCCACGAATTCGGCCATGAATTTCTGCGAGAGTTTAATCACCTTGTCCGTATGTTTCACGTCACGTCTGTCATCCGTGCCAAAGAAAAGGCCGAACGCGATCAGGCTTCCCGTGATGCCGCCGCAGATCTCCCCCGTGCCGCCAACTCCCGGAAAGGGAGTCAGAGCCTTGACTATTTCCATGCTGCCTATGCCGAATTCCTCGAACAGAGCGAGGGCCGTGCCCTGAGCGCAGTTTTTCAGATAGTAGTTATATTCTTCCGCTCTTAACTGGACCCGGTCCAGAATCTCCTCTTTGTGAGCCTTCAATTCCCCGGGGTCCAGTTTCTTCTTTGGAATTCCCTTTTCCATTAAATCCAGCATTTTCGATTCCAGGGCTTTGTCATCCCATTTTCTGGATCCCAGCTCTTGGACTTTCGCTTTTAGAGCGTCACCATCCAACATAAATCCCATTCCTCCCGAAAGATTCCGCACTCGCCCGGGGAAGTGAGCATCCTAATCTCCCCGTCACCCCGCATGAGCCGGTTCAATAAAGCTCATAATGAGACAGGGGGCTCGAAACGGGATCAACCCCCCTGCAGATATTACAGCCGGAATCTCAAAAGTTCCGCAACTATTTATTGCGGCACATCGGCGATCTGTCTTTGAAAGAGGCGCTGCGCCGCGCATCCGGTCCCGCGGCATACAAACCGGCAATCCGGGTGCCGTATTCGTCTGCCGCTTCCGTCCGGTGGTTGACTGTAATTCCTCCCGCGACGACACCGGTTCCCATCGGGATTTTAGCCATGGGCGCCTCCGGCCTGTTTCCTGGATCCCCGCACGATATCGCTGATCACGGCCCCGGACACGTCGACGATCGCCGCCCCTCCATCCACCGGGATCACGGCGCCGGTGATAAAGGACGCGTCATCGCTCGCAAGGAACGCGCAGATGCCGGCCGTCTCTTCGGGACGGGAGACGCGGGGCAGGGGAACGTCCTTCATGAAGCGGGCGAAGACGTCCCCCACGCTGGTCCCGATCATCCGGGCAAACGCCCCCATGTTTTCCGCAAACATTTCCGTGTTCGTTGCTCCCGGGCATACGACATTGCATCGTACGCGGTATCGCCCGTAGTCCAGCGCCGCCTGCTGGGTCAGGTTGATGAGCCCGCCTTTCGAGGCGCAGAAACCGGGATTCTCCGAGATGCAGCGCAATCCCGCCAGGGACGAGACGTTCACGACCGAGCCGGAGCCTGCTTTTATCATTTTGGGAATGCACGCCTTCATCATGAGAAACGGACCGGTGAGATTGACGTCCAGCATGCGTCTCCAATTGGCGATGTCCATGTCCACGACGCCCGCGGGAGGGTCCTGATCCATTGCCGCGTTGTTGACGAGCACGTGGAGGCCGCTCTCGAAGGATAGCGCCGTCTTCAGTATCCGCCCCACATCCTTTTCCTCGGACACATCCGCCGGACAGATTTTTATCGAGCCCCCGGGCAGGGATTTCGCCATGGCGTCGAGCATCTCCCGGCGGCGGCCCGCGATGCAAACGCGGGCGCCGCAAGCGACGAAGCGCCGCGTGATGGCCGATCCGATGCCCGTGCCGCCTCCGGTAACGATGGCAACCTTTCCTTTCAGATCCACATCCTTCCCTCCGGGTATACGGCGCAGTCTGTGTCGGCGCCCGCGGGGCTTGTGCTTATTCAACGCCGATGCGGCGTGGATGCGCGCGCCAGGAACCCCGAGCCGCCGGTCGCTTTCGGCGCCGCTCTCTAAACATGCAAAAGGCGGATCGGAGCATCGCGTGCTTGATACGGGACACTGCCGCCCGCAGGGGCGATTCTCCGGGACGACGTATGGCGATGTCTCCCATTCGGGGGCCATGGCAACCCCGGCTGCCCTGCCATTTTCCAAACAAGCGAAGAAACAAGAACCGAGTCGGTCTTATTCAAGATTCTTCACATGTTTGGCAACCGCCTGGATTTCCCCGTCATTGAGATTGACGATCGGCGTCGCATGAACGGTTTTTCCGCCTACGCCGGTGGAAATAAGATCGACGATTTTTTCGACCGTCATGCCTGTTCCCTTGACCGGGGGAATTTTAACGGCTGCCAATCCTTCTCCTTTGGCTCCATGACAGGATGCGCATCTGTCTTTGAATATCCGGGCGCCGTCCGGAGCGCTCTGAGACCATAAAGTCAAGGGAACGGCTAAAAGTATCATCGCTAATACAATCGCGCTAACGGTCTTCATGGTTTCACTCCTGGGCTGAGATCATGTTTAGCCGCAATATAGGCCGAATGCGGTCAAAAGTCCATCATCAACGACCCTATGTCATCGAGGGCTTTCTGCTTGTGGGACCGAAGCCGTTTGTGCTAGAAACAGGGGCATCCTTAAAAGAAACCCGTATCCAACAATGGAGAAATCCTCATGTACGAGAAATTCATTACCGCCATTACGCGAAGAGACTTTGTCAAGGAAGTTGCCGCGGGTGCTGCGGCTGCCGCAGCCGCGACGGCTGGCGTGGAAGCGCTTCCGGCTGAACCGGCCCGTGATATTCCCAAAGACCTCGAATCTCACGCCGTTGGCGACAAATATTCCCAATATCTGTTTACCGGGCTGAAAGACAACATGAGCGTCATGCTTCCGAGCATGGGAGCGCCGTCGGCGTACTTCAGGGGGGCGTGGCAAATACCGGGCGCCAACATCAATATGGGGTGGCAGGTGATTACGAAGGCCAACTTCATGGAGAAGGAGGGCCACCACCACCTTGTCGACGAATATTTCGCAATCTTTGGCGCGCAGATGCCCGACATCTGGGGAAGCTTCGATGCGGTAGTGGAGCTCTGCTACGGGCCGGAAGAGGAGAAACACGTCATTACCCAACCCACTTTTGTTTTCGTTCCGAAGGGAATGCACCATTGCCCGCTGAATTTTAAGGTTGTCAACAAACCGATTCTATTTCAGGCGATACACCTGGGCCCCAGGTTCCACAAGATCATGGGCGGCAAGGAGTATTGGTTCGAGGGGCCCACGCGGCCATCCGGTTGGCAGGGCCATCCGTGGTAGGAAACGAGGAGGTTGCGGATCTTACCCAAACCTGAAATATGACCGGAAACCATGCGATTCCGGACTCAATTGTGACGGCAATCGTTACGGGACCATAAACCAAACGAACAGCGGGATATCGAGCGGCAGAGTCTCGAATGTGGAAGCTGGAATTTCGAATCCGGAAAGGAGCATTTCATGGATTTCGATTCATCGCGCAGGAAATTCCTGCAGGCCGGGATTGCCTTGCCCGTAGCGGGACTCGTCGCATCTCATTCCGCTGAGTCCTATGGCCGGCCCTCCGGCGGGGTTGTCTACCGTACGCTTGGCCGAACCGGGCTCAAGGTATCCGGCGTCGGTTGCGGCGTAGGCCTTATCCCTGATCCCGCCGTACTCGTTCGCGCCGTGGATTTGGGCGTCAATTATTTCGATACTGCCCGCACATACGAAAAGGGAAAAAGCGAAGAGATCACCGGGGCGGCTCTAAGGTCCAGGAGAAACAGGATCATCCTGGCCAGCAAGACCGACGGAGTGACCAAGGCCGAGGTTTTCAGGGAAATGGACGAGAGTCTAAAGGCATTGAGAACCGATCATGTCGATATCTGGCATCTGCACGCCAGGGACACGCCCGACTCGATAACCGACGAACTGGTCGAAGCCCAGGAAATCCTGAAAAAGCAGGGGAAGACCCGTTTCATCGGAATCAGCACGCACGACATAAATGCCGTGGTCGACAAAGTCATCAAGATTGGAAAACACGATGTCGTGCAGACCACCTATAGCTACCCGATCGGGTCGGGCCGCAACGCTGCGTTGCACCGGCTGCATGTGGCGGGCGTCGGAGTGGTTGCAATGAAGGTGATTGTCGCCATGTCCATGGCCGGCTTCGCGCCCCCGCCGAAAGAGAGGAGGGATCTGACCGATGAAGGGCCGCTGGCTGCCGTCAAATGGGTGCTGCAAAATCCCGACATATCGACCACGGTGCCCTACGCGAAAAATCTGGAGGAGGTCGAGATGAACTTCCGGGCAATGGCGGAGCCCTATACCTCTCAGGACGAAAAAATGTTATTTGCCCGAAACGAGGAGATCCGGCCGCTCTACTGCCGGATGTGCTATGCGTGCAAGGGCAAATGCCCGCGTGGGATACCGGTCGCCGACGAATTGCGATCCCTTGCCTATAACGATTTCGCGGGCGATTTCCGTCAGGCGCACAATGGCTTTATGCGCCTGCCCATTGAAGTCCGGACCGTTCGTTGCAGGGATTGCCCTGCCTGTGCCATCCAGTGCCCCCATGGAGTCGATGTTCGAAACAGACTGATCCGGGCGCAAGAGCTCCTGGCCTAGAATCGCGGGTTGCGGCTGCAACCCGCAACCCGGATCCTTCTCGGAACGAATGGCATTCCCATCGTGGCATGACAAAAGCGGTTCATGCCATATGCGCAGGAGAGCAATATGACCGATCGATTGATTGAAAGAATTGAGAATCTGGAAAAGCAAAACAGGAAAATGAAGGTGATAGTGTCGGGACTGAGCCTGTGCCTGGGCGCGCTCCTGACGATGGGGCATGTACTTCCGCAAAAATCGCCGGACAGCATGGAAAGGCTGGAAGTGCGGGAAATCACATTGAGGGACGGCGACACGATCGCAAGGCTCACTCCCGGGTCGATCGTATTCAGCGCCAAATCGGGACAGGGGGCTGAAAAGGCCATAATCGGCGCATCCGAAATTTCCCTCGGCGGAAGGTATTCCACGGCGATCCGGCCGGAAGGGATCATATGCAGCCGGGAAGGGGTGCCGCGCTTTGACCTTGTCGTCCGCGAAATCGGGGCTTCGATCGCATTTAAAAACGCGGCGGGGCTTATGGGATCCATGCTGGATGAGTCCATCCTGGTGCTGATGAATGACGGCGGTCTGTCATCCATGCGCCCGGAGCATATTTTCCTTCAGAAAGGGCAAGCCGACAGCCTGCTGACTCCCACTTCCCTAAAAATCAGGGATGAGGGTACATTCAAACAGCGGATATTTGGCAGCTGCATAGAAAGGAAGGCTTTATGATGAAACGGAACTCATTGCGTATATGGGTGGTCTGCCTGGGTGCGGCTCTCTCGATCGCCTTGTCGGGGTGCTCGGTCGCGGACAAGGGCGCCATGGATAAAGGCCCGGCGGATAAAAGCTTGAACCCTTCACGAGCCAACTTTGTTCCCTCTCCCGAGTTTTCGCCGCCGTATCCTCCCCTGCCCCACAATTTCGGCAAGACCTATGGCCTTCAGATATTGTGCCAGGCTCCGAAGGGCGCTATCCAGCGGGCCCTTCCCAAGCCCCTGGAACAGGCCGGCGAAGAGGATTTTTTTGTGCTCCTGATGGGTTGGAGCCCCGATTGTGAAGGCTATAACGTTCACGAGATCGCGATCAACACTCCCATCAAATGGAACAACAAAACCGGCAACACAACGCTTATCGAGTATATCGACAGCGACATGGGACTCATTACGGGGCGCGAAGTCTGGGGGTGGCCAAAGAAAATGGCGGACATTACCTGGACGCAGACGAATACCGGCTGGACGATCGCCTGCAACAAGCTGAAGGACCAGAACAACATTCCGCTGATGAGAGTGGAATACAAGGCATCCGACTCGGCTCCGGACGTTACGTGGCCGGACATGGGACCGACGTACCTGGTTAAGCGTATTCCCAATGCTTCGCTTTCGGTTCCCCCGCTAACGCAGCTCGTATGTGTGGGCTGCGATCTTCCGGCAGATGCTTCCGGCTCATTCATGCCGAAGCCGGGCAAGGAAGCGAAAGGTACTGCGACCGTTCAGTTCTTTGACGGCCCGCATGATCCGCTGACGTTCTTCGGCCCGGCCGGCGTGCTGGATGCGAAGTTCAGCATCATGGAAGCTCCTCCATCCGGCAGCGGGCTGGGACTCGGCGAAGTCGTTCACCAGTGGCAAGAATAAGAGGCCGGGCCGGCCGGCAGGAACGTCGCGGATCTATCGCAATGGGCGATTGACGGGCCGCCCGGATCATCCGTTTGCCTTCATCGACGAAGAGCGCCATCGGCTTCTCGACATAAACATCCTTGCCCGCCCGGCATGCCAGGATCGTTTGCGGCGCATGCCGGCAATCCGGGGTTGCGGTCCCCACGCCCTGAATATCCTGGTTCTCGAACATTTTTCGAAAATCGCCGTTTCGCCCGGCGTTCGGGTTTCCGAGATACGCGAGGCCTTGCTCCGTCCGCGGTCTACAGGCGCTCACTCGCCCGGAGCGACGCAGGTGAAATTGGCGGCGTCATCGACGTCGCCGCTTCCCTTATATCTCGAAACCTCCGGATAGGCGCATACCGGCCTCGTTTTTGTGGGCTTTCCTCCTCTGCCGCTTTCCCTATAAATGTAGGTAATCCGGTCCGGGGCTATGCCTTTTTCGACCCAATCCTGCATGGCTTCGAAGGCCTTGAAGTCCGGGCCGACGACGCAGCCGCCGGCTCCCGGTATTGAGAACAGCCGCGCGAAATCCCGCGTTTGCTCCGGCCCGCCCATGGCCTTTTCCACGCTCCTGTAATATTCCGCGACCTGTCTTGGCGGAAGAGCCAGGCTGTTCCAGGACGAAACGATCATGAGCTTGCCGCCGGCTTTCTTCAGAGGCCTCAAGTCGGGATTGTTGCCGTCCACGTACCTGGACGTTTCCGCAATCGCCTTTCGTGTGTCCCGATCCACGTCAAAGGTGCGGAAATCCCAGTGAGGATCCTGAAAAACCATGCCCTTGAAAAAGTTGATGTTGACCGAGAAGGGTTCCTTCTCAATCATGAAATTCCAGGTCGATTCGCTCCCGGGTTCAAAGCCGCTGTAAATCGGGGTTCCGTCCTTGAATTTGGCGCCGGCATATATCTTTCTGGCCGTGTCCACCTGGGCGGCGGTAAGGCAGGAGTCGGAATCCGCACCCTTGCAACGTATGCTCGCGGGATCGAATTTGCACTTTGTCGGATCCACGATCAGCCCGTCTTCGAGCCCGTCGTCCCTGTCGCAGGCAGCGAGGGCCGCCTTATTCAACGAAGCCACCTTGGCGGGCGGGATGTAGCCGGGGGCGCCGACTCCGTCCTTGAGAGCGACCCAGCTGATATAAAGGGATCCCGATTGCAGATGAGATATCCAGAATGCGGGATCGGCGGCGACGATTCCGTCGAAATCATCGGGATAGCGCTGCGCTTCGTTGAGTCCCTGGTTGCCCCCGTTATGGCAGCTGTTCCAGTAAGAATATTGGATCGGCTTGCCGTAATATTTCTCGGCCATCGTCTTGGTTACGACAACCATTTCGTGGACGGCGCGATAGCCCCAGTCCGCCCATTTTTCGGGATGACCTATCGCCCATTGAAATCCCTGCGTGTCACGGTCGGGATTGTCGGTGTCCACATGCCCGGTGTCGGTTCCTCCGGCCACATATCCCTGCTCCATAATTCCGGCAAGGCCGGAGGCGGTGAGCCCGCCTATGAATCCGGGATTGCCTGCGGCCAGGAATTTCCCGTTCCAATTCGCCGGATCCGGAAGCCACACCTCGATGCCGATATGGGAGTCGCTGGTCGGCGCCGAAAAAGCCTCTATCCTGCAGAAGGGAACCTTCATCGCGCGTCCCGGCACGTTGCCCATGCCGCCGGCCTGGGCGGGCAACGAGTCTCCCGGCTTGCCGGCCGTGACTTTGGTAATGGTGACGTTGGGAATTTTTACCGATGCCAGGCTCTCACACTTTTGCTGCGCTGCCGCAGGAATGGAAACGATCGGCATGCCGGCCAGCAGAACAAAAAGCGATACCAGAACAGAACCGCGATTCATAGGCGCGCCTCCTTGCAGTATTCAGATGTCGGTTTATCCTCTCATCCGGTGCGTTGCATTATACACCCTTCATTCAGGATCCGCGCAGGGGCGATTCGAGTAGCGGCATCAGAGGCTTCATGTATAATGCGGGTTAATTGGATATCTGGAGCCCGATAGGAGACAGGTATGAAAGTCTACGCGGTTCCCAATGCGGCGACGCCAGGCAGGCCGGCAATCTTCGATCCTCACCTATGCAACGGGTGCAACACATGTGTTGAGCAATGCCCGATGGACGTGTTCATCCCGAATCCCGAGCAGGGAAAATGCCCCATCATCCTGCATCCGGACGAGTGCTGGTATTGCGGCACCTGCGTCAACGATTGCCCCAGTCCCGGCGCCGTCAAATTCAATTGGCCGCTGCAGCAGAGAGGGTATTGGAGGCGCAAAGCGACCGGCCGGGTCTTTCGTGTGTGATTCGTCGACATCCATGCGAACGGCCCTGGATAGCCGCCCGCACGGGGAATGTCGGGAGGCAAAGGCAATGACCACCTTTCGGGAATTTGTCGAGAGCGGAGGCCATGCGCCCGTATGGCCCTATGCCATTCGCTATGGGCAGGAACATGTGATCGAGACGGATGTCCTGGTTATCGGCGGCGGCATTGCCGGGTGCTGGGCCGCCATCGGCGCCGCCCGGACGGGGCTGAGAGTCGCTCTCGTTGAAAAGTCGGCCACTGCCCGCAGCGGGGCGGGAGGGCCTGGATGCGACCACTGGTGCGATGCGCCGGCGAATCCGCTGTCGAAGGTGGATCCCGACGCATGGGCGGAACGGCTCACCAACGGTTTCGGCGGGTATGGTTGCGGCATCGGCCGGGAAATTCAGTGCCGGGAAAACTACGACACGCTTCTGGAACTGGAACAAATGGGCGGCAAGATCCGGGATACCGGGGACCGGTTCAAAGGTGTCGAGGGGCGCGACGACAGGACCAAATTCCTCATTTCGCCGCGCATGAACCCATTCCACGACACCAATGTCGTCATCCGCGTCTGGGGAACGACCTTCAAGCCGGCATTGAAAAATGAATGCGAGCGCCTGGGTGTCACGATATACGACCGCGTCATGGCGACCAGCCTGCTGACAGAGAAGGGAATTCAGGGCGCCAGAGTGGTCGGAGCTACGGGCGTTCACGGCCGGACCGGCGAATTCCTGATCTTTAAGTCCAAGGCCGCAATACTCTGCTCCTCTTCGGGCGGATCCCTCTGGCTGCTCAATACCGAACTCTCCGGCTACAACACCATGTCGCCGCGCGCGGTGTCCGGAGACGGCATCGCCATGGCCTGGGGAGCCGGCGCCGAGTTCGCTCTGATGGAAAGATCCGGGGTCATGGGTATCACGCCCGGTTTCAAGCACAGATGGTATACGGGTGCGGGCGACGCAAGCTATGAGAATGTCATGCTGGTGGATGCCGAAGGAAAATCCCTGCCGATCGTTACGGAACCCGGCTGGCGCCAGAAGAGCGTCGACCGCATGGGACTGGGCTGGCCCGCAATTCGCGAAGGCGTAATGAGGGGCGAATACACGCTGCCGTTCTATGGAGACTTCCCGTCCATGCCTGAAATGGAGCGCAAAGCCGTGTGGAACATGCTGCTGGAAGAAGAAAGCACGGGGAAGATCATCGCGGATACCTACACGGCAGCCGGCTTTGATCCGGGCAAGGACCAGCTTCAGAATTATGCATTGATAGAAGGATCCAGCCTTCCGCAATGGCGGGAGGCCAACGGCGGTGGCCTGGTGATCGACTGGGACCTGCAAACCACGCTGGAAGGATTGTACGCCGCCGGCACCCAACTATTTTCCCCCGGCGATCACAGTTTTGCGGCTGCGACCGGGAGGTATGCCGGCCGAAAAGCAGCGATGTTCGCACGCGGAGCCGGCGAGCCCATTGTGTCCTCCGATCAGATTTCGCGGGAAAAAGCCCGGGTTTACGCCCCCATTCAGAAGAAAGAAGGGATGGACTGGAAGGAGCTGCACGCCGGAATTGCGCGGGCGATGCAGTACTTCTGCAGCGAATACAAGACAGAATCGCTTTTCAGGATGGGACTTCAGACGCTTCAGGAAATCGAGGGCAAATGGGCGCCCACCCTGAAGGCATCAGATCCGCACAAGCTCATACGCTGCCTCGAGGATTTGAGCCTTCTAACCCATGCCCAGATCGTATTGCACGCTTCTCTGGCGCGGAAAGCCAGCAGCCGGTTTCTCGATTTTCACAGGATCGACTATCCTCAGCCGGATCCTCCCGAGTGGCGCAAATTTGTTACCGTAAAGCAGGCAGAAGGCAAGGTGCGGGTCGGGGAGAGGCCTCTGGGGTATTGGGGCAATCTCAAGGAGAATTACGAAGCGCACAACGGGGACTACAGGGGAGTGTACTCCGGGAAATAGGCCCGCAAACGAATCGAATGCACGGAAGGCGGCATATTATATCCTATCAGCAACCCGTCCGCGCATTGCCGCGAGTGCCGGACGGCGCGGATAGCCGGGCGGAAAGCAAAGACGGCGGCCGATGCACCCCATCCTTTCATGCGGGGCCGTTGCGGTTTTCTTGTTTCCGGTGTTTGCCGACGAGAGTGGAATCCATCCGGTTGCGGCGTCCACCGCGCGGGCGCCGGCTGTTTGAGTCGAGGTCGAGGGAATCACGCCGATGATGCTGAGCCGGTTTCTGGTGCCGCTGTTCATCCTCTGTTTCGCCTGGCCGGGCTTCGCCGGCGAGGAAGTCTGGACGGAGGTAAGAAGTCCCAATTTTGTCGTAATCAGCAACGCTTCCGTAAAACAGGCGAGGCGGACGGCAAGGCTGCTGGAACGGTACCGGCTGTTGATTCGAACCGTCATGGTCGACAGCAAGGTGGCCCCCCCGGCTCCGCTCACGGTCTTCGCGGCAAAAGACGAGAAGAGCTTCAAATCCCTCCTCGCCGAAGAGCGGCAGCCGAGGGGAACGGCGAAAAAGACCGGGTGGTTTCTGCCGGGATTGGAGCGGTCGTTGGCAGCCCTCCGCATCGACGCGCCTGGGGATCAGACTTATCATGTCGTCTACCACGAATATATCCAGAGCGACTCTATTTCTCATCGATATGATCGTCTCGATTTTTTCCAATTGCGGCTCGAAAGCGTGCGATTTGAGAAATGATGTCCGGAATTTACGAGGCAGGCAAAAGTGCTTCAGGAAAAGGCCGATTCACTTTCAACGGCCATCGAAAAAGATATGAGGGAAAAGCGGAGGGAAACCTGCCGGGCGGCAGATCCAATCCCCCCGCAAGCCGGCTTCCATTGACAACCGGGCCGTTTCCGAATTTAAAGCTTCTGACACCGGGCGCAAAAGTAGATGCTGCCGCCAAGGTAGTTTTCCTTCGCGATATCTGATCCGCAGCGAGGGCAGGGTTTGCCGGCGGTTTTCTGGGTTTCGGTCATGTTTCCACCGTTCTGT
>CAZTHE010000013.1:2620-12180 GCA_964613495.1 uncultured Acidobacteriota bacterium | reverse complement strand
CTCAGTCTTGTTTGATATCCTCCCGAATTTCCAAACAAATCGGTTTCGGTGTCGCGACCGCCGCGATCAGACATATCCAGAAGAACCGTTTTTATTGAATCGAACATAGCCTTTTTATCATTGCCGGAGAAGGCTAAAATCCTCTTCTTTGGATGCACTCCCGCTTTGAAAAGAATGTCCTGCAGAACTCCATTGCCGATTCCCGGTATCCGTTGTTCGGTGGCCAAAAAGGCCTTAGCGCTTAGTTTCTGCACCTCCGGTGCGGATATGAGCCGGTCGAAGTATTCGGCGCTGAAACCATCACCCAAAGGAGAGGGTTTCTCTTTGGCTACCTTGTAGTAGCGGTTATCCAGGGTCCCTTCGCCAAAGCATCCAACTCCGCCGTACATCTGAATGCAGGCGCTTATCGCGGAAAAATCATCGAATTCGACCAGAAACTGGTGCTTGGCGGGGAGGGAATTATTCCTGTCATGGAATCTGAGACTCACACCATCGCCAAACAATATGGCTGAGGTCTCCGCTTTTATTTCCACCAGGGCGCCAAATCCGACTGCTTCATCAATGGTTTTGCCGACAAGCAGAGAAGAGTACTTTTCGGGATTTCCATAGTACCAGGCCAATCTATGCGGAGTATGTCCCGCGGTTACCTTCACAATCCGCTTTTGAGCGATCGTCTTGTTAAGCTGGTCAGCCAACGTCACGGCCTCGGGCAATTCAATCATGAGTATCCTCCGTGGGGCAGTCGGCGGTATTCAGTGTGTATCGGGCAGCAAGGTCAGATCGGGAACAGAGTATTGGAAAGGCAACAATCATGCATCCGATACATCGGCCGCATTCGATGGCAACTCACTGCCCACCGCTGCAATGAGGCGAAGGTCTATCCAGAATCTGTTCCGCGCACGTATATTCTACTGCAAAATCGACCCGCAAATAGTCCCAAAGCATCCAAGAGTACATATTCTATATTGTCGGCAAGCGATCAATGCGTTAAACCAGGTGCACGCTGTGCCCGATAGACGGCCTCCCAGCGGAGACGCCAGTCAATGCGCCCCATCCATAGCGGTGCTCGGCGCGCGGCGCATTGTCCCACGAATCGAGGAAGGAGGGGATGGAGAAAATGAGAGGACAAGTGTTGAGACTACTGGCGGTCATCTGGGAGTCCGTGAATTCTGAAGCCGACGGTGCCGGCAAAAGGCAGAGGCGATGCAATTGCCGGGGCCGGATGTCGCTATAATGATCAGGCGGATGGAATCTTCCCGATGCCCTTTTCGCCGTCGCCGCACGGAGCGGAAAGTGGCCGAAATGGGACGAACGTTTTGCTTCGGCCTCCAATCGTCCCGGTCTGTTGTGAGATTCCGGCCCTGCCGGGAGGCTATGGACTATTGCGTCCGTGAACCGGTTGAGGCTATCCGGTATGCTTAGGCAGGCAACATACGGACTGAAATACATATTGGAGCGCCGCATTTTTCATCGCAAGACTCCTCTCATCTGCGGCCTGACGCTAATCGATCGGTGCAACCTGCAATGCCGCCATTGCAGGATAGCCGATCGCCGCAAGCCGGATCTGGCTTTCGACGAAGCCATCCGCGCCATGAATTCATTTTACGATGAGGGAGGCCGGACCCTTTATCTGCAGGGCGGCGAGCCATTTCTGTGGCAGGATGGACCATACAGTCTCGAGGATATTGTCCGCTATTCCCGAAACAAGGGCTTTTACACAACCATCGTATACACGAACGGTACATTCTCCCTGGACACGTCGGCCAATGTGATCTTTGTCAGCATGGACGGGCTTCAGGCCACCCATGACATGCTGCGGGGGCCGACATTTGAGAAGATCCTGTCAAATATTCGGGAATCACGGCATCCGTCGATTTATATCAACTATACGATCAATAATTTCAGCAAAAAAGACATCAGGCCCTTTTGTGAATTCATTGCATCGATAGATAAAATATGCGGCGTGTTTTTTTATTTTCACACGCCCTATTACGGCCGTGACGAATTGTACATAGACGAGGAGGAGAGACGGAGGATTCTCGCCCTGCTGCTGCAGTACAAAAGGCGATACAAGATCCTGAATTCACACGCCGGGCTGATCAGCGCGGGCAAAAACGATTGGCGACGGCCGCTGGATCTCTGCCGCGTTTATGAAAACGGATTCATGTATGAATGCTGTCGCTATCCCGGAAACGCCGAATTGTGCCGGAACTGCGGATATTTGAGTTATGCGGAAATCGACCAGACACTGAAATTGAAGCCATCGGCCATTGTGAACGCCCTGAAGTATTTATGAGCGGGTCCTTCGGGAGGGAAAAACGATGCCGGGCAACTTCATAAGACGCGGTCTGAGAAGGTCGCTAATCGGGCAGCGAGAGATCGCGCTTGAAAATGCAATCCCCGACCTGGAACACCGCTTGCAGAGCCTTAAAGAGCTTGGAGTTTACCTCCATATCCCCTTCTGTAATCAGATCTGTCCCTATTGCCCCTACAATAAAGAGCTCTATCATCCGGATGTTGCGGCGGACTACGCGAGCGCGGTCATTCGCGAGATCGATGCATACGCGCACCTATTGGGCAAGGCGCCCGTAACATCCTTCTATATTGGCGGCGGCACACCGACAACGATGCTTCGCAGTGGGCTTGCAGGAATCCTGGAGCGCATTTACGACAGGTTCAATATGAGATGCTCCATACACATGGAGTGCCACCCGAATCACATGAATGAGGCGAATCTCAAAACGGCAGCGTCCATGGGAGTCCGGTATTTGAGTATTGGAGTGGAGGCGCTTCAGGACAGGCATCTTCGAACGCTTCGGCGTCCCTATACCGTGAAGGAAGCCATAGCGGCGGTTCATCGCGCGACTGACAGCGGATTCGAGTGTGTCAATGCAGACATGATATTTGCCTTGCCCGGTCAGACCTATGCCGAGGTGGAGGAGGCGGGACGAATGCTGGTTGCGATGAATCCCGATCAAATCGCCGCGTACCCTCTGTTTGTATTTCCGTACACGCCATTGGGCCGGAAAGACAGGATAAACGGATACAAGAGCGCCGGGGTTCTCAGGAGAAGAAAAATGCTCAGGATTCTGGAAGGCGCCTTTTACGGAGCCGGTTATGAGCGAACTTCTTCCTGGGCTTTCACAAGGAAGGGCATCCCGAAATATTGCTCGGTTACGGTTCCTCTCTACATCGGGCTGGGGGCCAGCGGAAGCTCCTATTTAAGGGATGTGTTTTATCTCAACACCTTCAGTGTTGGCGGGTACATAAATGCTCTGAACAGCGGAAGGTCGCCTATCGCCCTGTCGCTCGATTTGACCGAGCAAATGCAAATGGCGGGGTGGCTTTATTGGCGTATCTATGAGACTCGCTTCACGAAAGCAAGCTTTAACGAAAGATTCGGGAAGGACTTTGACGCGACCTATGGAAAACTTATAAAGGTCCTGGGCTATATGGGATTTCTCGGCGAGTACGACGGAGAAATAATCCTGTCCGACAGGGGCGCCTTCTGGCTCCATGCATTCGAGGATCTCTTCTCAATCAACTATGTCGGCAGGCTTTGGGGAAGCTTTAAAGCGGAGCCCTGGCCTCAAAGAGTCATCCTATGTTAAACGCAGGTACGGGTTTACCGCGCGCTGTACTGGACCAGGATGAATATGCCGGATTCCCCGACATTCCTGGCGTTGGAAAGGATCAGGATGAATTCCCTCACTTCTTTCTCGCCGCTGTTGCCCGGCAGCTCCAGCTCGATACTCCTGGCCTGTGCCGGCTCAACCGTGATGTTTCCCTCTTTCACGCCATCGTAATAGGTGGTCTTGCCGTCCTTTGAACGGATGGCGGTGATGACCAGGGGGAGGGATCCCTCATTGGTTACCGTGAACGACTGCTTCTTGCCGGCATCGCGCTCGGCTCCGGCAAGGATGACCCTCCGCGGAACGACTGCGATCTTCGCTCCCGGGGCTTCAAGCACTTCGCCTTTCATCACGAAAATGTCTATTTTTTCCTGCCCCGCGATGTTTGTAGTAAGGGTGACCGTTTTCTCGAAAGGCCCCGGCCGGCCTGCCGTGGTATAGGTTACCCTGAGGTCCGTCTTTTCGTTTGGATTCAATGTGCGCTTTCCAAGCGCAGCTTCGGTGCACGCTCAACTGGTCCGCACGTTGGTGATCTCGACCGGCGAATTTCCCAGATTCTGTATTGTCGCCGTTGCCTCGACAACCTTTCCTTCCGCGACCTTTCCCGCGTCGAGCCGATCGGGCGTGGACTTGAGGATGGCCCCAGTCGGATTGTCGGCAGCAAGAGACAGCCCCATGGAAAGAGCAAGCATCCACACGATGCCGCAGGTTGCCACCGAAGCCTTTCCGCATTTCATAAAACTCTCCCCCTTCCATTCTGTACTACCGGGCAATCCAGGATAGATTGCCTACTCGCCATGGATGTTTTTGACCTTCGCTTCATAGTCGAATCCCGGATCCTGACCTTCGGTATGGCACTGCCTGCATAATGAGGCTCCGGCTTCCTTGACGATTGTCTTGGCCGTGAGATCCGTTATGTGATTGCTTCCCGGGCCGTGGCATGCCTCGCACTGAATTCCGGCCATTTCCGGGGTCAATTCGTGATCGATAAATCCGCCGTCTTTTTCATACCCGGTTACGTGGCACTTCACACAGGCAGGCAGGTTTTCCTGTCCCGTCTTTTTCAGGCTTTCAATGGCTTTTGCATGGCGTGTCTTTTGCCAGGTGTCGCTGATGGCGGAATGGCAGGGTGCGCATTTTTGCCAGCCGACATAGGAGGCGGATTGCCCGGAATATGCCGCTGCCGCGCTCACGAGCAGAAGCAGCAATACGATTGCAGAACCCTTTGTGATCATCGTAAACCTTTCATCTTACAATAGATCCTGTTCGCATCCGCCACGGCGATCACCGGCCTGATGCCATTGGTTCAAGGATGCCGTAGATACTTTAACCTTTTCATCCTCATTGTGGAATAGTTGCATTTATGCTGGAATTGTTTCAAAAATCTGCCTCACGGAAGCCGGCGCCCGGCAGGGAATCGTCTGGCGGAGCGGTCAGGCTCTCGATTCGGTCACATGGACGGAGCGGAACCTCTCCACATCATCGATGAACCATTGAGTTCTGAATCTAAAAAGCGAACGGTCCTCTATGCGCATCCGGTGAATCTTTGAATATCAAGTAGCCAATCAATCCCAGGTAGAGAATGGGAAGCGACGGGTAATACTCAAGCCGCGAGCGAAGATTCGGAACCCGCGACTATCGGGATTCGGACCACCTGCGGCCGCAGGATGCGCATTGGCAGAACCACATCTCTTTCGAGATTGTTTTCCCCGAGTTCGTCATTTCCTCCACCGTTTCGATTTTCTCCGTAACCCGCCCGGAACCGCATTTGGGACATGGCGGCCCGGCCAGCTCGGGCGGCAGGTCCGTTGAGGGAGCGAGCTCAGACTCGAGCGCCGCCAGCGCTGCGGCAAAATCCTCGGCAAGCACTTGAAGCGCTATGCCCGCGTCCTCTGCCCCGGAAGTAGTCGTATGTGCAATCCATGATTTCAGACCTTTGGCATGAAGGGCCGCCCGATCCGCCTCGGCATCGAGCCGGCTGAAATAGCCTGCGACCGTAACCAGATCCAGTCCCGCGATATCGTCCGGAGCATACTCTTCGGTCGCCATGACGGTAGAAAGCGAGACGCCGCGCGCATTTAGAATTGCCCTGACGATGTCGAAAACCTCCGGCCGCCACTGCTATTCATCATGCTCTCGAAGGATTTTGGCCAGTTCCCCGTCGTTCAGTAGCTCCATGCGCTGCCGGATCTGATCGTAGTCAGTCATATTTTGCCTCCACCGTCTCGGCCCCGTCTTCTTGGCGCAGCTCGAAAGCCTTGCGAGAAAGGCCATTATAGCTTCGCGTGACAGTTATCTTCCAGTATCGTGAGGTATCCCGACAATCAATATGCGTGCGGGAAAACGGCTCAGTATGGGAATCGTTCCATCCTATCCTTTCTTCGGAGATCGTGATTGACGGGTCGAACGCTAACTATTATAAATGTACTATAACAGATAGATGCGGATCGACTATGTTTATCGCGATGGACGACAATGATCCCCGCCCGGTCTACCTCCAGATTTCGGCGTCGATCAAGGAACAGATCCGGAAGGGTGTGCTGAATCCGGGGGATGAATTGCCGTCAGTGCGCGATCTCGCGGGGGATCTTGGCATCAACCTGCATACCGTCCGGCATGCATACCAGTTGCTTCGCGAGCAGGGCGTGCTTCTGCTCCGGCTGGGCAGCCGGGCGCGGATTGCGCCGCTGCGGAAGACGCCGGCCGATCGCGTGGAGATGGAAAGCAAGGTGGCTCCCCGGTTGCGGGAACTGGTAACGGATGCATTCCACCTCGGGATAACACCGAAACAGTTCCGGCAGCTGGTGAATGAAGCCATCGCGCGGAACGGGCGAAAGGTGAGATCATGAAATTCGAAAAGCTGCTCGAACCGGGTCGGATCGGAAAACTGCAGACCAGGAACCGGATTATTAAAACCTGCGGCGGGGCCGAAGATACCGGGGGGATCAACAATGCCTTTCTCGAAGCACTCGCCCGAGGCGGTGCGGGCCTGATTATCTGGGGAGACGTTGCCGTCGAATATCCCAGGGGGGTTACGATCCCCATCACGGGCAGGCATCTCGAGGATGACACGCACATCCCCGTCTTCGCGAAAATGGCGGAGGCTTCACACAGGCACGGCTGCCCGATTCTTATGCAGTTGTTCCACGCCGGTCCCCAGGCTTTCCTCGAGGGGGGCCTGCAGACAATATCTTCCTCGAGCCTGACGGACGCCGAAGTGCTCGAATTGACCGCGTCCATGAATCCCCACGAGCTCACCGTCGCCGAAATCGAGGACCTTGTGGATAAGTTCGCGGCCGCGGCAGTGCGCGCCCGGGAAGCCGGGTTTGACGGCGTTGAGGTCAATGCCGCCCGAATGCACCTGTTGAACGGCTTCCTGTCTCGCGCCTGGAACAAGCGTCAGGACCTATATGGTTGCGCGACTCTGGAGAACAGATCCCGGTTTCCGGTTGAAATCATCCGCGAAATCAAAAAGCGCCTGGGACAGCACTTCCCCGTCTCGACGCTTATCAACGGCATCGAGCTCAGGATCCATGACGGGATTACGCTCGAGGAGGCGCAGGGATTTGCCCGAATCCTGCAGGACGCCGGCTCCGACGCCATCCACGTGAGGGCCTTCGGATACAACGGCTTTCAAACCATCGATGCGGCGGCGCGCGGCATTTATCTTTCCGAAGAGACCAAGCCGCTGCCGAAGGAACTGGACTGGAGCCGCCGGGGGAGAGGAGCGATGACGCCCCTGGCTGCCGCCGTGAAAAAGGCCGTCTCCGTTCCCGTCATCACCGTAGGCGCTCTGGACCCTGTGACGGGCGAAAAGATCCTGCAGGAAGGCAAGGCGGATTTTATCGGCATGTGCAAAGGCCTGATGGCGGATCCGGAAATCCCCAACAAGATTGCCGCCGGCCGATTGGACGATATCGCGCCTTGCACGGACTGCGGGGATTGTGCCAGAGCGCTCTTCTCCATGGTGCGTGCGGGTGAGTTTGTGTCGATTCGCTGCAGGGTCAACGCCGCTCTCGGCTTCGATCAGGATTACGAAATCCGGCCGGCGCCGAAAAAGAAAAGAGTGCTGGTTGTCGGCGGCGGACCGGCGGGCATGGAGGCGGCAAGAGTCGCCGCGATTCGAGGGCACGAGGTCCTGCTCGTGGAGAAGGAGCGCCGGTTGGGTGGGCTTTTGCGATTCGTCGCCCTGATCAAGGGGCTCGACGTCGACGGTGACGCGATGCGGGTGTCGGATTATCTTCAGAATCAGATTGCCCGGCTCGGCGTCGAAATCCGGCTGGGGAAGGAGTTCACCCCTTCCGCCATTCGCGAAATTCATCCGGACTCCATCCTGCTGGCTCCGGGAGGAATCCCGACGGTTCCGGAGATACCCGGAATGGACCGCTGCAACGCGGTCAGCATCGAAGACCTGCACCGCGGGATGAAGGAGGACCTGGATCTCATCGAGCCGGGCGTCATGAGGGGAATGAACAAATATTGGGAATCCGTCGGAGAGCGCGTGGTGATCGTGGGCGGCACCATCGAGGGTGTGGGACTGGCGGAATTCCTGGTCGAGCGCCGCAGAAAGGTGACGTTGGTGGACGAGCATGAAATATGGGGAGACACGCCCCTGTTGAGATCCCCTTCCATTGAAAAAGTGAAAAGAATGCCGGGAGTCCGATTTGAGCGGATAACCGGCAACAGCCTGGCCGTCACGACCAGGGAAGGGAAGAACGAGTGTATCGAGGCGGATACCATCATCACGGCTTCGAGTCCCGGACGGAACACGCGGCTATTGCGGGCCGTTGATGGGAATGCTCCTGAAGTTTGCCTGGTGGGCGGCGAAGATCCCGAACCCGGCTGCATCATGAACGCCATCCGCAACGGCTACAGGGCTGCCAGGGATATCTAGAAAGCGGGACCATCTCACCGGCGCCCCGGGATCTACTCGGTCCGCACGCGTTTTACAATGAACCACTTGCCGTCGCGTTTCTCGAGGGTATCCGTGTAACGGCCGACGGCGGAGATGTGAATATCGACGTTGGTCTTTATCACGGCCATCCAGGTTGAACCGTGGCGGGCCGTTTTTGAGTCGAGAATCTCGATGCGCTCGTCGCTGTTGCGGATGTACATCTTCAGTGATTCCGGATCGAAGCTGAGGGTCTTGGGATCGGTTTTGCGAAACTTCTCCAGACGGCCGGAAACGATTCCTCGGATATCGTCGCGTCCCCGGTAGGCCATCTTGTCAAATCCGAATACCGGCCCTTTTGCCTCCAGCTGAAAGACGGCATCCTCCGCGTAGGCGCCGGCAAAAAGGTCCGCGTCACTCAGCTCAAAACCGAGATTGGCGCGGCTCAGCGTGTCCTCAATCGCTTCACGATCGGCAATCCGTGACAACGCCGCGTCGTCGGACGGAGTCTGTTTGCCGCACCCCGCAGAAAGGAGAAGTACCACCCACATCGCCATCAATGCGCCTGCTTCTGCAATTCCCCGCATGTTCCACCTCCCATATTCGAATGCCAAAAAGAACTCACGCGCCTGCACATCCCCCATGCGTTCCAGTCGTGACGGGAACCGCGTCGCCTCGCGTTTCCCGGCCCACGTGCCGAATTATCCCGGCAGTATAAATTCCCGGAGCAGGCGGGCCGAAGGATGCTTGCCGCGGTTTCCGCTCCGGAAGTGCCGCTGAATAATGCGGGTCAATGCAAGGGTTTATCCAAAATCCGTTTCCCGCGCCTGGATTTTGCCGTAAAATTCACCTGGAATGCATCTCCGTGAGGGTGATTTCGCCATGCTGCTGCCGTGTCCTGGTTGCGGTGCCCTGTTTCCTCATATGG
Organism: uncultured Acidobacteriota bacterium; assembly: GCA_964613495.1. Taxonomy (GTDB): domain Bacteria; phylum Acidobacteriota; class UBA6911; order UBA6911; family UBA6911; genus UBA6911. Next base: position 2,729 of record CAZTHE010000013.1, on the reverse strand, counting down.
GGCATGGATGGCGCTTCACCGTTCCGTCGTGGAGCAGTGGTATGAACGGTACGTGGTTCCCGACTGAGCTCCCGCGGGATGCAGATCCGGCCGCGTATTGCAGCGGGCG
>CAZTHE010000013.1:307-2520 GCA_964613495.1 uncultured Acidobacteriota bacterium | reverse complement strand
TCAGTCGGTGAAGACCGTCAGCTTGCGCGACTGAATCAGCCACTTGCCGTTGCGAAGGACGAGCCGGTCTTCCGACCGGCCCATCGCGGCCGCAGACATCCTGCCGTCCTTGTCGCGGTGCACGGTCTGCCAGTAAGACCGGTGCAGGGCCTCGCCGGGGTTCGGGAAGGTGATCCGCACGTTGCTGATCACGTGGTACAAATTCGACGCCGGCAGTCCCTTGGCCTTGTTTTCGTCGCGGCGCCGGATGAGGCCCGTGACGATCGCGCGAATCTCCCCGTGCCCTCTGCTGAAACTGCCGTTCGAGTCGATGACGGCGTCTTCGGAAAACACCGCGACATAGGCATCCGGATCGAGCGAATCGACGGCCCACACATAGCGCGCCATTACGTCTTCGACCGCGGTGCGGTCTTCGCATGTGCCGAGGTTCCCCTGCGCGGCGGCGCACAGGGCTGCCAGGAGTATCGAGATACAAACAGCAAGGCACCGTCGCATAGCTTCTGTCTCCATGTTTTGATGGCCGATGGTGACGCGTCCCTCGTCGCCATCGAAATGTTATCGGGCGGAAGGAGCTTTTGGGGCTTCGCCCGCCGTGATCCATTCATCCGTTGCTCCGGTGCTTCGGGCGAATTGATCCGAATTCCAGCCGCGATTCTACTACAATCCGGCCGAAATACTGCCCGGTCATGTGAGACTTGCATCCGGATGCGGGGATGCGCCGTTTTCAACCAACTTCAGATAGCCGAATATTGATGGAAGCGGATCTTCGTTTGATTGAAAGCAGCCGCACCGGATATTGTGCCCGGAACCATAGGGACTGCGTCCTCTTTTAAAAAGTCGACACAATTGTGGCCCTTTGATGCCGGATAGTGAGAAAATCAAAGCCTGATGGAAAAGGTTCGGAGTAGAACAAGCCGGGTATGAGCCGGTTCCTTTCCGCTTATGGCGGATCGTTGCATGCCATTTCCGGAACGCAAATAAATACAGAGAACGCAAACGTATGAAAAAAAATGCCTTCGGCCCGTTTCCTGCAGCGACGATATTGGCTTTCCTGTTTTTCGCGGGTTGTTTGCCAAAAGCCCGTGTAGAGGTATCCCGGAGCGGCGAAACAGTTGATTCGATTATCATCAACAAGACATTCCCGTTTTACGGTCGCGTGGCTCAAAGCAGGGCCTTTGCAGATGTCGTCAGAAACGACGCCGCCCTCAAAGACCAGAACCTTCGCCAGATGAAGCGCGTGAAAACGGCCCTGGAACAATGTGGCGATGTGGCGTGCTATGCCGCGGCGGCGAAATGGAATCCCGACGAAACAGCCGCGATCGGTGAGAGGCTGACGCAGTTATGCCGCGAAAACAAAGACATGCGGCGGTTGCTTGCGGCGCTGAAAGCAGACGAGCATTACAGCCTGTATCGCACGCAACCCGACGCTGTCTTCATCCGGAGTGTTTGGAATGACGCCGCGGCCGGGGTGAACCGGATATTGGATACCTATATCAAAGGAACCAAGCCTCGCTACCCGGCCATCGACGCCATCTCGTTCCCGGAGAATGACGCAGGTTTCCGGGAAAAGATACGCCTGCAACTCGCCGAATTGGTCCGGCAACAGAGTCCGAATGATCTGTTCTTTGAGTTGCCCCTGCAACTTGCCCTCGAGGCATTGGCGATGAACGGCAGAGACGAGGCTGCCCGCTATGAACCCCTGGACCAGGGGATGAACAAGAATGCGGTTCAGAGTATTCCCGATATTCCATGGCATTCCTTTCCCTATAGCCTGATTCTTGTCCCCGGACAGGGTCCGGAACAGGAAGGGGTGGCTATCGATCCCATGGGTATCAAGCGGTGCCGGCTGGCGGCGGAAAGATATCAAAAAGGCCTCGCTCCCATGATCGTGGTATCCGGGGGACACGTTCATCCGAACAAAACGCCCTATTCCGAGGCGGTGGAAATGAAAAGATACATGGTTGGGGAATTGCACATTCCGGAAAAAGCGATACTGATAGATCCCCATGCCCGCCATACCACAACAAACCTGCGAAATACGGCACGGATGGTATACCGCTTCGGGATTCCCGATACCATGAAGATACTTGCGGTTACCGATTCGATGCAGAACTCTTATGTCGGTATGATGGAAAAACGTTTCCTGGACGAACTGCGGTACGTTCCTTACCGTGACATGAAAAAACTAAATGCGGAAGAGAGTGAATTTTATC
>CAZTHE010000013.1:0-297 GCA_964613495.1 uncultured Acidobacteriota bacterium | reverse complement strand
AGGGATGCCCTGCAGGCCAATCCCCTGGATCCTCTGGACCCCTGATAGTCTGACCGGCATTTTATTCATGCGAGATCGAGAACCAGTCCCGCGGCCCCGAGGATGGCGATCTCCGGCTCTTCGCTGACCGCAATCCTCAGGCGCTTCAAGGCACTCGGATAGGCGAACGACGACAGCGTTTCGTACATGGTTTTTTCAAAAAACGCAAATGCCCTGGAAACCGAGCCGCCCAGCACGATCATTTCGGGATCGAACGCATAGAGCGTGGTCATGACCGCATGCCCGACTTCACGGCCA
>CAZTHE010000012.1:35671-56484 GCA_964613495.1 uncultured Acidobacteriota bacterium | reverse complement strand
GGGTTCGTTCCTCAGGGCCTGGATCAGCTCGGTGATCGGGGTCGTGCAGGAAAGCGGGAACCAGTCCTCCTTGCCGGTGTAGCCGAGTTCGTTGACCCGGTTCGCCAGGTCGGACAGCGTGAAACGCATTTTTTCGCGCTCCATTTCGTCGACGCGCCCCGTCAGCGCCACGGGCTGGAAGCTGATGCCCGAGCAGACGTCGATGGTGTCGAGCGCGAACTGGACGATTTTCGGGACCTGGTCGTCATTGAGCCCCCCGACGATGGTCGGGACGTAGACGATTTTGAGTCCGGCCTTGCGGACGTTCTCGATGGCCTTCATCTTGACGTCCAGCAGGTCCTTCCGGCCTCGGATCTTCTCGTACAGCGCGGGATCGACGCCGTCGAACTGGAGGTACAGGGTGTGCAGCCCGGCCTCTCTGGACTTTTCCGCGAAAGAAGGGTCTTCGGCGAACTTGAGGCCGTTGGTGGCGCACTGCACGTGGGAGAACCCCATCTCGTTGGCCTTGGTCAGGATCCGGAACCAGTCGGGGTGCAGGGTCGGTTCGCCCCCGGCGAACTGGACGACGCGGCCGGAAACGGGGCGTGAGTCGCGGAGCGTCTGCAGCATCTGGACGATCTGCTCATAGGACGGTTCGTAGATGTAATCCTGGACATTCGCGTTGGCGAAGCAGATCGGGCAGGACATGTTGCAGCGGTTGGTCAGATCCACGTTTGCCAGAACCGGGTGGCTGACGTGCAGGTTGCAGAGCCCGCAATCGTCCGGGCAGACCTTGGCGTCCGGGATGGCGGGATTGGTCACCCCGCGCCCCACGTCGCGGTTCCACGCCATCATGCGATGGTAATAATAGGCGTCCGACAGGAGTGTTTCCCGGAAAAAACCGTGTTCGGGGCAGGTTTTTTCCATGACGATCCTGCCATCCTTTTCGAGCACCTCGGCGTCCAGCTTCGCCGTGCATTCGGGGCAGAGGGAAACTGTCCTGAAAGGCAAAGTGCCGGGCAACGGATTGATGGGGGCTCCGGTCAGGGTTTTTTTCTCGGACGGGGTATTCGTAGCCATGAATCATTTTCCTCGCAAAATTCAGTGTGTAACCCGAAAACGCCTGCTTCAGGCATGGAGTCGTTCCAAAGGCGTTTCCTTTGAAACCCACCAGTGCAACGATGGCGGATCAGGAGCCGTCCCCCTGGGTGGCTCGAATGACCGCAAACCGTAAACGCGGAATTGTACATCGAAATCCGGCAGGAGGAACAGGAATTTAACCCCCCGGCGGGATCCGTGCCGTGGAGTTCCCAGGTGGGATTGTGGCGAGAGTCCGGGGGGCCAAAGGCGGACTCGGCCCTCCGCTCCGGCTAAAATGTGCGCAACGCACGGGAATTTGGGCTAGAATATTGGAATGCTACTCAACTATTAAAAGAAGAGGAGGCAAAACTCATGTCTATTGCCCGTGTAACCGAAATAAAGGCTTCGTCCAAAAAGGGTTTTGAGGACGCCATTCAGACGGGCGTCGCCCGCGCGTCCAAGACGCTGAAGAACGTCCGGTCCGCCTGGATCGAAAACCAGGAAGTCATCGTGGACGGTAAAGGCAAGATAACGGAGTATCGCGTACAAATGAAGGTCTCCTTCATTCTGGAAGACTAAACGCCCATGCCGGCATGCGCATGTGCGGATTGGCCACGAATTGCACGAATTATCGCGCAGTGACACGCCGAAGTCTAGGCACGGTGCAGCAAAGCCCGGGGTGCCGGAGCCCGCGGAGCGGGCGACGGAACCCCGGCAAATCCCATGGGTTCCGGCCGGTGATTTTTTAGCTACCCCCCAAAAATGGCGCTATGCTAGTATCTTCGAGTATTTTGGGGTGTTTTGTTGTCGATCGGCGGCAAGGTTCAGCTTCGATTGTCCCGGCGTATTCCACGGTCGAGAAGGTTGTGCTGCAGCATCGCGCCGCTGGTGTAACGGAGTCCAAGCGTTTATTGTCATGGGTCAGGCGGCCGCAATCGAATCCAGGTAAACTCTATAGAACAAGCCCTTCTTGCTGAAGAACCACGGCGGACGCACGACCTTGTCCCAGGAGCATGAACATTGAAAGTTGAGAAGTTCAGCCCCTTTGTCCAGAGCGATGCGGAGAAGTGCATCGGCTGCCGCACCTGCGAGATCGCCTGTTCCATCGCCCATTCCGACGTCAAGGCGGGCACGGCCGGCGCCACTCCCGGCATTTTCATGCCGCGGCTTTTCGTGATCGTCACGCCGGAGGTGTCCGCCCCGGTGCAATGCCACCATTGCGAGGACGCCCCGTGCCGCAACATCTGCCAGATGTCCGCCATTTCGCGGGTCGACGGAAGAACGGTGGTGGACGCTTCGAAATGCATCGGCTGCAAGCTGTGCCTCATGGCCTGTCCCTTCGGCGCGATCGAATTCGTGCCCCAGCCGCCGGGAACGCAGCCCATCTATGCCGGCGCCTCTGCCAAACCGGAATCGTGGGCCGAAAGGCGTTTTTACCGGGCCAATAACTGCGACCTCTGCGTGCACCGCCCGAACGGCCCCGCCTGCGTCGAGACCTGTCCAGAAAAGGCGCTCGAACTGGTAAATCCGGTCCTGGAAAAGCGCAAGCGCAACACGGAAGCGGCGCTGGACCTGCTGCTGCAGGCCGGGGGCGGAACTGGAATCTGATCCAATGTCAAAAGGAGTGCCGCAGGTGACCCAGGGATTCAGCCGGATCGACGAGGAACTATGTACGGGATGCGGGAATTGCGCGAAGACATGCCCGACCGACGCAATCAGCGGCGAACTCCACAGGCCGCACGTCATTTCTGAAGAGCGTTGCGTCAGCTGCGGACGATGCGTCCAGGTCTGCTGCGCCTACGATACCGTTTTCCAGGAGTTTCCGACCCCCCGCGCGCGACGCCTGGAGCAGCGGGATTTGCCCGCGGATCTGAAAGAGCCTCTGTTCGCCGCCTACAACCGCTTCTGCCTCGCCGAAGTCCGGGCGGCGCTGGCGAATCCCGGACTGACGGTGATGGCGCAGCTCGGTCCCGCCGTCAGCGGCGCCCTTGCCGAGGATTTCGGAATGCCGGCCGGAAGCGTTTCTACCGGACGCATCGTCGCGGCCCTGAAGAAGATCGGCTTCCGCAAGGTTTACAGCTATACGCTCCCGGCGGCGCTGGCAGTGCTCGAGCAGGCTCAGGAGCTGGCGGAACGCCTGCAATCCGGCAGGGTACTCCCGGTCATCAATTCCTCCTGTCCCGCCGCCGTGAAATTCGTCGAGCAGGCCTATCCCGAGCTGATTCATTGCCTTGCATCGAGCAAATCGCCGCATCAGATTGCGGGCACGCTGCTCAAGTCGCACGTCGCCGGCGCCCTGAACCTGGATCCGAAAGAGGTTTACAGCGTTTCCGTCGGCCCCTGCACCTCGAGGAAGTTCGAGGTGACGCGGCCCGAGCTGCACGCGGACGGCATTCCGGCCGTGAACGCGGCCATGACCGCCCGGGAACTCTCCTGCCTGATCCGGGAGGCCGGAGTCGACCTTGCGCGGATCGCCGAAGCGGACTACGACGCCGAACTCCCGGTAATCGCCGGGATGGACGACGTCTTTTGCACGCCGGGCGACGTCGCGACGGCGGTCCTCCACGCGAGCCGGGCGATGCTCGCACAGGGATCCGCGGAACCGCCGGACGTCCGGTTTGCCGACACCGACGTGGAGGGGGTCTGCAGGGCGACCGTCCGACTGGGCGGCCACGAACTGACGGCGGCAGCCGTCACCGGACTGACGGGCGCGGCGCCGTTTCTCGACGCCATGAAAGCCGGCAGGAACGAGCTGGCGTACCTCGAACTGCTGGCCTGCCCGATGGGGTGCGTCAGCGGCAGCGGGCAGCCGAAAGTGCTGCTGCCGCAGGATAAACCGGTCGCATACGCGGAACGCGCAAGACTGCATTCCAACCTGGACATCGGGGCGCTCGTCGCCTTGCCGCAACATCCGTCCGTGCAGCGCATCTACCGGGAAACCTTCGGCAAGCCCTGCGGGGACCGATCCAACAGGGCCTTGCACACGGAGTACGTGGAAAGAAAACTGAGTCAATAATAAAGGATCAGGCGGTCCGGAGCCGGAAATGGACCGCAGCGGGGCGACCAATGGGCGTTTTGGTAATATCACCGGAGAATTGCACGAACTGCCATTCCTGCGAACTGGCGTGTTCGCTGTTTCACGAAGAGGAATTTAATCCGGTCCGGGCCCGGCTCGAGGTCCTGTCGTGGGACGGGGACACCCATTCCGCCGCCGTGATGTGCGTGCAGTGCGAAGAAGCGGGCTGCATGGCCGTCTGCCCCGTCCAGGCGATATCGGAAGATCCCGCGACCGGGGCGCGCCTGGTGAATATTTCCAAATGCATCAAGTGCAGGATGTGCATCGAGATCTGTCCCTTCGGCGGCTCGCGCTACGACGTGAAGGGCCGCAAGATCCTGAAGTGCGATTTGTGCGGCGGGGACCCGCAGTGCGCGAAGGTCTGCCCCTCCGGCGCCATCGTCTACGGTGAACGGAGCACGGCCAACGCGGCCAAGCGGCAGCAGGCCGCCATCAAGTTGAAAGCGATTGCGCGAGGAGCGAAACAATAATGTTCGGCTGGCGTGGACAACTGTTGCGCGTGGATCTGAATAGCGGCGCCGTCACGAAGGAGCCGTTGAACCCGCAGGCGGCCAGGGATTATCTGGGCGGACGGGGATTGGGGGCATTCCTGCACGGCCGGCCGAATCCCGGCGCGGCCGCACCCCGGGACGCGGAAAACCCGCTCGTTTTTGTCACGGGCCCGCTGACCGGGACGATTGCGCCCAACGGCGGCCGGTTCACCGTGGTCACCCGGACGCCGGCCGGCGGGGGAATCACCGCCGCCAGCATCAGCGGGAAATGGGGGGCGGAACTCAAGTTTGCCGGCTTTGACGGCATCATCTTCGAAGGCAGAGCGGCGGAACCGGTCTACCTCTGTATCAAGGACGGCGCCGCCGAACTCCGGTCGGCGGCCCATCTGGCCGGCAAGACGGTTTCCGACGCCACCGGCACCCTGGTCCGGGAAACGGACCCGCGGTCCGTGGTGGCGTGCATCGGGCCGGCGGGTGAAAACGAAGTGGCCTGTTCGGTCATCGTGAGCGATTACTTTTCGGCCGCCGGGAGTTGCGGGGCGGCCGCCGTCATGGGCTCCAGGAACCTCAAGGCCGTGGTCGCCTGCGGCACGCGGGGATTCCGGGTGGCGGACCGCGACAACCTGGTGAAGACGGTCCTCGACCTGCGCTCGACGATGAAAAGCAGGCCGCTGGCCATGGCGGGATCGCTTCTCTTCGATTCCGTCCTCGTGGCGGACAGCCTGGTTTGGGATCCGGAACCGCCGGACCTCAAGCCCGCCCGGACCCGCGGCTGCTTCAGCTGCTCAACCTGCTTCTCGTCTTTCACTTACGGGGGCGGGAAGGAATACCTGCCGCTCCTGGCGGGGGCCACGCCGTTCGAACTCGGGGAGCGCATGAGGGAGTACCGGCATTTCCTGGATCTTGGACTGGACTTCGCGGCCGCCAAGTCGGTCCTGTCCTCTCTCGGGAAAGAGGCCGAAGGCAGGCATGAAGCGCTGGCCCGGGAAATGGCAGAAGGAAAAGAATTTCCCGGATGGGAGAACGGCAACGCCGGCCGGAAAATCGACCGGGGTCCCTGCATGGTGGCCGGATACGCGGTCGTGCCCGAAATCGCCGCCGGCAACGGGCCGGATGAAGCGGCGAGCGGCCTGATGGCCGTCCTGGATTCGGCCGGCCTCTGCCCGTTCCTGGGCGCCGGCGTCGGCCTGGACACGGTGGCCGCGCTGATGACCCATGCGACCGGTGCGGCATTCACGAAGGAAGATCTGGCGCAGGCCGGACAGCGCATCAGCCGGGCCTTCCGGCAATAAAATAGGGGGGTGAACTTGTTTCTGTTGCCTGTAGTGATCGCTGCGGCAGCGATGGTGGGCGCCATTGCCCTGGCCGTCAACACCTATGGAACGGTGTGGTCCCTCGAACTGGGCACTCTTTCATGGCTGGCCGGAAAAGAAGCGCTGTTCGGCATCCGGATCGACGGCCTGAGCTCCCTGATGCTGCTGGTCATCACCGTCGGCGGGTTCCTGATCATCCTCTATTCCGCGAGGTATGTGAGCTCGGGCAACAGGGAGCACCCTTCCGACGAAGGCCAGGGCCGGTATTACTTCTTCATGCTGCTCTTCGTGGCCTCGATGATCGGCCTCGCGATTTCCCCCAACTTCTTTCAGCTCTTCATCTTCTGGGAGCTGACGACGCTCTGTTCCTGGGGCCTGATCGCGTTTTACCGCAACGACGACGCGCTGCGCTCCGCCTACAAGGCGCTGCTGATCACGCACGCGATGGGACTGTTCCTCGAAGCGGGGATCATCCTTATATATATCCAGACGGGGTCCTTCGCATTCTCCGCCATCAACCTCCTGACACCCGGCGCGAAGACGCTGGCAGTGGTCTTCCTGACGATTGCGGCGCTGGCCAAGGCCGCCCAGTTCCCGTTCTTCACCTGGCTGCCCACGGCCATGGCGGCCCCCACGCCGGCCAGCGCCTACCTGCACGCGGCCGCGATGGTCAAGGCCGGCGTCTACCTGGTCGCACGGATCCTGATCAGCACGGAGATGTTTCCGGCGAACGTGGCCTTCGTGCTGAGCGGCTTCGCGATCGTGACCATGCTCACCAGCGTCTTTCTCTACTTTTTCCAGGACGATCTCAAGCGGCTTCTCGCCTATTCGACGATCGCCAACCTCGGCTACATGTTCCTGGGATTGTCGCTCGGGGCCCTGGGGTCGGGGCTGGCGCTGCGCGGCGGGCTGCTGCACCTGGTCGGGCATTCCTTCACCAAGAGCCTGCTATTCCTTGCCGTCGGCGCCATCTCCTACAGCACGGGCATCCGGAAGATATCGGCCCTGAGCGGCCTGGGAAAGCGGATGCCGCTCACGGGGCTGGCTTTCGTGCTCGGGGCGCTGGCGATCAGCGGTGTCCCGCCATTCAATATGTTCTGGAGCAAGTTCTTCATCATCGCCGGGGCATTCCAGCTGCACACGGGCTGGGGGTGGACCCTGGGCATCCTGGCCCTGCTCGAAAGCGTGACCGGTTTCGCCTGGTTCCTGCACGTGGTTCACAAGGTCGTGTTCGGCGCGGTATCGCCCGCCGCCGAAGGCGCCCAGGACCCGCCCGCCACGATGGCGATTCCGCTGCTGGCGCTGATGGGCCTGATCTTGATTTCGACCCTGTTTGCCCTGCCGATCATTGAACGGCTGGTTGGAGGATTGGGACGATGACGCCGATAGAATTGTTCGCACTCGCCATGATCGCGCTTGTCTCCACCTCCGTGCTGACGCTGTTGACGGCGGACCGGCGGAACGTCGCCGGCGGGATCAACCTCGCGGGGACGCTCGTCGCGAGCCTCGCCATGATCTGGCTGGCGGGCCGCGCCCTGCTGGCGGGCCCGATCGAGTTCGGATTCGGCGGCCTGCGGGTCCTGGGGCTGACCGCGCAGCTCAACTTCCATATCGACGGCCTGAGCGCCGTCTTCGTCATCCTGATTTCCGTCCTGGTCCCGCTCTCGGCCCTCTACGGCATCGGCTATCTCGGACACTACCGGCACGAGTCCCTGCGCCGCTATTTCTTCCCCTTCCCGTTCTTCGCGGCCGGCATGCTGGCGGTCGTGACGACGTGCGACTGGTTCTGGTTCCTCGTCTTCTGGGAAGTGATGACGCTGGCCTCTTACTTCCTGGTCATTTTCGAGAGCGACAACCGGGAGAACCTGTCCGCGGGATTCATCTATTTCTTCATGACCCACCTCACGTCGGCCGGGCTGATGGTCGCGGTGATGTTCCTGTCGCACCGCACCGGGTCGTTCGCCTTCGCCGCGCTGCCGGACCTGCTGGGCGCCCTGTCGCAGACCAGCCCGTTCGCCCTGCACCTGCTGCTGCTCCTGTTCTTCGTCGCCTTCGGGACCAAGGCCGGCATGTACCCGTTCGGCATCTGGCTCCCCGCGGCGCACCCGGCCGCGCCCGCCAGCGTCAGCGCGCTGTTGTCCGGCATCATGATCAAGATCGGCGTCTACGGCCTGCTGCGCGTTTTCGTTTGGATGCTCCCGGTGCAGTCGGCGGCGGCGGCCTGGGGCGCCGTGATCGCCGCGTTCGGGATCCTGTCGATGGTCGTCGGGACGCTGCGCGCGCTGGGCGAGCACGACTGCAAGCGCCTGCTGGCGCAGAGCAGCATCGGGCAGATGGGCTACATCCTGCTCGGACTGGGACTGGGCCTCGTTTTCCTGCCCACGAATCCGGTCTTCGGGGCCGTCGCGCTGCTCGGCTGCCTGTACCACGTCGTGAACCACGCCTTCTTCAAATCGCTCCTCTTCTTCAACAGCGGATCGCTTCAGTACCGCACCGGCACGCGCGACATGGACCGGATGGGAGGCCTGATCCGGCTGATGCCGCTGACGGCGGGGTGCGCCATCGTCGGCGCGCTGTCCATCGCGGGCCTTCCGCCGTTCAACGGCTTCGTCAGCAAGTGGCTCCTGTATCAGAGCGCCATCTTCGGCAGGCCGGCGTCCATTTATATCGTCTACGCCGTCATCGCCATCTTCATGAGCACGGTCACGCTCGCCTACTTCATGAAATACCTGGGAGCGGCATACCTGGGAACGGTTCCCGAACGCCTGAGCCGCGAACCCGCCGGCTCCCCGCGATCGATGGAAGTCGTGCAGCTGCTGCTGGCGGCCGGCTGCCTGCTGCTGGGAATCGTCCCGGCCGCGTTCGTCACGATCTTTTCATACGGGATCCTGGCCTCCGCGCCGGCGGGCCTCAAAGACCTGGCGCCGGCGGTATTCACCGCCCTGCCCTGGCAGGGAGCCGCCGTTCAGTGGGACGGAGCGGCCGGATCCGCCCTGAACCCGGCCGTAATCCTCCTGGCGCTCGCCGCCTGTGCGGGGATCGCCTACGCCATGTACCGCAGCGTCCGCGTCGAGAGCCGAAGCGCGGCCATCTGGAACTGCGGCGAAGTCGTTCCCGACGACGCCGTCCGCTACCACGCCAGCAGTTTTTACAAGCCTTTCCGCAACCTGATCGGTCCCGTGTACCGGAAGATCGGGCTGCCTCGAATTCCCCCCCCTCAACCACTGGCCCGCGGCCTGGATTTCGACCGCTGGCTGTATTTCCCCATCGGGTCGGCCTTTGAACGCATCGGCAAGACCTTCAGCAGGATTCACAACGGCGTGCCGCAGTTCTACCTCCTGTGGCAGGTAGTCGGCCTCGCCCTTTCGATAATGCTTGTGTTCTGGTTGATGTGAGGGAAGCAAAGATGAATTCCGAGACGTTAACTGCCGCGATCAGCGAAAAATACCCGGGGGCGCTCCTTGCCAGCGCGCAGCCGCTGCCCACCCGCCTGTTTCTGACGGTGGACAAGACGCGGATGCCGGAGGTGGCGGATTATCTTTTCAATACCGTGAATGCCCGGCTCGTCGTGTCGGCGGCCACCGACAAGAGCCCGATCGACGGGACCTACGAAGTCAGCTATATCTTTTCCCTGGACCGCGACGCGCTGATGGTCTCCGTGAAGGAAGTCGTCGACCCCGCGGACCCGCGCGTTCCCTCGCTGACCAACATCATCCCGGGGGCCGACTGGCACGAACGGGAGATGCGCGACCTGATGGGCATCGTGCCCGAGGGGCACCCCGACCCGCGCCGCCTCGTCGTCTCCGACGATTGGCCGGAGGACCAGTACCCGCTGCGGAAGGACTTCCCTTACAACTACAGGCCGCCGCGCGTCACGGAGATCAAGCCCCCGATGCGCGAACCGAAGGAGCACGAGAAGCAGGCCACCGTGCTGAGCATCGGCCCCTTCTTCCCGACGCTCGAAGAAGGGGCCTACTTCCGCCTGTACGTGGAAGGCGAAGAGATCATCGGTTCGGATTACCGCGGCTTCTACGCGCACCGCGGGATCGAGAAGCTGACGGAGACGGTGCTCGACTACAATCAGGTGCCGTTCATGGCGGAGCGGATCTGCGGCATCTGCGGCTTCGTGCACAGCGCGACTTACTGCCAGGCGGTCGAATCGGCGGCGGGGATCGAGATCCCGGACAGGGCGAAATACATCCGGTCGATCATGCTGGAGCTGGAGCGGATCCACAGCCACCTGCTCTGGCTCGGCCTGGCCGTCCATTACCTCGGCTTCGACACGGTCCTGATGCAGACCTGGCGCATCCGCGAGCCGCTGATGTGGCTGACCGAACAGATCACGGGGAACCGCAAGACCTACGGCATGAACCTGGTCGGCGGCGTGCGCCGCGACATCGACGCCGCGACCGCGGGCAAGATCCTCAAGACGCTGGAAAAGATCGAGGCGGAGGCCAAAGACCTCATCGCCGCGGCGGCGGAGGACAACTCGATCAAGATGCGCCTGGAACACGTCGGCTCGCTAAGCAGGGAAGACGCGCGCAGGATCTGCGTCGTCGGCCCCACGGCGCGCGCGTCCGGAGTGGCGATCGACACGAGGAAAGACCATCCCTACCTGGCCTACCCCGATCTCGATTTCAAGATCGCCGTGCAGGAAGGCTGCGACATCTGGGCGCGGACCCTCGTCCGGGCGGAGGAGCTCTTCACGTCCATTTCGTTGATCCGGCAGATGATCGAAAAGATGCCTGCAGGCGGGATCATGGCCGAATACGGCCCGATCCCGGCGTGGCGCGAAGGCATCGGCGCCTCGGAGGCGCCCCGGGGCGAATGCGCGCACTACGTCATCACGGGGCCGGACAACCGGCCGTACCGCTGGCGCGTCCGGGCCTCGACCTATCCCCAGCTGCAATCCATTCCCAGGATGCTGGACAAGATGACCGTCGCGGATTTCCCCATCATCGTCGGGAGCATCGACCCGTGCTTCTCCTGCACGGAGCGCGTGATCGCGGTGGACGCGCGGAGCAAGAAGATCCGGACCTATACCCATCAGGAGTTGCTGGCCATGAGCCGGCGGAATTTCGGGCAAGGGAGACGTTCGTGACAAACATAGCCGTCGGCGTGTTTAACATACTGCTGGTTCTGCTGGCCGCCCCGCTGCTGGACGGAGTTCTGCGGAAGGTGCGCGCGCGCATCCACTCTCGCCAGGGCCCGCCCGTCCTGCAGACCTACTACGACCTGGCCAAGCTCATGGTGAAGGAAGACCAGAGCGGGGCGAACAATTTCCTGTTCAACGCGGCCCCGGTGATCTGCCTGGGATCCGTCCTGCTCGCGGCGCTGTTCGTGCCGATGGGCGGCGTGGTGCCGCTCGGCTTCTCCGGGGACATCCTGGTGCTGGTGTACGTCCTCACCCTGGCGCCGATCTTCCTGTGCCTGGGCGGCATGGCCTCGGGAAGCCCGTACGCCTACGTGGGCGTGAACCGGGAAATCATGCTGCTGATGGTGGTCGAACCGGTGCTGGCCGTCGCCCTGATCTCCACCGCCATCAAGGCGAACTCGCTGATGCTGGCCCAGTGCATCGACCGGTACGTCTCCAGCGCCCCGGAAATATCGCTCATCGTCGGCGCCATCGCCTTCTTCCTGATCCTGCAGCCGGAGGTCTCCAAGGTGCCGTTCGACCTGGCGGAAGCCGAGCAGGAGATCATGGAGGGGCCGCTGATCGAATACTCCGGGCGGAAGCTCGCCCTGCTCAAGTGGTCGATGTATTCGAAGCAGATCGTCCTGATCGGCCTGTTCACGGGGGTGTTCCTCCCGTGGCCCGGGACTGGATTTTTGCCGTTCGGCATCCTGATCGCGCTGGTCAAGATCCTCGTCGCGGCCGTCCTGGTGGAAGTGGTCGCCCAGGTGTTCCCGCGGTTGAAGATCAACCAGGCCGTCCGCTATTTCGCCATCGTGATCGCGGTCGCGCTCACCGGACTGGCCCTGGCGGTCATGGATCTGTAGGACTCCGAGGATTCGCGATGATACCACTGCTGAAAGAAGTGCTGATTTGCCTGAAGGCCGGCCGCGTGACGCTGCCGTACCCGCTCAAGCCGATGCAGGCGCCGCCGAAGTTCCGCGGCCGCCCGACCATCGACGGGGACAAGTGCATCGGCTGCGGCGCCTGCGCCGAGGTCTGCCCGCCGCGCCTGATCAAGATCACCGACCGGGGCGCGGTCCGGCGGGTCTCCATGGACTATTCGCGCTGCACCTATTGCGCGCGCTGCCAGGAAATCTGCCCGACCGGGAGCGCGCAGTTGACGGAGGATTTCGAGGACGCCACCGCCGACCGCAAGGACCTCGCGGTCGCGGTCGACCTGGATCTGGCGCCGTGCAAGGGCTGCGGCACCCCGTTCATGACGCGGCGCATGCTGGCCAAGCTGACCGACGAGTTCTCGCCGCCCTGGATGAAGGTCAAGCTGGAGACCCCGGAGTGGTTCCACCTGTGCCCGGCCTGCCGCGTGGAGAAGACCGGGACCGCCATAGACAGGAGCGTCAAGCATGATTAGTTACGCGATCATGTATATCAGCCTGCTCATGATTGTGACCTCGCTGCTGGCGGTGGAATGGCGTTCCCTGCCGGAAGCCGTGCACACGTACCAGGTGCAGTCGGTGCTGATTGCGCTGGTCTTCGCGCTGTACGCCTATTCGCTGAGCAACCCGGCGCTGTACTACTGGAGCGCGACGGCCCTGGTCAGCAAGGGGATCGCGGTCCCGTGGCTGCTGCGCCGCTACGTGCTCCGCGTGCACTCCAAAGAAACGCCGCCGCTGCTCTCCATCCTGCCTTCGCAGGTGCTGGGGATCGCCGCGGCGCTGCTGGCGTTCGCGTGGGCGTTCCAGCACCACGCCGATCTGGTGCTGCTCCCGAGCCTGGCCGGGGAGCCTTTCCGGATGAATTCCGCGGTGGCGGCCGCCGTGCTGATCCTGGGCTTCTACGCGCTGCTGACCCGCCGGGACGCCTTCAAGATCGTCATCGGCCTGTGCCTGCTCGAAAACGGCGTTCACATGAGCCTGATCAGCCTGGCGCCGTCCATCCCGGAAACGGCCCTGATCGGGGTAGTCACGGACGTGGTGGTTTCGGTGCTGATGCTGCTGTATATCGTCACCGGCATTTACCGGTCGGCCGGTTCTCTGGACACGTCCAACATAGCGCAATTGCGGGGCTGATGGGAGACTCCTAAGGTGACACACTCGACGCTACTAATCTGGATCTTCACGCTGCCCGCGATCGCGGCCCTTGCGGAGTATGCCCTCGGGAGAAGATTCCCGGCCGCGGCCGGAAAAGCCTCGCTGCTGGGGTCGACCGCGACGTTCGCGGCCGCCATCCTCCTGGTAGTCCGGCTCGGCGACGGCGCCCCCCTGGTCGCGCTCGGCCACCAGCTGCGCGCGGACGCCTTTTCGGGCTACGTGGCCCTGATCGTCGCCTTCGTGGGATGGGTCACGACCGTTTTCGCCTACCCGTACCTGCGTCACGAGGCGGCGGCCGGAAAGATCGCGGCGGCGCGATTGCCGCTGTACTTCGTATGGAGCATGGTCTTCCTCAGCACCATGACGGCGGTCACGATCAACAACAACATCATCATGATGTACGTGCTGGTCGAGGCGACGACGCTGGCCTCCGCCCTGCTGGTCACCTTCTACTGGAAGCCCGAATCCCTGGAGGCGGGATACAAGTACCTGCTGCTGTGCTCCGTCGGCATCACGATCGGCCTCCTGGGCTGCGTCATAATCTACGCGGCCGCCGTGCCGCTGCTCGGCGGCGCCAACGCCATGCTGATCAGCGAAATCGTCGGGATCGCGGGGCAGCTGCCGCCCCTCGTCGTCCTGATGGCCGGGGTGTTCATCATCATCGGCTTCGGCTCGAAAGCCGGCTTCGTCCCGTTCCACGCCTGGCTTCCGGACGCGCATTCGCAGTCGCCGAGCCCGGTCAGCGCCCTGCTGTCGGGGGTCACCATCAAGGTGGCGGTTTACGCGATCGCGCGCATGGCCACGGTTTTCTTCCCCGGGCACGGCGCGCTGGGGACATTCGCCATCGTGCTGGGCTGCGTCACCATGCTGGTCGGGATTCTGGTGGCCTATCAGCAGACGGACCTCAAGCGGATGCTGGCCTACAGCAGCGTCAGCCAGATGGGCTACATCATCTTCGGGCTCGGCATCGGTTCGTTCCTGGGCCTGTACGGGGCCGTGTACCACCTGCTCAACCACGCCCTCAACAAGGGCATGCTCTTCCTGTGCAGCGGCGTCCTGCTGTATTCCTTCGGCACCACGGACATGCGGCGGCTGGGCACCCGGAAGCACAGCCGCTGGCTGGCGGTCTGCTTCTTCGTCGGGGCCCTGGGGATCGCCGGCATGCCGCCGCTGAACGGGTTCTGGAGCAAATTCGCGATTTATGTGGCGGCCGGCGAGGCGCACCTGTGGTGGCCGCTCGGCATCGCGCTGTTCACGGGCCTGCTGACGCTCGCCGTCCTGGTCCGGGCCGGCGCGTGGATTTTCATGCAGCACGGCCACGCGTCCGCCCCGGAGGCGGCGCAGGAACATGCGGCGCCGCGCTGCCCGGCGGCGATGGCGGCCGTAATCGGGCTGATGACGCTGCTGGTCCTCGCCACCGGCCTGAACGCGGGACCGATGAACCGCTGGATCGATGCGTCCGTCCGGGCGCTGCTGCAACAGATGGGGGGAGGGTAAGCCGATGTCGCTCTACCGGATTCTTCTGGAAAAATACTTCAAGCGCTCCCTGTGGGTGTATCACGCGAACGCCGGCGGGTGCAACGGCTGCGACATTGAGGAGATCAACGCCTTCACGCCGTACTACGACGCCGAACGCTTCGGATTGAAGCTCGTCGGCTCGCCGCGGCACGCCGACGTGCTGCTGGTCTCCGGGCCGGTGACGCGCAACGCCGAGCCGCGCCTGAAGCTGCTGTACGACTCGGTGCCCAATCCCAAGGTGGTGATCGCCTGCGGGTCCTGCGCGGTCGGCGGCGGCATCTGGTATGACTCGTACCACGTGCTCGGCGGGTGCGACAAGGCCATCCCGGTCGATTTCTACATCCCGGGCTGCCCTCCCAGGCCCGAAGCCATCCTCTGGGGAGCCGCGGTCGCGATGGGTCTGGTCAAAGGAAAGGCGCAGCCGTACAACTACCGGCAGCCGGAAGACGCAATCGCCGGCGCGGCCGCGAATGCGGCAGCCGGGAAAGTGGCGGAGATGGCAACGAAATAGACAGCGGGCCGCGCATGGGCGAAACGGATTTGCGGACCGAATTGAGCCGCCGGTTGAAAGGGGCCGTGCTCCTGATCGGCGTCGGCAACACCCTTCGCGGCGACGACGGCGCCGGCCCGGCGCTGATCGGCCTGCTCGAAGGGAAGGTTCGAGCTGCGCTGCTGGACGCCGGGGAGGTCCCGGAGAGCTATACGGGCCGGATCCTGGCCGCGAAGGCGGACACCATCGCCGTGATCGATGCGGCGGATTTCGGCGCGGCGCCGGGCGACGCGGCCATCCTGGAAGCGGAGGACCTCGCGGACTGCGGCGTCTCGACGCACCGGATGCCGCTCCGCGTGTTCTTTTCGTATCTGCGGGCGAGCGGCGGCGCGGACATTTTCGCGCTGGGGATTCAGCCCGCGCAGACCGGCTTCGGCACGCCGATGAGCGCCGAGGTCGCCGATTCTGTGAGCGCGCTCGCGGAACTGCTGGAAGAGCTGCTTTCGGGATGATTCCGAAGGAGCGAGTGCGAATGCGGCCCTATCGATTCCGATAGCGATACCGATCCCGATGGTCGGTGGGGATGTTTTCAATATGGAGCGGGGGAACTCATGAACAAACTGGTGATAGCGGACCCGGGGAAATGCATCGGCTGCCGGACGTGCGAGGTGGCCTGCGTCCTGGCCCATTCCGACAAGGACGCCTTGTCGAAACTGGCCCCGGCGCACTTCATCCCGCGCCTCAAACTCGTCAAGACCTCGAAGGTCAGCACCCCCGTCCAGTGCCGGCAGTGCGAGGATGCGCCGTGCGTCAAGGTTTGCCCGACAGGCGCCCTCGTCCACAGCCACGATTCCGTCCAGGTCATCCAGACCCGGTGCATCGGCTGCAAGAGCTGCGTGATGGCCTGCCCGTACGGCGCGATGGAAATCGTCGCGCGCGAGACCACGGTCCAGACGAACCGGCGGCTGCCCGACGGGACGCTCGCCGTTGAAGCGTTCAAGTGCGATTTGTGCATTCATCTTCCCAACGGCCCCGCCTGCCTCGAGGTGTGCCCGACCAAGGCGATTTACACGATCGATGCCAAGGTGCTCACCGACAAGCTGCGCAGGAAGCGCGAGCAGGCGGCGTTGGCACAGGCGTAAGAAGCAGTTATTAGTTGTTAGTGATTAAAGGACGTGATGATGGAAAAGATATCGACCGTTTGCCCCTATTGCGGCGCCGGCTGCATGCTCAACCTGCTGGTTGAGGACGGCGCGATTCTCGGCGCGGAACCGGCGCAGGGCCGGACCAACGAAGGCGAACTCTGCCTGAAAGGGTACTATGGCTGGGATTTCCTGAACGACACGAAGCGTCTGACGCCGCGCCTGACCCGGCCCATGATCCGGCGCAGCCGCGGCGACAAGTTCGAAGAGGTCTCCTGGTTCGAGGCGATCGACTTCGCGGCGGGAAAGCTCCAGGAAATCAGGCACAAGTACGGTCCGGACTCGATCATGCTGACCGGATCCGCCCGGGGGCCGGGGAACGAAGCGAACTACGTGATGCAGAAATTCGCCCGCGCGGTGGTCGGCACGAACAACGTCGACCACTGTGCGCGTGTTTGACATGCCCCGTCCGTGGCCGGTCTGGCCGCGACACTGGGCAACGGCGCGATGAGCAACTCCATCCCGGAGATCGAGGAGACGAAGTGCGTCTTCATCTTCGGGTACAACGCGGCGGATTCACACCCGATCGTGGCGCGCCGCATCGTCAACGCGAAGCAGAAGGGCGCCAAGATCGTCGTCGTCGATCCCCGCCTGACGGAATCGGCGCGCATCGCCGACGTCTGGCTGCAGCTCCGCAACGGGTCCAACATGGCCCTAGTCAACGCATTCGGGCACGTCCTGATCGAAGAGGGGCTGTACAACAGGGACTACGTCGCGAAATACACGGACGGCTTCGAGCAGTACCGCGAAATCGTGTCCAAATACACGCCGGAGTACGCCGAAACCATCACCGGCGTCCCGGCGGAGACGATCCGGGAGGCCATGCGCGTATACGCCGCCGCCCCGAGCGCGTTCATCCTGTACGGCATGGGCGTCACGCATTACGGGCAGGCGGTCGACGTGGTGAAGGGCCTGTCCGGCCTGGCGCTCCTGACGGGCAATTTCGGGCGTCCCGCCGTCGGCATCGGTCCGGTGCGCGGCCAGAACAACGTCCAGGGGGCCTGCGATCACGGCGCCCTGCCCAACGTCTTCCCCGGCTATCAGCCGGTCACCAACCCGGACATCCGCGCCAAGTTCGCCAGGGCGTGGGGCGTCGCGGAGCTGCCGTCCAAGGTCGGCGCCATGCTCACGGATGTGCCCCACCTGGTGAAAGAGGGCAAGCTGAAAGCGTACTACATCTTCGGCGAAGACCTGGTGCAGAGCGACCCGGACGCCGCCGGCGTCCGCGAGGCGCTGCAGAACCTCGAGTTCGTGATCGTGCAGGACATCTTCATGAACAAGACGGCGCTGCACGCCGACGTGATCTTCCCGGCCACATCGTGGGGCGAACACGAAGGGACCTATTCCACCGCCGATCGCGGCTTCCAGCGCTTCCACAAGGCGATCGAGCCCAAGGGGGACGTCAAGCCCGACTGGGAGATCATCTCGATGATGGCGACGGCGATGGGATACCCCATGAAGTACGCCGACACCCGGGAAATCTGGGAGGAGATGCGCGCGCTGTGCCCGGCATTCGCCGGCGTGACGTATGAGCGGCTCGAGGAGCTGGGCACTCTCCAGTGGCCCTGCCCGACGGAGACCCACCCGGGCACGCCGTATCTTTACAGGGAGAACCGTTTCAACACCCCGAGCGGCAAGGGACAGCTGTTTGCGACCGAGTGGCGGCCGCCGCTGGAGCAGCCCGACGGCCGGTACCCGCTCATCCTGTCGACGGTGCGCGAAGTCGGGCATTATTCGGCGCGCACGATGACGGGCAACTGCGCGGCGCTGCAGGTGCTGGCGGACGAGCCGGGGTACGTGCAGATCCACCCGGAGGACGCCGATCCGCTCGGCCTCGAGGACCAGGACCTGGCGTGGATATCGTCGCGCCGCGGCAAGGTGGTCGCGCGGGCCTCGGTGACCGACCGCGTCAACAAGGGCGCGGTATACATGACCTACCAGTGGTGGGTCGGCGCGTGCAACGAACTGACGATCCACCATCTCGACCCGATATCGAAGACGCCGGAATACAAATTCTGCGCGGTGGCGGTGGAGAAGATCGCGGACCAGGACTGGGCCGAGAAGTACGTCCAGGAGGAGTACAGCAAGATCAAGGCCCGGATGTGCAATCCCTGAGACGGGATTGATTCCGGATTCCAGATTCCGGATTCCAGACCAGCTCACTGCCTGATCTGGAATCCGGAATTTTTTTTACCACACTTCGGGAAAGGCCATGGTGGTGTAGATGTCCTCGAGCCGCGCCTTGTGGCCCCGCTCCATCATGGCCAGCTCCAGGAACGTCTTCTTTTCCTCCGGGTCGCCGGCGACGTTGGACAGCTGGGTGTACATCTGCATGGCGTCGAGTTCCTTGCGGATGGCCAGCGTGATGCCGTCGATGGGCTTCAGGTCGATGGTGAGCGGCGGCGTCTGGACGGTGTCGGCCACCTTGTAGTCCCGGGATTCCTGCACGTGCAGCGAGCCCGGGCCCTTCACGAGGATGCCCTGCAGGAATTCGCGGTGACCCGCCTCGTCGCCGGCAAGCTCGGCGAAGATCCTCTTCAATGCCGCGTCCTGCACCTTTTCCGAGACCGTCCGGTAGTAGGCATACGCCTCGATTTCGCCGTCAATGGCCTGCGAGATGATCCGCCTGAAGTCTTCTGCTTTCATGATGCCGCTCCTTGAGTTGAATTCCACCTAGATTTACCACAAGCCCGCGGCCCGGGCCACGCCAAATTGACGATTATCTGCTTGTCCATGTCCCGGATTCGGGACATAATGAGATTGTGAAGCCGATCGATTTTCATGGGAGAGCGCTGGAGTTTATTCGATTACAGGCGACGTCGATCCGTCGCCGGATCGGAGAGGCACTGAGGGACCTTCAAAAAGGGTCAATCTCGGGATGCCTCTGAGCCGGCCGATGCCGACGGTAGCGCCCGGTGTTCACGAATTGCGCATAAGAGGAGAAGGTACAACCGTTCGCGTTTTTTATTATGTGCGTAAGGCGGATGCGATCGTTGTTTTTCATGCGTATCACAAGAAGTCACCGAGGACGCCATCCCGTGAAATCGATCTTGCGCGTCAAAGATTGCAGGAGGTTTTGAATGAAGCAGGTAAATCCTGAAAAGGCGATCCGTACCAGGACTGCCGAAGAACTGGGAAGAGCGTTGGGTCTGTCGGCAGCCGAGACGGGTGAAATGGAGTTCCGTTCGGAGCTTACCAGCGCTTTGGCAAAAATCATCCAGAATGGCAGGTTTACCCATGCGGAAATCGCCAAAAGAGCCGCGACCTCACGGACCCGGGTAACGGCTATAGCCAATGGCAACACGCAAGGGATCTCAACAGATCTTTTGATTAGGGTACTTTCTGCTACGGGGTACAAGGCCGAATTGCGGATACGGAAAGCCGCTGCGTGAGGGCATGAACCAGGCAATCAAGCTTCTGGATGCTTTGGCATTGACGGAAGACCTGCCGTCCAGGAAACTCCCGCGCGGACAGGTGGGAACCGTCGTGGAACGCTTGGGCCCGGGTGTGTTCGAAGTCGAGTTTGGGGACAATGACGGACGCACGTTTGCCGGCCTGGCGCTGAAGGCAAGCCAACTGTTGGTTCTGTTTTACCAGCCGCAGGAAGCCGTCTGACGGGCGGTCCGCATCGAGATCGACAGCTCACCGCTTATGCAACAGAGACGGGCACACGCCAAGAGAGCTGCTGCCGACCCTGATTACCATATGCTTGATCCCCAAAAGACTCGCAATGATGGAACCACAATTTCTTACGAGCAACTTCCAGAGCAAGCTCACGCAAAACGCCAAGCAGATGATATTATTGGACAAGATCAATATCAAACGTCCCGGTTTGTCGAATGCAGTCATTTGCCTTCTCCGAACAAGGCATTGTCGGCCCCATAACAGTGCAGCATCAATATCCCAATACCGCGAAACGAGAGGAATGATCCTATTGTTGGAAATATGGGCGCTATGCCTGTTTTTAGCATCATCAGATGGGATTTATTGACCAATGTTACAAATGAGATTAGCCAACGATGGAAAGCGGGAATCTCGGAGAAAGCTTTAGGAAACGGTCGGCAACGTAGGGCGCCGCCGCGTGGTGCCCGGCATGAACCTATGATTTGCTCCCTACGCGTATGATGGACTTCACCTCCCGTTCAATAGTGCAGCGTCCCGCACCCGGGTCCAATCTTCAGTTAAGTGGAAGGGCCGGAGATAAACTACAACTAATTCGAGATCCGAAATGACAACAAAGGAGCGATAACGGATGCTTTGGATCCCTAAGGGCTCAGGTATTTTGTTCCTTTTGCTGATGAGCTTCTTTTCATTTCAGCGGTTCGGAGATGAATATAGGCAATTGAAAGGCTTTACGATATCTCCCACCGAACATATCATGATTGAATACGAGGGAATTCCCGAAGTGCGTTCAGTGCGCGGACGAATAGTTGAGGCTTC
>CAZTHE010000012.1:17072-35634 GCA_964613495.1 uncultured Acidobacteriota bacterium | reverse complement strand
AAATGCAATTTTTGAGCTGCGAAAAGAGGATCCAGACGACCGAGTGCGAGGCGTTTCAACGAAGGAAAGCGGTGAATTTCGCTTGCGATCTGTGCGCGAAGGCATTTATGTGTTCAAGGTAACAAAGGATGGCTTTAAATCAGTATTTGGAAAACTAAAAGTGAGCAAAAAATCGCCGCCAAGTAATATGCTCATAGTCAAACTCTACCAGGGAGTCTGAAAGTCAATTAGTGTATAAATTCACCTCCAAAGAACGGGATGCCGAAAAGGGTTCGGATTTTTGGGGATGGGGCATTCACCCGGATCAGAGCGGCGCGCAACCGTGTTGCGGACGCGGCTAATACGGCGCGGGGGCGGCCTTGAGATACCGCGCCAGGCCGCAGTTTTCCAGGTCGCGGATGCCCTCGACCACGCGCCGGGCATTGAACACGGCGCCCGCGGCCGACGTATGCGTACGGTCGCCCGGGGCGTAATACAGAGCGCCGACCCGGTCCGGACCGAGTTCCTCGAAGGCCGAGGCGATGCGTTCGTTGAGATCGATGAAGTGCCCCCCGGCTTCCTGCGCGGCTTTTGCGGCCCAGAGTCCCCAGTCCCCGCGGTTGCGCGGCAGCCGTCCCTCGCCGTCGAAGTTGTTGCGCGGGATGGGGGAACAGACGAGGGCCGTGGCCCCCTTGCCGCGGGTTTCGGCGATGAACTGCCTCAGATACCAGCCATAGGAACGGACAGCCTCGTGCTTGCCGGTCAGCAGGTTGTCGATTTCCTCGGCTTCATCGCCGTTGCCGCGCAGGGTGCCGCGGGCCCGCAATGTGTCGTTGACCGGGCCGTCGTCGTTGTGGCCGAACTGCAGGATCACGAAATCGCCCGGCTTGATTTTCCGGAACACATCGTCCCAGAGGCCCAGGCTGCGGTAGGTGCGGGAACTCGTTCCGCCCATCGCCCTGTTTTCGACGTTGATCCGGCCGCGGTCGAAAAAATCGGCAAGGGGCGCGCCCCAACCCCACTGCCCGCCCGACCCGTCGCCCCGGCTCCCCGTGCGCACCGTGGAATCCCCGATCACATAAAGCGTCGGGAGGCCGGGATCCGGCTCGGGCAGGGCGCCCGGCATCCAGGGGGCCGTCATCCATTTTTCCACCGGCTCGAGGACCGAGTGCGGCGCATAGGACGCGACTCTCCGGCCCTCCTCGTTGAAGTATTGCGCGAGCGGGCCGGACTTCAGACTCTTGAGTCCGGACACCACGATGGCGGCGTTGAGATAGGCGCCGTCCGGTCCGGTGTGGGTATGGTCCAGGGGGAAGAGGCCGCGCACCCGAACCGGGCTGAGGATTTCATACTGATCGGCCGTCATTTCGCGCACGGGGATGAAGTCGGCTCCGGCCTGTTCGGCGGCCTGGCGCGCCAGGTCACAGAAAATGCCCGATCGTTCGATTTTCCCATCGGTCCAGATATTCCGGGCGGTGGGGCTGAGAATGACGGGCGTGGCTCCCTTCTCCCGCGTTTCCCGGATCATCTTGCGCAGATACCAGCCGAACGTGTGGACGATTTCGCGCTTTCCCGTGACCCGATTGTCGATCTCTTCGGTCTCATCGCCGAGACTGCGGAGGGAGCCGCGGGCCCGGTGGTCGTCGTTGACGGGTCCCCCGTCGTTGTGGCCGAACTGGATCAATACCGTGTCGCCGGCCTCGAGGTCCGCGACGATGCCGTCCCAGAGCCCTTCGGTGACGAAGGTGCGGCTGCTGCGCCCCCCGCGCGCCCGGTCGATCACCGTCAGGCGGAGGGGATCGAAGAATTTTTGCAGGTGGCTGCCCCAGCCGTTTTCGCCCCCGTTGCTCGCCGTCGAGTCTCCGGCGACGAAAATCGTGGGCGTGCCCGCCCAGGCGGGGACTTCCAGTGACAGCAGCGTCGATGCAAGCAATATCCGCAGTGCGGTTTTCATCCGCTATTTTCTTCCCCGAAAAATTGGCAGGGCCGGAACAAAATGCAGGCCGGGATTCGCCGGCGCCCATGCCCGATGATCACAGGATCCCGGCTGCCCGGACTCATTCGGCCCGGATCCGTGATTGCACACACTATCATAAAACGAAGATCGGTGATTCTGTAAAGCCGGGCATCCGGTTGCGCGGGACGGGGCGGCGTTCCATCGCTGTGAATGCACGGCGCGCACCGGAGATTGCCGCCTATCGGCCGGAACGCTTGAGGAGGAAGACCGCGAGTGGGCCGGAGCGCTCTTCCCAAAGGCAGTCCAATCCGCAGGACGGGAACCACGCCTTCAGCGCCGCAGGATCGTAGAATGTCGTCGACGCGAGGTCCAGGCTCGGCCTCTCCACCGCCTCCCCGGTGTACCGCATATGTGTCTTGCGCGATAAAGATAAAGCATCTATCCGCACGGCCTTCCGGCCGCACCGCTCCCGTGCGGCATTTTCCCGGCGCGGCGGATGAAACTTCTTCGCCTCCCGCATCATCCAATCTAGCGCAGGAACAGGAACCGAATGGTATATTTTGGGGGTGAGGGAGACACAGTGAGACACGCAACCGCCTCGAAAGCGCTGGCCACGGCCGCATTCGCTTTGTTTGCCTCCGCGTGGGCCATCCTGCCCGCCGCCGCCCAGACCGGGGACGCCCCGGCGGAATCCGTCCCGGCGGAAACCGCCGCGCCCGCGCCCACATCCGCGACCATCCCTTCCGGCCACAAATTCATCATGCAGCTCGAGACCCCGATGCATACCCGCACCACGCGCAAGGGCGACCGCATCGAATTCACGCTGGCGGCCGACGTCGTTGCCGACAACGAGGTCCTCATTCCCGACAAAAGCCTGGTTCGTGCGACAGTCACCAAATCCAAGCGCGCCGGCCGCATTTCCGGGCGGTCCGAAATCCGGCTGCAGTTCAACGACGTGCGGCTGCCCGACGGGACGGAGCTGCCGATCAAGGCCACCATCACCCGGATGGGATTCGATCCGGTGGATTCGAAGGAGGGGGACGACCCCGAATTGAAGGGCGAGGCCGGGGCCGGAGGAGACGCCAAGGATGTCGCGGGCGCGAGCGCGCAGGGCGCCATCATCGGCGTGCTGACCGGCGGGGCGCGCGGAGCCGTATACGGGGCCGCGGCCGGAGCGGCCATTTCGGCCATCGGCATGATGCTGCGCCGCGGCCCGGACCTCGACCTTCCCCGCAGCACCATGTTCGAGGCTCAATTCGACGGGCCGGTGGAGGTCCCCCTGAAAGCGCTGCAGGCCCGGAACGCGCCGCAGCCCGCCGCCGCAGCCGCGTCCGAAACCCGGGTCGCGGAGGCGACACCCGAATCCGGGCGCACCCGGGAGCGCCCCGTTTTGAAGCGGCCCGGCCGCGAGCGGGAATCCGGCGAAACGGAACCTTCCGGACCGGCCGAGGCCGCGGAAGCGGATGCCGTTCCCGATATCCCGGAAGCGGCGTCGGCTCCCGAAACCGCGGAAGCGGCGCCGGTTGCCCCGCCCGCACCGCCCGGCGTCGAACCTCCGTACGCGGGCTCCGCGGCCGCGACGATCCGGGTGCGCGTCCGCATGGTGCAGGTGGACGCCGTCGTCCGCGACCGGTCGGGCCGCCTGATAGACGACCTGACGGTGGACGATTTCAGGGTATACGAAGACGGGGTGCTCCAGGAAATCCAGGCTTTTTCCAAAGACGAGCTGCCCCTGGCGGTCGCGCTGGTCATCGACCGGAGCGGCAGTGTCTCGCCCTTCATCGCCGAGCTGCGCCGGATTGCCGCCCGGGCGCTCGACCAGCTGAAAGAGAAGGACGAGGTGTGCCTGTTCTCCTTCGCCGATTCGGCCGACCGTCTTGAAGACCTGACCACCGACCGCCGGAGGATCGCCGGCGCGATCGACCGGATCCGCGCCGGGGGAGGCACCAACATCACCGACGCACTGCACGAGGCCGTCACCTATCTTGCGCGCGTCGCGCCCGACCGCCGCCACTCCATCATCCTGATTTCGGACAACGACCAGACGGTGGATCCCACGGCCAGCGAGTCGGCGACCATCCGGACGGCGATGGAAACCGAGACCGTCGTCTACAGCCTCAAGACGTCGGGCACCCGCGGGCAGTTCGGGATGCAGCTTCCGACGCTGATCCTGGGGTCCGACCCGGTCGGCAAGATCACGCGGGAAACCGGAGGGGAAATCATCAACGTGGGCCGCGTCTCGTCGCTCGACTCCGCCCTCGGATCGGTCATTTCCCGCCTGCGGATGCGGTACTCGATCGGCTACTATCC
The DNA here is from genome assembly GCA_964613495.1 of uncultured Acidobacteriota bacterium. Lineage (GTDB taxonomy): Bacteria > Acidobacteriota > UBA6911 > UBA6911 > UBA6911 > UBA6911. The sequence continues at coordinate 31,388 of CAZTHE010000012.1, read as the reverse complement.
TTCGGGAACGGCCCAGGGAGGCGCGTTCCACGCCATCACCGTGCGCCTGACGGACCGCCACGGCAAGCCCGGCAGCGACTACTTCATGCACGCCAAGCGGGGCTATTACGCCACCGGCAGCTCCGCCGCATCCGGGCCCTGGTTCTCCGCACCCGCCGCTCTGGTTGTGCAAAATCCATAAAATCGGTACCCATACCAGGGCATGAGGCATTACAATGTCCTAAACGCAATTTCCGGAGGCTCCGGGGCATTGGAGTGAGAGGGGGATCGCATCCATTTTGGGCTGCCCACCGGTCGGCCAGCCCCTAGCAGGCGGTTTCGAGAGGAAAAGTGGGAAATTTTTTTTCAGCCGCCATCGTGGTCCTGTTCCTGCTCGCAGGAATCTGGAATCCGGTTTCCCTGGCGGCTCAGGACGCAGTGCAGCATCCGGTTTCCCCCGCAACGGATGCACCCCGCAGACTCGATTATTGGATTCTGGAAGCTTCGCAAAAGCCGATCCCTATCCTGTCGAGAAAAGGAAAAGAGGCACGGCAGTTCCGCAAGGTGGTCGAAGCCCTGGAGCGATACCTGGACCGGAAACTGGAAACCGCCGAGATAGCCGGCAAAGTCGTTGCACGGCACGGTTCGATCCAAAAGCGTCTCGGGGAATTGCCGGAAACCGCGGAAGGCAATTGGAGCCTGCCGGAAGATCTTTTGAGAATTGTGCGCACCGGGATATCTTTGAACGCGGATCAACTGGTGTGGACGGTTCCCGGAGGCCATCGCCGCTTCACCCTGGGCAAAAATCCTGCCGCAACAGCAGAGAGATTCATCCGGGAGACCGCGCGCGCCATGGGGCGGGATTCGAAAACCGCCGAATCCTACCTCTGGTACCTTTGGATGGAATCCTGCCTGGACGTTCTCGACTCTCCCTTCAACCATTATGTCTACGCCGACCAGATGTCGGCGTTCGACGCAAGCAGATTCGGAAAATCCTTCGGACCGGGACTGGTTCCGGAAATCTCCGGATCGCGCCTCGTGGCAAAGGAAGTGTTCGACCCGGTATTACAGCGGGCGGGCCTCGTCCCGGGCTCGGAGCTGACGGCGGTCGACGGGCAGGCGCTCTCGGGCGACAGCGACCATGCCTTTCTGAAATGGCTCCGGCCGGAAAAATTCGTCTTCCGCATCTCTTTCCTGGCTGACGGGACAGAACGGACGGCCACGGCGGAAGCCTTGCCTTTCCGGCATCAGACACTGTCCTGGACGCGCGTGGAGGAGTTTGTTTATGTGCGGCTTACGAGCTTTTCGCGGGACAGCCTGATCGAGTTGCGGCGGATGTTCCGCAGCTTGAAGTCGTCTCCGCCGAAGGGGCTGATCCTGGATCTGCGCGGAAATCCGGGGGGCGTGGCGAATATGGGCGTTACGGATTGTTTCTTCAAACCGGGGCAGCCCATCGTGACCTACAGGGAGCTGCCGCACGGCGCGATTCGGTCGGAGGACGCCTCGCTGGAGTATTACGATACGCCGCTCGTCCTTCTGGTAGACAAGCGCTCGGCCTCCATGTCGGAGGTCTTTGCCGCGGCCGTTTCCGTCCATAAACGAGGATGGATTATCGGGGAGGATACTTTCGGCAAAGCCGTGGGGCAGCGGTGCCAGGCAGTCGGCCCGGAAGGCCAGCTCTGCCTGGTCCACACTCGGTACTACTATCCGGGGACGGATATCAGCTGGGACGGCAAGGGAATCGCCCCCGACATCCGCGTGAAGGTTCCCGAGCACGAGCGAGAAGCGCTCGATGCCATGACTTCCACATACCTTTTCGATATGGATCGACAGCTGAAGTCGGACGCCGCGCTCCGGGAAGGACTGCGCGTTTTGAGAGGAGAGGACCGATGACAAAAATTCGGAACGTGCTGTGCGCCGTGACGGCCATCCTGCTGTGCTGCGCGCCGGCTGTTGCCGCGGACGAACCTTTTGCAGAAATGGAAGAACGTATTGCGGCCGAAATGGAAGCGGTCATCGACGCAACGGGGCAGCTATCCGAAGAGGACGAAGCGGCATGCAGGAAACTCGTGCAGGAAGGTATCCGCGAGCACGACAAGGGTGAATACGGCAAGGCCATTGAGCTTTATGAAAAGGCCCTCAAGAAGAATCCCGTTTCGGCGATCGCATACTACGAGATCGGATTCAGCAACTATGCCGCCGGAGAAAATCAAAAGGCGCTCGACGCCTTGTTGCGGTCCCTCGTGTTGGACCCCAAATCCGAAGAGGCGCACGTCATGAAGGCGAACATTCTGGACGATCTGGGATTCACCGAGGATGCGATCGCCTCCTACCGCAAAATCATCGGGCTGAAACCCGGCAGCTTCACCGGCCGTCTCAACCTGGGAATCGCGCTGCTCCGGAAAGGAGATGCGGAACAGGCCCACGCCGAGTTCATGGAAGCGCACAGGATCGATCCGGAACATCCTTCGCCGTTTTTTCAGCTGTCGCGCGTGGCCAGAACGAAGGACGAGGCATACGAGGAGGAGCGCTACCTCACGGAATTCGTCCGGAGGGGCAAGAATGACCGCCGGCTCCCGATGGTCGAGCAGCGGCTGAAAGAACTGAAGACCGTGAACCTGGACCTCCGGGTCTCGGAGCAAAAGGATCCCGCTTCCGAAGCGCTCGCACGGGTCGGCATGCTTGAAGGGCTCCAGCGAGCCCTCTGGCGCGGGGAAAAGCATCGAAAGACCTTTCCCGACGCCAAGGGTTACTCTCCCAGCTTCGAGGAGGAACTGGATGTGATGAAAAGCGCGCTCGAGGCCTGGGCGGAAGAAAAGGGTAAAAACGCCGACCTCGCCGATCCCGCCTACGATATGGCGGCCGCGGCAAATGGGGCGGGTTACCTGGAGGAGTACGTCTGGTTCGCCAACCGCGCCAAACTCGGGCCGAAGGCCGAAGCCTGGATCGGCGACAACAAGCCGCGGATGGACGCTTTTGCCGGTTGGGCGGAAAAGTCGGGGTATCGCGCCCCGGTCGGCGCGGGAAAAGAGACCGGCGGCACGAAACAAAGCCCCTCGATAGACGTCCGGGCCCTGCCCGGCATAATCCTGAAAGCCGCGGAACAGTCCAAGCTGACGTATGAAATCGGGACCGGCACCCCGGAAGACGGGGCGAAATTCCGGAAAAAGGAACGGGACCGCTATCGCGACCTGTTTAAGAATGCGACAGGCCAATGCATCGGCAAGAAAGAAGCCCGGAAAGCGCTGTCCGACCTATCCGGCAGCACGACGTCCGACGCATACGTCAGTGTTTTTCGCGTCTTCATGCCGGGCGATGATGAGTGGGAGGAGGCAACCCGAATGGCGTCACGGTTCGGAAGCCGGTACCGCGACCTCGCGCCTCCGCTCGCGATGTCGGGCTCCATAGAAAAAAAGGACAACAAAATTGCTATAAAATTGGCGGATACGGCATGGATTCCATATTTTATGGCCAAAGCGCTATGGCGCTATGAGCCGGGATTCCGGCAGCGTTTCGGAGGAGGGGACAGCGACGCGGCCACTCTGGCGGAGGAAGAACTGGCCCTGGCGGCCCTCGTCGGTGGCCACCGGAACGCAAAGGAAGCCAAGGACCGGAAGGAGCCCCCCGAGGCGTTGGTCGAGGCTATCGACACGGTATTTTCCAGCCGCAGGTTGACAGGATTCGTCCTGATGGAGATCCTCCATAAGACATACGGGGTCTCGCTCGAATGCCTGCCGTCTTCCCACGCGCAGATCTTGCGCGCATATTTCCCTGCGCACGCGCTCGAGCGTCTGCAGGCTGCTCCGTAGCGGGTTTGCCACGGCAAGCCCGGCAGCGACTACTTCATGCACGCCAAGCGGGGCTATTACGCCACCGGCAGCTCCGCCGCATCCGGGCCCTGGTTCTCCGCACCGGCGGCGGGCCCGGTCTCCTCGTTCGCCGTCTTCGACCCGTGGGGCGATAAGGGCCGGGTCCGCGCTTTTAACCCGCATTCATGATGGTCCGTCGCGAGGCGGTGCGGGTGGTTTGAAAAATCGATTCCGGATTTCCGCTAGCGAAACAGTAGCGAGGCGAACTCGCCCAGGAACTGGCGCCAGACGAACCAGAAGTGCGCTCCCGGCGCCGTGTGGTAGGTCGCGTTCAGTCCCGCCTTCTGCGCCGCCGCATATAGCGTCTCGGAGCCCTTCAGCGCGAAATCGGTCGTCCCGGTGCCGATCCAGTAATGCCGCACGCCGCCCGCCTTGAGTTTTTCCAGCGCACTGACAAATTCCGGCGTGTCCTGTCCGCCCGCGCTCCAGACCCCGATCCAGCCGAACACGCCCGGGTTGTTGTTGGTCGCCTGCACGGTATGCCCGCCGCCCATCGAAAGGCCGGCGATGGCCCGGCCGTCCCGGCCGGCGATCACGCGATAGTGTTTTTCGATGAAGGGAACGATTTCCTGCACGAGGCTGTGCGGGTAGGATCCCTCGTACACCTGCGGCGGGCGCGCTCCCGGGGACGGCGGGGCTCCCTTGGCCTGAGGCGCGGCGGGACCGCGGCCGGCGCCCAACCCCTGCGCGGCCTGAACCGGAGGCGGTGCGGGCGCCGTCACGGACTGCCGGGGAGGCGTAGGGCCATAGGCGTAGCCCTGCGAGACGATCTGCGCCGCGTTGCCGTTCGGCATGACGACGATCATCGGCTTCGCCTTGGCCCGGGCGATCAGGTTGTCCAGGATGACGTTCGCGCGGCCCATGGTGGTCCACGCGTCTTCGTCCCCGCCGCCGCCGTGCAGCAGGTAAAGCACCGGATACCGGGCGTTGCCGGCGTGGTAATCGGGCGGCAGGTAGACGTACATCCGCCGCTCCTTCTGTTTCAGGATGGGCGAGGGATACCACACCGCCTGGACCGTCCCGTGCGGGACGTCGGGCTTGAAATCCCACAGGTCCGACGCCGGGCCCGAGATCATGAGCAGGTTATCGTACCGGCTGCCGTCGCGCTGGTATTCCCCGTTTCCGGGATCCATGACCTTGACGCCATCCGCGCTGAACGAATAGCCCCAGAGCTGTTCGCCCAGGGGGCCGACGGTCACGGACCAGATCCCCTGCTCGTCCTTCGTCATCGCGATGTTCGTGCCGTTGTCCCAGTTCCCGTTGAGCACCACGGCGTCCGCCTTGGGAGCCAGCAGGCGGAAGGTGACCCTTTTGTCGGGGAGAATTTCGGGAGACACCACCCGCGGGCCCTGCGGCCCGCGCGCGGCCTGAGCATGGGCCGAAACCGCCGTCAGGAGACCGGCGCTCAGGAGGACCGCCATCAGTAACCGTCGACTGTTCATAGATTGTTCCTTTCCAGGTCGCCAGGGAGAAGATGATCGCCCCGCGTTGCACGAATTCGCCGGCTTTCCCGTTCCGCATGATCCGTGGAAGCGCCGGCTCCTTCGAAAATCAACCACACGTTTAAACCACCGCCATGATACCCGAAAACGCGCGCATCGGGCTATGGAAAGCGATAAAAACGCATGACAGCCTCCGCGAAACCCTGTAGTCTTGTGTTTCGAAATTGCACTATAACGGCAATGTTCATGGAGGAAGCAATATGGCTGCAAAGAGGGATTCTCACGTCGTGCTTGTGGTTCATGTGACCGATCGTCTGAAGAAGGCGCCGCTGGTACAGTCGACCCTGTCGAAATACGGCGACGTGATCCGGACGCGCCTCGGCCTGCACGAGGTCGGCAAGGAATATTCCGCCCCGGGCGGCATCCTGATCCTGGACATCGTGAATGAAGCCCGGGCGCGGCAGCTCAGGAACGCACTGGACAGGATCGCGGGGATCGAGACGAAGCTGATCGTGTTCAAGCACTAGCCGGATCGGCCACGAATTGCACGCAATTTTGAAAATCGGGACAAGGCGGATTCCGGGGTCAATCCATGCGGACGGAGAGCTTTCTGCCGAGGTCCCGGAATTCCCTGACCCATTGCGCGGCGCCCTCGTCCCCCGAACCCGCGGCGCGCTCCACGGACGGATACCCCTCCCGGAGCATTTCGCAGAAGAGGTTCTGCGTCTGGTAGTAGTCGATGTCCAGCGAGAGCGCCGACGCCAGGTCCACCGCCGCGGCAAGTTCCCGCAGCGACGCGATGTCGCCGGGCTTGCCGCGCGCCCTCTCCGCCAGTGCCTCGATGGAACGGCGGAGCGTCAGCGCGAGTTCCCGCCTGTCGGGTTCGGCCTTCCACAAACGGGCTTCCTCAAGCAGCCGCATCACGGCCTCCGGCTGCGCCGCCCCGGCCTCCAGCGTGTGCAGCAGCCGCGAACGCAGGACGAGGGCCGCCGCGGTGCGGAACGATTCCGGGGGCTCGATCCCCAGCCGCATCAGAGACCGCGCCGCCGGCGCGGCCGCGGCATAGGCTTCCCCGCCGCACGACTCCAGGGCCGCGGTAGCCGCCCGGAGCTGCGTCTCCAGCACGAACTGGCGCTCGTCGGGAAATAGATCCTCGAGCGAGACGGCACCCCGGCCGAAATAATCCTCGATGCGCCGCTGCGCCGCGGGCGCGTCGTTGCGTTCCAGCACGCCCGTGATATCCGCGGCGAATTCCCCGAAAGCCGCTTCCTCCCCCCAATTCTTTCCCCCGCCGACGATGCGGCCGTCGCCGAACAGCAGCGCCGCGTACTCGGCCCCCGAGGACTCCTGCGTCACCCGCGACAACAGCGTGCAGCGTCCGGCCGCCAGCCTGGCCGCGCCTCCCGCCGCCTTCGTGTGCGTCTGCCGGTCCACGCGGTAGGAATAGAACTCCGCCTGCGGCGGCGGTTCCTCGAACAGCGACCGGACGGCGACGTGCGCCGCGACGCGGTTCTTCCCGATTCGCGCCGGCCGGACAAATTTTTCGTAGATGTCCCGCCCGTCGCCGAGTTCGGGCTCGTTGCTCCTCGCGCCGCGCAGGATCTCCAGGAAACCGGTTTCGATGCCGCTCCCGCCGGACAGGTCTTCCGCCAGTTCGATCGAGCGCGCTGCGTACCGCAGGATCTGGACCGTCTCGATCCTGGAGATGTCGTCGAAGAACCAGCCGCAGCTCGTATACATCAGCATCGCGTGTCTCTGCAGTTCCTGCAGCTTGAAGGCGCGCACGCGCTCCGCCGCGTCCAGTTCGCGGCGCGCGTGGGCGCGCAGGAAAAGCTCGGCCGATTCCGGCGAGCGGTCGAGCATTACGTCGATGTAGCCGTCGCGCGCGGCCCACGGGTCGCGGAGCAGCCCGGCCGCGCCCTCTTCATAGACGCCGGCGGCAGTGTCGCGCAGCCAGTCGAGGGCCCTGCGCAGCGGCGCGCGCCACTCCTGCCGCCAGCCGGGATGCGCCCCGGTGCTGCAGCCGCAGTCTTCCGACCAGCGGCCCGTGCCGTGCGGGCAGCTCCAGGACCCGTTTTCGCGGATTTCCACCGCGTGCGTCGGCGGATGCCGCTCCAGGTATTCCCCGTAGTTCGTCAGCCGCGCCTTCTTTCCGGACTCGATCGCGTGAAGCGCATAGGCGAGGGCCATCTCCCCGAATTTATGGTGGTGTCCGTAGGTCTCCCCGTCGGTGGCGATATGCACCAGCTGCGGCCGGACCCGCTGCGGGGAAAAGGCCCGCATGAGGCGCTGAGCAAAGGCTTCCCCGTCGGCGAGCAGCTTTTCGAATCCGACGGCGCGCGAGATGGGGCCGTCGTAGAAGAAGAGCGCCATCGTGCGGCCGCCCGGCAGCTCGAGTTCGTAGGGCATGCTGGGGTCGATATCCTGCCCCGCGACCTCGTGCCAGGCGCGTTCCGATTTTTTCCGCACCCGCGCCGCCTGGTGCGGCGCGAGGATCGCGTAGCGGAGGCCCATCCGCGCCATCCGGTCGAGCGTTTCGAGATCGGCCGCCGTCTCCGGGAGCCACATGGCTTCCGGCGCCCTGCCGAAACGGTGAGTGAAATCCCGTAAGCCCCAGCGGATCTGCGTTTCCTTGTCGCGGGAATTGCACAGGGGCAGGATGGGGTGGTTGTACGCCTGCGCGATGGCGGAGCCGTGCCCGGAGAACCGATCGCGGCTCTCGCGGTCCGCATCCAGAATCTTCGCGTACGCGGCCGGATCCTCCGCGGCGAGCCAGGACAGCAGCGTCGGCCCGAAATTGAAGCTGATGCGGGCGTAGTTGTTCACGATCCGGTCGATGCGGCCGCTGCCGTCCAGGATGCGGGCCATTCCGTTCGGCCGGTAGCACTCCGCGTCGATCCTCCCGTTCCAGTCGTGGTATGGGTGCGCCGGGACCTGCCGCTCGATCGCCTCCAGCCAGGGATTCTCGCGCGGCGGCTGGTAAAAGTGCGCGTGGATGCAGATGCAGTGTTCCATGTTTCAGGGCTTCTTCCGGAAAAAGCAGACGGCCAGCGGCGGAAGCAGCAGTTCCAGCGAGCACGGCCGCGCGTGGGACGGAATCGCGTCGGCCTCCGCGCCGCCGGCGTTGCCCAGGCCGCTGCCCGCGTATTCGGCCGCGTCGCTGTTGAGGATCTCCCGCCAGTATCCCCCTTCGGGCACCCCGACACGGTAGCGGTGCCGCGGCACGGGGGTAAAATTGCACACCGCCAGGATCTCTCCCCCGGGATGCGTTCCCTTCCGCAGGAACGCGATCACGCTGTTGTCCGCGTCGCCGCCGTCGATCCACTCGAAGCCCGCCGGATCCGCATCCAGGTGCAGGGCCGGTTCGCTCCGGTAGGCGCGGTTGAGGTCTTCCACCCAGCGCAGCAGTCCCCGGTGCCGGTCGTAGTCCAGCAGGTTCCAATCGAGGCTCGAGTTGTGGTCCCATTCTCGCCACTGCCCGATCTCGCCCCCCATGAACAGCAGCTTCTTGCCCGGCTGCGCGTACATGTATCCGTACAGCAGCCGGAGGTTGGCGAACTTCTGCCACTCGTCGCCGGGCATCTTCGCGAGCAGGGAGCTCTTTCCGTGCACCACCTCGTCGTGGGAGAGGGGCATCACGAAGTTTTCGGAGAAGGTATAGAGCGACCGGAAGGTCAGGTCGTTGTGGTGGAATTTGCGGTGCACGGGGTCGAGGCTCATGTACTTCAGCGTGTCGTGCATCCACCCCATGTCCCATTTGAAGCCGAAACCGAGGCCGCCCACATACGGGGGCTTGGTGGCCATCGGCCACGCGGTGGACTCTTCCGCGAACGTCTGGATGTCGGGGTGCGCCCGGTACGCCTCGTGGTTGAAGCGGCGGATGAAGTCGACGGCCTCGAGGTTTTCCCGGCCGCCGTGCTGGTTGGGGATCCATTCCCCCTCGCCCCGCGAATAATCCAGGTAGAGCATGGACGCGACGGCGTCCACGCGCACTCCGTCGATGTGATACCGGTCGAGCCAGTAGAGGCCGTTGCTGATCAGGAAGCTGCGGATCTCGTTGCGCCCGTAGTTGAAGATCGACGTGTCCCAGTCGGGGTGAATGCCCTTCCTGGGATCTTCGTGTTCGAACAGGTGCGTCCCGTCGAAAAACGTCAGGCCGTGCTCGTCGTTGGGAAAATGCGAAGGCACCCAGTCGAGGATGACGCCGATGCCGTTTTGGTGCAGGCAATCGACCAGATACATGAAATCCTGGGGCGTTCCGTACCGGCTGGTGGGGGCGAAAAACCCGGTCACCTGGTACCCCCAGGAACCGTAGAAGGGGTGCTCCATGACGGGCATGAATTCCACGTGCGTGAAACCCGTCCGCCGGACGTGGTCCGCCAGCCGGGGAGCCAACTCCCGATAGGTCAGCGAGCGGTGATTGTCTTCCGGCATTCTCTGCCAGGATCCCGGGTGGACCTCGTAGATGGACATGGGCGCGTTAAAGGCGTTGTGCGCGTGCCGCTCCCGCATCCAGTCCCCGTCCTGCCAGTCATACTCCAGGTCCCAGACCACCGAGGCCGTATTTGGCGGCGCCTCGGCGTAGACGGCGAACGGGTCGGCCTTGTCCACGACATACCCGAAATATTTCGTCCGGATGCGAAACTTGTACCGGGAGCCCTTCCGCACCCCGGTCAGAAAGCCCTCCCAGATCCCGGAATGCCCCCGCTGGCGCAGCCCGTGGCGCCACCCGTCCCACTGGTCGAAGTCTCCCAGGACGAACACCTGTTCGGCATTCGGGGCCCACACGGCAAAATACACGCCCGCGTTTCCCGACACGGTTGCGGGATGCGCCCCCAGCTTTTCGTAGATCCGGAAGTGCGATCCTTCGTTGAACAGGTACAGGTCGTCATCGGTAATCGGGCTGTAGTCGTAGTGCACTCGGACCTCGGACTCCACCATAAAAATCCCTCAACGGAAGCAACGCGCGCCGCTTTCGTTTTTTCCCTCGCCCTTCACCGGCGGTTACGCCGCACCGTATTTTTTAAACCAGGCCAGCAGCCTCTTCCAGGCGTCCTCCGCTGCCTCCTTGCGGTAGCTGTCGCGGACGTCGGCGAAAAAGCCGTGCGGCGCGTCGGGGTAGACGACGATCTCGGAGGGATTCCCGGCCTTTTTCAGAGCCCCGCGCATCTTCTCCACGGTGTCGAGCGGAATCCCCTGGTCCTTGCCGCCGTAGAGGCCGAGAACGGGGGCCTTGAGCGCGGGCGCGACGTCGATCGGGTGCTTCGGCTGCAGCTCCGTCTTGTCGCCCGCCAGCCGTCCGTACCAGGCTGCGCCCGCCTTGACATCCGGGTTATGGGCGGCATACAGCCAGGTCACCCGGCCTCCCCAGCAGAACCCCGTGATGCCGAGCTTCTTCGCGTCGCCTTTGTTTTTGGCGGCCCAGGCGACGGCCGCATCGAGGTCCAACAGGACCTGCGCGTCGGGCACCTTGCCCACGATCTTGAAGATTTCCCCGAAATCCTCCATCCGGGTCAGATCCCCGTACCGGTGAAACGCGTCGGGGCCGATCGCGAGGTACCCCTCTTTGGCGAAGCGGCGGCAGATGTCCTTGATGTGCTCCTGCAGCCCGAAGACTTCGCACACGACGAGGACCACGGGAAACGGCCCGCCGGATGCCGGCCGGGCGCTGTACCCGCCGATCTCCCCGTCGGACACGGGGATCCTGATGTCGCTCGAGGCGATTCCCCCGTCCGCGGCGGCGGACGCCTGAGCAGAAGCGGCTCCCGCGGTCAGGGCGAATCCCGCGGACAGGGTCGTGGCCACGAATTCCCTGCGGGTCAATTCCGTGTCGGATGACGCATGCAAATGGCGCTCCTCCATGGTGCTCCTCCTTTCTGGAACGGCGATGCATCCATGTTACAGGAATCGGGGCCAAAGCCGGCAACATTTCTCTATACACGAAATTGGGGACACGCTACCATTCCCGGAGTTACGAGGTGCGCCGATGGAACTCACGCAACAGGAACGGCTTCGCTACGCCCGGCAGATCATGATTCCCGAAATCGGGGAGGAAGGGCAGCATAAGATCAAGAAGGCCCGGGTGTTCGTGGCCGGAGTCGGCGGGCTGGGATCCGTTTCGTCCTACTACCTGACGGCCGCCGGCGTGGGGCGGTTGACGATCGTGGACCGGGACAGGGTGGACACTAGCAACCTGAACCGCCAGATCATCCACCGGACCGAAGACGTCGGCGAATGGAAGACGGTTTCGGGATCGCGCAAACTCGAGAGCCTCAACCCGCACACGAAGATCGTGCCCATCCGCACGGAGATCACCGAAGAGAATTGCGAAGCCCTGATCGGGGACAGCGAGATCGTCGTCGACGCCATGGACAACATGAAGACCAGGCGGATCCTGAATGCCGCGTCGGTGAAACTGGGAATCCCGTACGTCTACGGCGGGGTGCACCAGATCGACGGCATGGCCACGGTCTTCCTTCCGGGAAAAACCCCGTGCCTCGAGTGCGTGTTTCCCCGTCCCGGGAACGAAACGCCTTCCGATCCTCCGGGTATCCTGGGCCCCGCCCCGGGACTCATCGCCTGCATCCAGAGCATCGAGACGATCAAGCTGATCCTCGGCATGGAGGGAATCCTGGCGGGGAGGCTGCTGTGCTTCTGCGGGCAGGACATGACCTTCCGCGAGTTCAAGATCACCCGGAACCCTTCCTGCCCCGTCTGCGGCCCGAAATAGCCCGCTCCCTTCCCTATTTTGCCTTCGCCAGCGCCCGCTCGAAGCCGGGCAGGGACTTTTCGATGGTCTCCCGCGGGACGGTCAGGGAGAGGCGAATGTAGCCGCGGCGGCCGAACCCGCTGCCGGGCACCGCGAGGACGCCCTCCTCCTGGAGGATGCGCACGAACGCGATGTCGTCCGCGATGGGCGTCTTCGGGAACACGTAAAAGGCGCCTTCGGGCTTGTGCACGTCGTAGCCCATGGCCGCCAGCGCGTCGCACATCAGGTCGCGCTTGTCCTGGTACAGCGACAGGTCGGGGAGCACTTCGGGCGCCTCCTCGATCACCTGCTGCCAGATCGCCGGGGCGTTGATGAACCCGAGGACGCGGTTGGTGAACGTGCAGGCGTGGCTCAGCGCCTCGGCCCCGGGCAGCTTCGGGGAGATGGCCAGATAGCCGATGCGCTCCCCGGCCAGCGCCCACGTCTTGGAGTACGAGGTGGTGATGATGCAGTTGGACAGGTGGGACGCGATCTCGGGCGCCTTTCCGCCGTCGTACACGAAATGCTTGTACGGCTCGTCGCTGATCACGACGATCGTGTGGTCCGCGCGTCGAAGCACGGCCTCGAGGCCGCGCAGCTGCCCGGCCGAGTAGATCGCGCCCGTCGGGTTGTTGGGCGAGTTCAGGAGGATCGCGCGCGTCTTCGGCGTAATTGTCGATTCGACCGCGGCCACGTCCAGCGAGAAGTCCTCTTTCGTCTCGACCGGAACCATCCGGCCGCCGTGGTTGCCGATATAAAACTGATAGTCTGGGAAAAACGGCATCAGGACCAGCACTTCGTCGCCGGGATCCAGGATGGCCTTCAGCGCGGTGTTCATGGCGCCGGCGCAGCCTACGGTCATCACCACCGATTCGGCCGTGAACGCGACGCCGGTATCCCGGCGCAGCTGTTCGGCGATCTTCGCCCGCACCGACGGGTAGCCCGCGTTCGGCATATACCCGTGCGATCCCGGCGCATTTTTTTCGGCCAGGCGGATAAGGGCCGCGACGACGCCCGCCGGCGGGTCCTCGCTCGGGTTGCCGAGCGTGAAGTCGAAGATGTTTTCCTCGCCCCGCTCGGCCTTCAGGCGGATCCCCTCTTCGAACATCTTGCGGATCCAGGAGGAGCGTTCGAGTTGCTGATGAATTGCCTTGGCGACGGTCATGCGGTACTCCCTGTTTCGTTGACGGATTCGTGCAAAAACTTTGATTTTAGCGGCGGGCGGAGGGCAAAGCAAGGTTGAAGCCGCCTGCGGTCCCTTATCCCGCATTATTTGCGAAGGTCCGTCACGAGGCGAGGCAGGCAAGCGCGGGTGACATCGGCTCCGAATTCCGGATAGAGCGGAACAAGCGGGCTAGTCGATGCGCTGGCGGCCGAAGGTGGGACGGAAGTCCTGTGTGGTCAGCTGCACCAATTCGCCCATGATTTCGGCATGCTTTTGGACCGGGTCGGCCATGCCGCCGCCTACGCCTTGCAGCGAGGCGGTGACGCCCCCGACGTTCCAGGTTCCGGAGGCCCCGTTCGTCCAGAGCAGGGCGCCCTTTCCCGTCTCGTGCAGGGCGGCTTTCATCGAGGCGTCCACCTTGACGCTGGTGCTGACCGACGTGAGGCCGCTGACATTCAGGCCCGTCCGCGGAGTCCGGAACAGGACGCTGCCGGAGAGGACCGCGTCGACCCCGCGCAGCCTGCCGATGGCCTGCAGGGACTCTGGGTTCAGTTCGCGGGCGCCGATTTTGGCCAGGACTTCCCGCTGCGTCCCGAGTTCCAGCACCCGCGTCCCGGGCTGCGCCCGCTGCACGGTGGCGATGAACCTGTGGGTCGCCTCCTCGCCGAGCTTCGGGTCCCCTTCCGGCACCTCGAACTGCAGGATTCCCACCGTCTCGATGTTCCGCAATTCGACCGCCGGCGGGTATTCCACGGTGGAATAATGGGCACATCCCGCCATAAAAACGGCCAAAACGGCCGCCGCCGCCCCAATAGCCATGAATTTCCGCATCGCAACCGTCCTTCCGCGATTATTCCTTGATGACATCGACGATCCTGTCTCTTCTCCTATCGTCCCGGCGCTCTTCTTTCCTTATAGTTGTCGCCTGCGGAAGTTTTCAGGGAATGGCCGACAGGGCGACGGGCTTCAGAGCGGGGCCGGGAGGGTTCGGTGAAATATGAATAAGCGACAGAAATGGCCGGGTGGGGTGACGACCTCCCTTCTGACCTGCACCGGGACAGAGGCACGCGAAAAGCCTTATCCTGCAGCCGGATTCTGCCGTAGAATCAACCT
>CAZTHE010000012.1:0-17062 GCA_964613495.1 uncultured Acidobacteriota bacterium | reverse complement strand
CAACCAGCTCCAATGCATGAACTGCGGCCGATCGTATCGGATCGGCAATCGTGTCACCGCATGTCGGGCGGGGATCCACACCCCGGGAATCGAGGAATCCTGCGCCGGGATGTAAGACTTCGGAATTGAAAATTTGACAGCACCATCAGACAGGAAAGGAGAATGAATGGCCATGGATACGATGAAGATCCGACGAGGAAAAACGGAGGTTTGCCGTTCCCGGATCCTGGCAATCACCATAATGCTTTTGGGGGTGGCGTCCGCACGGGTCACGGCCGGCGAGAACATGGTGACCAAGGATACGCTGCTCGACCGGATCATGATCGAGGATATGCTGATAAAATACTATGTCGATATCTCGTCGGGATCCGGGCACAATCTTTCTCAGAATTTCACCGAGGACGCAGTCTTCGATGTCAATGGAATGATCGCAAAGGGCCGCGAGGCAATCGCCAAAATGTACGGCGGACTGGATGAGGATAATGCCCATGTCGGCCGCAGGCTGCACATGCTGCTCAACAATCCCATCATCAGCGTGGATGGGGATACCGCAACCGTATGGGCCATCTGGACCGGTGTCCTGAACGAGAATCTGCAAAAGCCTCCCGTGATGGTGGACCAGGGCCGCGAATACAGCGAACTCGTCAAGCAGAACGGCCGCTGGTACTTCAAGAGGCGGTACATTACTTCCGACAGCAATCTTCCGCCCGTGTGGAAAGATACCTATAAGCCCAGAAGGTTCCGATGAGCGTAGAAGAGATCATTTTGGATCTTCAAGGAGGAAACATGAGTTTGGACGATAGGACCGGCAATCTGTTCATGAGCGCAGGTTCGAATAAATGCTGCCGGAGATCATTTATCGCCAAAAGCGCCGGCTGCACCGCCCTTTTGCCCTTGCTGTCCTCTGCGGGAATAGGGACGGAGCCGACACTTGCCCAGGAGAATAAATCCAGAGAAGAAATAATCAGGGAATTGGAAATAAAGGCCGCCACGTACATGTCCAGCTACGGGAGCTGCGCCAAATCGACCTTCGCTGCATTGAATGATCAATTCAACCTGAAGGCGGACGCCATCGTCCCGGCGATCATGCCGTTCACCGGAGGGATTGCCGGCAGGGGAGAAACCTGCGGGGCAGTATCGGGAGCCATCCTTGCCTTGGGATTGTTTTTCGAATGCGTGAAGCAGCGTGAGAAGAAATCGGCCGGCTCGTCCATGAACTTCGGGGGGCTGTTCTTCGACAGTTTCGAAAAGGAATTCGGCTCTACCAGATGCCGGGAAGTGATGAAGCATCAATATGGCCGCTATGTTGATTTTCGCAATCCGGAAGACATGAAATTATTCGCGGCAGAATCCCAAAAGGGGGAGGGCTGCCTCGGAGTGGTGAAAAAGGCCGCGGTGCTGGCCGCCGGCATCATTCTGGGAAATGCGGGCTAGGCGCACGCTTGCAGAAGATGGCGGTAGCTTTCGGGGTGTTGTGTCAGATAGTCCGCCAGAGACCGGGCCGGGCGGCCGGTGAGTTTCGGAACCGCGTCGCTGACTTTTTCAAGGTCGCCCGCGGCGATCTGCAGAAAATGAGTGACGAAGACCTCCACCTCGTAATCGTCCAGGCCGCGGCCCGTCAGCATTCTGCGCTCCGCCTCGAATTTTTCCAGCCGGCTCGTCGAACGCGTGGCCCTGGCCTCGGCCGGCGTTTGCGCCCGATAGGCGATCCTGCGCCCCACGGCGGCCGACAGCCGTTCCGCCGTTTCGTCCATGGTGAGCGCTTCCGGGCCGGTGACGTCGTAGCTGCGCCCTTCGTGCCCGCCGGCGGTCAGGACTGAAGCCGCCGCGTCCGCGATGTCGTCCCGGGCGACCCACGCGGCGCGTCCCTGCCCGGCCGGCGCATGGATCACGTCATCCCCGGAAACGCACTGCGGCACATTGTCGGTATACAGGCTCGCGCGAAGAAAGGTGAAATCCAGGGCCGAGGCGCGAATGTATTCCTCGGTGTGAAAGTGGTCGTGCGCGAGGATGAACACCGCATCCGGCGCGGCGTTTACGATGGACAGGTACACGATGTGGCGCACGCCGGCGGCGATCGCCGCATCCACGGCGGCGATCTGCTGCTGCAGCCTGTCGTAGGGCGGAGGGACGATGCCGTTTTTGGCGCAGAGATGGGCCACGCCGAACCGGTCGCGGGCGGACACGAGGAAGAGCTTGCCGATGCCGGCCAGGGCCCGGCGCATCCCGTGGAAGTCGTCGTAGGAGGATGCCACGGCGATTTCGGCTCCCGGCAATCGGGGAGCCCGTGCGGCGTCGCGCACGATCAGCCGCTGCGCAAATCCCATTCCGGCGATCCGGGATGCAATCCTGCTTCCGACCCGTCCGGCAGCCCCTGTAATCGCTATCATCGATCCACCCCCGTCATTCGATTGGCGCCATGGCCGTCACGCGATCCTCGCTGCGGCCATGAGGCGGCGGGAATCCCGCCGTGGGTCCGGCGAAAGGCCACCCGGACCTTCAGGATCTCCGAGTCCCCCGCTGTTTTGACGGGCGGGCCCCAGGCCTGCAGGCCGCTGCTGACGATGAACCAGGTGTCGCGCCGCTTCTCGATGCCCCAGGCCAGTTCGTACTGCAGCGGCATCACCAGCAGGTTGACCGGGAAGAGCTGCCCGTTGTGCGTATGCCCCGACAGCTGCAGGTCCACCCGGCTGCGGCTGACGTTTTCGAGGTCCGTGGGCCGGTGGTCGAGCAGGATGACGGGCAGATCCTCCGGGGCCTGCCGGAGCAGCTCCCCGACGGGCATCCGCCGCGATCGCCGCCCGTCGCGGCGTCCGGCCAGGTAAAACTCGCCGTCGATCCCGACCACGCGGTCCTCGAGATAATCCACACCGGAGCGCGCGAAGAAACCCCACGGATCGGCATTCGGGCGTTCGTGGTTGCCCGGGGCGGCGAAGACGCCGTATTTCGCCCGGAGCCGACGGAAGTGCGCCTCGAACCGTCCCGGGTCGCGCACTCCGTGCCCCTCGAGGATGTCGCCGCCCAGCAGCACGATGTCGGGATGGAGCGCATTGACCCGGTCGACGAACCGTTCGAGCAGCCGGTCGCCCGTCAGGCGGGTCAAGTGAAAATCGGACGCGTAGACGATCGTCAGTTCTTCGAGTGCAGAGCTCCGGCGGGGGATCTCGATCGCGTACTCCCGGATTTTCAAGCGGTTGTTGTTCCACGCGCCGGCGAGCACCACCAGCGCCGGGAGCGCCAGGCAGACTGCGAGCCGCAGGGCGCCGAAGCGTGCGCCCGCGATCCGGCCGCGCGCGAGCAGGCCCGCTGCCCGCGCAAGCAGGATCGCGAGATCGACGGCGAGGACCGTCAGGACGAGATAGAGGAGGTAGGGGAGGCAGAAATACCCCGTCAGGAGGACTCCGTCGGCCCAGCCGGGCAGCTCGGAGTGCTCCAGCCCTTCCGCGGCGAAATATCCGCAGAAGAGGAGGATGAAAAACGGGATCGCCAGGCGCTTCAGCCCGGTGCGCGGCAGGAGCTTCCGTATCCGGAAGCAGGCGTAGGCCACCAGCGGCAGAAATAAAAGCATCTCGGTCAGCAGGTACATCCGGTCCACTCCGCGGCAAGCTGCGGCCTCCCATGCCTGCAGCCAAATTCATGATAGCAGACCGTGGCATGGGACCGTGGGAAAACAGGCGGAGTGCAAACCGCCCCCCCGCCTCGGGGCTGCGCGTCTTCCGGCGGGGAAATGCGAAATCGGGATTGGCGACAGGGCGGACCCGCCGCGCATCTCTGAACCGGCGGCAGATTCAATATCGGTATCCCGCGAAAGGATTCTGCTGTAGAATCGGCCCGTTATCCGTTCCCATGCGTCGAGGGCGACAGGTTGCATCACAGCCGCAACCGTGTCACGGCCGATCGAAGGGTGCCGCGCGGTGCCGGCGGACGCAACGGGAGCCGATCCGCAACCGGCCGACTGCCGGCGCCGAATGGGATTCACAGGCTAGGAGAAAAATGACTATGGCAAGATCCGGGAGCAGGGCCGCGGAAGAATACGCCGCAAGAGATAACAGGGTGAACGAAGCCATCGCGATGAAGGTGCCGGACCGCGTGCCGTTCCAGCTCTTCACCGGCTACTTCGCGGGCAAGTACTCCGATGTGCCTTTTTCGGCCGCCTATTACGATGCCGCGAAATGGCGCGCCGCCAACATCAGGACCATCACGGAGCTGGAGCCGGACGTGTACCTGATCCAGGCCGCCAGCCTGTGCGGGAAGGCGCTGGAGGTCCTCGACCCGCATCAGATGAGGTGGCCGGGATTCGGCGTTCCTCCGAACAGCAGCCACCAGATGATCGAGCTCGAGCCGATGAAGGCCCAGGAATACGACGCTTTTCTCGCCGACCCTTCGGGCTACATGATGAGCGCCTACCTGCCCCGGATCTTCGGCTCCGCCGCGCCGATGGCGGGGATGCAGCCTCTCCGGTCGCTCGTGGGGCCCTGGAGCCTGCCCTCCTTCCTGACGCAATTCACGCAGCCCGGCATGGTGGAAATGCTCGAAAAATTCCGCACCGCGGCCGAACTGCAGGCGGCGTGGATGCGCGAAGACACCCGCTTCGACGAGGAGATGGCGGAACTCGGCTTCCCCTCCTATACCGCCCCGGGAATGATGGCCCCGGCTCCGTTCGACATGATCTCCGACTTCCTGCGCGGCATGCGCGGTTCCATGCTCGACATGTACCGCGTCCCCGACAAGCTGCTGGAAACCTGCGACAAGCTCTGCAACGAGACGGTCGCCATGATCCAGGCATCGCCCGCACCGAAAGACGGCAGCGTCCGGAGGGTGTTCATGGCCCTGCACCGCGGATCGGACGGGTTCATGTCGGTGCCGCAGTTCGAAAAATTCTACTGGCCGACGCTCAAGAAGGTCTTACTGGCCCTGATTGACGCCGGGTGGACGCCGTGCCCGTTCTTCGAAGGGACTTGGGACCAGCGGCTGGAATACATCCGCGAATTGCCCAGGGGCACGGTACTGTGCCATTTCGCCAAGACCGATCCGGCGAAGGCGAAGGCCGTCCTGGGCGGGCACCTCTGCTTCATGATCGATGTCCCGGGCTTTCTCCTGCAGGCCGGGAGCGTTTCGGAAGTCGAAGACTACTGCAAAAACCTCATCGACACCTGCGCCAGGGACGGCGGGTTCATCATGACCGCCACGGCTCTCGACGAAGCCGATCCGGGAAACGTGAAGGCCATGATCGACATCACGAAGAACCACGGGAGGTACGCCTAGAGGATGTCCGCTATATCTTCCCCAGCGCCTTCAGCACCTTGTCCGGGGTCGTGGGATAGTCCGGCACCCACTTGCCGGTGGCGTTGAATATCGCGGAAACCGTGATCCCCGACATGCCGGCGCCCACGTTTTCGCCGATGCCGTAGGCCCCGTAGGCGGCGTAGCCCAGGTGGCTCTCGTTGATCAGGCATTCGGCGGCCGGGTAGTCGTTCATGGTTCCGATGGGATATCCGATCAGGTCGTAGTTGAGGGCCACGCCGGTGCGCGGGCAGAAGACGTGCTGTTCGGTGCCGCTCCTGCCCAGTCCCATGACGGCGCCGCCGTATTGCTGCGCGTACGCGCCTTCGGGATTGAACAGGTGGCCGACGTCGTTGACGCACACGACCTTCGTCACGTCGACCATGCCGGTCTCGGTATCCACTTCGACCTCGATGAAGTGCGCCTGCCTCGCCATCGCGTACAGCTCCGGGTCGGGCTTGCCGTCCATCGTCAACCCATAGAGGGTGCCGGCCACGGGGTGGAAGATCGGCGGGTCCTGCGCCCACCAGGCGTCCGCGACCTCGCGCACCGTCTTCCGGTTGGCCGGATTTGCCTTTTCGAAAACCACGCTGTCCCTGATGTCCAGGTCTTCGGGTTTCCTGCCGGGGAAGAGCGGGGGCTGCGCCGGGCTGATGTACAGGGCCGGCTTCGGCTTCACGGCGTATTCGAGAATCTTCCGCTTCAGTTCGCGCGCGGCGAGGATCAGCTGGGTGTTGATGTACCCGGTCCCGAAGGAGCCTCCCACCTGCCATAAATGGAAATTCGTATTATCCGAGCGGCGCTCCAGGATGACCGTATCCTCGTACTTGAGGCCGGCTTCCGAGGCCACGGCAAGGCGGGCGCCGGACTCCGTGTCGATCCCCATGTCGCAGCGCACGGCGATGATGGCGGCCTTCCCTTCGCGCAGCGTCACGCAGGCGAAGGAAATTCCCGGGATGGGCGCGTGCCAGTGCCATTCGTTCACGTGGGTGAATCCGAGACCATGCATTTTTCCGTTCGGAAGCTTCCGGGTCCCGGGCGGGTGCCATTTCCGGTCCCATTCGATGGCCCGCTTGCCCTTCTCGAGCACTTCCTTGAGGCTCCACCTCTCGGGAAAGCCGTTCTCCCTCTGGTACCGGGTCACCCAGTCCCAGTCGTGCCCGCTGCAGCCGTCGTTTTTCAGCGCGACTTCCGTCGGGTCGAGCCCCATCTCCGCCGCGACGCGGTCGAACATCACGTTGTGCGGGACGCAGCAGTGGGCGCCGTGCCGGAAGCACATCGAGTGGCCCGTATTGACCAGCGCCCACTCCTGGGTGGCGAGGATGTTGGGGATCCGGGTGCTCGCATGCGTCTTTTCCATCGCGGGATTCCTGATCCCCTGCATGTGCCAGTGCATCGCCGTGATGGTGCCGTCCTTTTTGGCGCCGACCCGGCACCCGTAGGTCCCCGCGTCGTCGCCGCCGCAATAGTAGCCGCTCTCCTCCCAGAGCAGTTTCACCGGCTTTCCCGCCGCCCTCCTGGCCAGGATCGCGGTGAGCCGCACGAAAGCATAGGAATAGGAGAGCCACGAAATGCCCCCGTACCACGAGCCCTGATAGGGCATGGTGACCGTGATTTTGGTCCACTCCGCGACGGGCGGGCGCGGCTTTCCCCGCACGGCGTTTGCCCGGGTGAGGGCGGCCTGGGGCAGGTCCTGGTGATGCACCCAGAGGTCCAGAAAATCGCCCCGCCACTGCGCGACGCACACGATGGGCTCGACTCCCGCGGGCGTGTTCCGGGCGCGCGTGATCGTGTATTCGAGGACTTTGTCGGCTTCCGCGAATCCTTTTTCGACATCGCCGAATTCCGAGCGGTCGGTCAGCACGGTATTGGGCTCCCGGGCCGCCGGGTTCATGAGCTTCACCTCGGGCATGATCTTCGGGGCGTCCGGTTTGAGCGATTCCGCCATGTCCAGGATGAACGGCTGCTCCTCCCATTCGATTTCCAGCAGACGCAGCGCCCGGTCGCAGATTTCCTCGCTGTCGGCGACCACCACCGCGCCCATCGGGTGCTGGAAGAATTCGGAGGTCCTGGGCAGGGTCAGGAGGTTGTAGTTGCGCGACACCTCGAATCCCGGCAGGGTCTCGTTGTCGTATTCGATGTCGGGATCGTCGTATCGGAGGATGTCCCTCACGCCCGGGAGCGCTTCGGCCCCGCGGGTGTCGATGCTCCGGATCCTCGCGTGCGCGTAAGGCGAAAGAAGGATTTTGGCGTACAGCATCCCCGGGAGTTGCACGTCGGTGGTGAACACGGCCTGGCCGCTCACTCGCTCGAAGGCGTCCTGCCGGGTGATGTCGCGCCGCATGTCGGCGCCGGTTTCGGGTGCTTTCCACGTCCAGGGTCGATATTCCACCATCCGGGACCTCCCTCGCCGCTTCATGGATTCCAAGGGGCCGATTGCGCAGCATTGTACATCGGAAACGAAGCACGGCGAAAGCACGGGATATGCAGGAGATTGAAAAAGCGATTCCGGATTCCAGATGAGGCCGTGAAGCCCCGATTCGGGCAGGAGCATGGTGAATCAGAACGAAGGAAATATCGGGAACGTCTGATCTTACGCCATCTGGAGGCCGCCGCTGCGGCCTTCCGGGCGTCTGTTGCGATACGGGATGGGCGCAACGGGAATGGAGTCCGCCCCGGACGTGGCGGCCGCTGCCGCGGGATCCCGAGGCGGGACGCGGGCACGGAAGGCTCTTCCTCCGGATTGCGGGTGATGGGGCATCCCATTTCCTGCTTGCGGTCTTTCCAGCACTTCCATCGGGCGGATTCGCAACCCGGCATGAGAGGCCCGGTTCTTTGCGGCGGATTCACACCGGTGGAAATTCAGGCGAAGAAAGGCCGGATTCCCGTGCCCCGGCCTCCCCGATCCGGATCGGTCGCCCTCCCGCCCGATTTATGAGTGCGCCGCCGGCGCGGGTTCTCCGCCGCGCTCCTTGGGCGGGAAAAGGCCGATGGCCAGACGCACGAAGGCGACGGCGGACAGCAATTTGAACATCACCTCAAAGAGACTGCTGGCCACGCTGACCCGTCCCATCATTTGGGGAGAAACGACCCTCGCCAGCAGAAGCGGCATCCAGATCCACCCCGTCACCATGAAAATAAGCGCGATGGCCAGCGCGGTGATTGCCCACGGTCTCGACCTCCGGTGGACGCGAGGGATCCGGACCCGGCGGCCCAGCCGCGAGGCCCGTCCCGTAAGCCCCCAATAGACAAGGCCGGCAAAGAAGATACCCAGCACACCGGGGAGGACGGGAATGCGCCAGTCCCATCCAAACACGGACGCGGGCAGGGTTCCCCAGGGAATCCACAGGAGATTCGCGAATTGGGCCATGCGAACCGCGGAGAAGAGGAAACCGACCAGGAAATAGCCGCACAGCATCCAGAAGACCCGCTTCTTCCAAATCATGCCCGCGTTGATTTTCCGGTATTCCTCCTCGAGGACGGGGCCGCCTCCCAATCTGCGCGCCGCAATGCAGAATGATTCCGATTCCGTCAGTCCCGCTTGCCGCAGAACATCGATTCCATCCCTGAGGTGGTCTTCCAGTTCGCTCAGGTCGTCGGGCCCGAACGCTTCATTCTGCCGTAGATTCGAGCGCCACTCCCGAATATGTACTTCTATGACCGACATGGCTTGGCCTCCCAGCATCTGTTCAAGGTGGAATGCACGCGCTTCCATTGGGCCTTTTCCGCCTCCAGGGCCTTTTTGCCCATCCCGGTAATCGCGTAGTATTTTCGCCTGCGTTCGGATTCCCCGCCGCGCCATTCCGAACGGATCAATCCCTGATCTTCGAGACGGTGGAGCACCGGATACAGCATGCCGTCCTTCCAGTTCATCTCTCCGTCCGATAGCTGCCGCACGCGCCGGATCAACTCATACCCGTAGCTCTCCCCTCCCGCGAGAATGGAGAGTATCAGGGGCTTTGCCGAAGCGGCCACCAGGTCTTTCGAGATCATCGCGTCCCCTCCTCCAAATACATAGCAGTACGATGTATTGATTTTACATAGAACCGCTATGGTTGGCAAGAAAAAAATCCCGGCCGGGGCGGGCAAACTGCTGATTCCAGATTCCAGATTCCAGATGAGGCCATGAAGCCCCGATTCGGGCAGGAGCAAGACGAACCAGAACGAAGGAACATTCGGGAACGTTTGATCCTGCGCCATCTGGAATCCGGAATCTGAAATCTGGAATCTTTCTCGGCAGCGCTAGGGCGCATACTCCGGCAGGAAGGAGCGCAGCAGCAGCAGCGCGGTCAGCACCATGATGGTGACGCACGTGCTCCAGGCGATGATGTTGAAGGGGCGCGAGTTGCGGTACGCCCCCATGATGTCTTCCCGGTTGCACAGGCGCAGCATGAAGATCAGCACGAACGGCAGCAGGATGCCGTTGGCCACCTGCGAAAAAAGGATGATGGGCACCTGCATGCTCTCCTTGAGGACGAGCACCGCGAGGCCGCCCAGGATGATCAGGCCCGTGTAGAGCGCATAGAACGCCGGGGCTTCGTGCGGCCGCTTGTCGATCCCGGATTCGAACCCGAGCCCTTCGCACACGGTGTACGCGGTGGCCAGCGGGAGGATGCTGGCCGCGAAGAGCGAGGCGTTCACCAGGCCGAAGGCGAACAGGGCGGCCGCCGCGTTGCCCGCCAGCGGCTTCAGGGCGAGCGCGGCGTCCGCGGCGCTCGTGATCTCGCGGCTGCCGCCCATGTGGATGGTCGCCGCGCAGGCCACGATGATGAAGAAGGCGACGACGTCGACGATGATGCAGCCGATGATGACGTCCCACCGCGACTGGACGTAATGCTTCAGCTTGATCCCCTTCTCCACGACGGCCGCCTGCAGGTAGAACTGCATCCAGGGCGCGATGGTCGTGCCGACCAGGCCCATGATCATGTACAGGTAATCGGTATCGAAGCGGATCGCCGGCCGGAGCGTGCCCAGCGCGGCCTCCGTCCAGGTGGGGTGGGCGATGAAACCGGAAATGACGTAGGAGACATAGAAGAAACACGCCAGGAGAAACACCTTCTCGACCACCCGGTGGGTGCCGCGCACGACCAGGAGCCATACGAGGGCCGCCCCGAGCGGGACGGAGATGAACCGGCTGACGTGGAAGATGGACATCCCCGACGCGAGTCCCGCGAATTCGGAGACGGTGTTCGCCCAGTTGGTCAGCAGCAGCACGCCCATCAGCAGGAACGTGGTGCGGAAGCCGTATTCCTCGCGGATGAGGTCGGCCAGTCCCTTGCCCGTCACCACGCCCATCCGCGCGACCATTTCCTGGACCACGATCAGGGCGACCGTAATGGGGACCAGCGTCCACAGGAGCGAGTAGCCGTAGCGCGCCCCCGCGACGGAATAGGTGTAGATGCCGCCCGCGTCGTTATCCACGTTCGCGGTGATGATGCCCGGGCCCAGGACGCTCAGGAAAATGAGCAGGCTCATCCGCCAGCGCTTGAGGCGCGGCCATTGGGAAGAGAGCACGACCATAACGGACTATTTCTCTTTCAGCACCAGTTCCAGCACGTCGTCCGCCGTGACGACGCCGAGGAGGCAGCCGTCGTCGTCCACCACGGGCAGCGCGAGCAGGTTGTACTTGTGAAACATGCCGATCACGGTCTTCCGGTCGGCGTGAAACGGCACGGAGATGGCCGGGTCGGCCGCCAGCGTGTGGAGCGGCGCGTCACGGTCCGAGATCAGCAGGTGCGCCAGCGGCACCACCTTGGTCAGCACTTCGTCCGCGTCGAGCAGGCAGACCGCGTGAATGGTCTCCATCTCGCCGGAGAAGGTTTTCATCGCTTCGACGGCGGCTTCGACCGTCGCCGTCTCCGGCAGAGCGATATAAACGTTCGTCATGAAGCCGCCGGCGGTGTTTTCCTCGAACCCGAGCAGCTCGCGCACCTCCTCGGCGTCCTCCTCGTCCATGTTGGCGAGCACCTCCGCCGTCGTTTCCGGCGGGAGTTCCTGCAGCACGTCGGCCGCCTCGTCGGGCGCCATCTCTTCGACGATGTCCGCCGCCTTGTCGGCGGACAGGCTGTTCAGCAGCGCGACCTGCATCCGCGTGGGGATCTCGGAAACGGCTTCCGCGGCCGTTTCGTCGTCCAGGGACTCGATCACCGACCGCTGCTCGTCGCGGCTCAGTTCCTCCAGGATGTCGGCGATGTCCGCCGGATGCAGTTCCGCCAGCCGGTTGTAGGAGATCTTCAGCTTCACCCGCCGCGCGGGGTCCGGCTCGATCAGGCTGACGAATTCCCAGGGGATCGTCTTGGTCGGCAGGACGGACGTGATGGTCCGGATCCTGTGTTTCGCGAACAGGCCCCGCAGCAGGCGGCGCGCCGCCGCCGCCGCGCCGACATTCACCGCCACGATGCGCAGCTCGGTGTGCAGCGGGCCGGGCTGGATGTCGAAATCCACGTCGATGACCCGGACGACTTTCTGGTCGTTGACGTCGATGATCTGCTGGTCCAGGACATCCTTCTTCATGCAGATCAGGCCTTCGTCCGCCGCGGCGCCCCGTATTTCCGCGGCCGCCACGCTCGTCTGCGCCGCGCGGACCGAAATAGTCGAGATCTGTTCCTGCGGGATGCGGAGGAGGTCTTTCCCGGGCGTCCTCACGTAGAAATAGGCCACCTGGAGCGCGTTCACGTTCGGGTCGATGGCCAGATCCGCCAGCCGCCCGAGATACTCCCCCTTGGCGTCGTGAGTCGGCAGGTTTTCCAGTTCGGTGAAGTAAATCATGGGCGCCTCCGGATTTCAGGGATATCCGGGACCCATGGTACACCAGCCGGCAACGGCCCGATCTGTAATTTTCAGATCGGCCACGAATTTCACGAAACCGCGGCTACTGCCGACTGCCGACTACCGACTGCGCTGCCTATTCGATTACGACGGCGGGCGACGTCCCGGGATTGAAAATGTCCTCGTAGGCATAGAGGAGCGCGATCTGCCCGATGGCGGCCGCCACGACAACACCGACCAGGCAGACCAGCAGCCCGAGCAGGCCCAGCAGCAGGAGCAGGAGCGCGAAGCCGAACATCGTCCACCAGTGGCGCAGGATGACCCTGCGGCTCAGCTCCATGGCGTCCCAGAAAGGCATTTTCCGGTCGATCACCAGGGGAATGGCGAACATCCAGGAGACGGCCAGGTAGATGCCGGGCAGGAGAAGCAGGAAAAACCCGATCGCGGTGAGAATCATGCAGACCAGGTAGGCCGCGAGAAGGGCCCCGAACTGCGGGCCGAAACCGAGGAAGATGTCGCCGAAGCGAGCCGGCTGTCCGCGCATTTTTTTCAGGTAAAACGCGGTGAGCCCTCCCATCATGGGCCCGGCAAGGATCAGGCTGGCCACGATGCCGAGATAGGGGATGAATCCCCCCGAGGCGATCAACCCGGCGACGAAGCTGGCCCCGACGAGCAGCCAGAAATTCCGCGTCACCAGATCCCAGGAGCGGCCGAAGCAATCGCCGATGCGGATGCGGTAATCCCGTTCGAGAGCCTCCGCGGCCGGCCGCGGCGCCTCCCCGGCGGCGACGGGCGGCGGCAGAGCCCCGGGGGAGAATGCGCCGGCGAACTCCGGCAGCGACCCCAGCGGGACCCACTCCGAAGCGCCTTCCGCCCTGGCCCTGGTCTGCGCGTTCGCGCGCCGCTCGGCGATCCACCGCCTCACCTGGCCGTCGCCTGCCGGCCCGTATTCCCCGCCATCCGCACCGATGATCCAGTACATGGTTCCGACCTCCACCGCGTGTGACGCGTCCGCTCATTCCCTTCGAAAACGAAAACGGCGGGAGGCCGTACGCTCCCGCCGCACTCCCTGTCCACTTGTACGGTTTCCAGGGGTTTTCTCATCAATTTTCTTTGCGGCCGCCGCTTGCTTTCCAGGCGGCCGCCGCCCGCGAGGCGATTTCTACCAGCGGACGGTGCAGCGGTAAGACCCGCCGTTGTCCCCCACGTAGTTGTCGTTGATGCCGAGGAACAGGCGCCCGTAATCGTCCGAGCGGACACGCGTCGCGTTCCTCGAGCCGATAAAGCGGGGCGAGGAAACCGTCCCGTCGCGGTACCGGGTCCTGGCGATCACCGCGCCGGCGCCCGCCGTCTGGAGAGGATATTTGGTATTGGCGGCCATGGCGTCGCGGTTCCCTTCGGGATCCGTGAACGAGTTCCCCCGGATCGATACCCGCCCTTCGCACGTGATCTCGAGCGTCCCGTCGGAAGTCAGGTCGATGCCGGTGTCCGTCCAGGCCCTGGTGCCGGCGACGTCCAGGGTTTTTTCCTGCCTCGGCGTCGTGCCGAACCAGTCCCCGCTCCGGACGCCCGAGGCCTGTTCCACCGACACCACGACCCTGAAGGCCCCTCCCGTGTTGCGCGTTTCCCAGTGATTGAGGGTGAAGTACAGCATGCCGTTCCTGTCGGCGGTGAATTCGCGCTGCCGCCCGACCAGAAAGAGGGGAGCGTCTTCGTCCTGCCCGATCACGGCGATCAGGGCGCCGTCATTCTGCCCGGCCAGCGGCACATCGGTGGCGCGCGCATTCTGCCGGCCGTCGGGATTGACCACGTAACGGCCGTCCAGCGTCACGGATCCGCTGGCTTCGATCCGCACGCGCTGCCCTTTGCGGACCTGAACGCCGGACTGAATCCATTTATCTTCCAGGCGGACTTCCACCGGGGCGGCGGCCACCCATTGCACCGCACGGGAAGCGTCCCGCTGCGGCTGGTCGTCGCGGTCCCGCCGCTCGGCCCGGCGCAGGCGGGTATCCCCGGCATCCGGAGAAGCCGCGCGGTCCAGCACGAGCCGCGACACCCGGCGGGAGGGATATTGCGCCTGCTGCCCTCCGCCGGTCTCGAAGATGAACTGGCCGTCCTCGAAGCCGATGAACCTGCCCTGCACGGTATTCCCGTCCCTGAGGTAGAGCGTATCCGCCAGCGCCGCTCCCGCCGCGGCGAGCGCGAGCAGCATCCCTGAAACGATGATCTTTTTCATAACGGTCCTTTCTCTCTCCGGCGGCAGTGCGCCGGGATCTAGGATTCACTCTCTGCGGAAGGCTCCGGCGGACTCTCGGCCGCGATTTCCGCGGGCGCCCGGGCCGGGAGAAGCTGCCGGATTTCCTTCAGCAGTGCGGCAAATACGGAAAACAAAAGAGGCCCCAGGAGAATGCCCAGGGCGCCGAATGCATAGGTGCCCCCTATCGCCGCCAGCGCGATGAGTATCGGGTGCAGCTTGTCGCGTTTGCCGACGATCCAGGGACGCAGCACATTATCCGCGGAGCCCACGATCAGGGCGCCCCAAAGGGTGAGGAAAACGGCTTTCCAATAGGCGGCTTCGAGGACATACGCGATGGCCACCGGCGCCCAGACAAGGAAGGCGCCCACGACGGGCAGGACGGAAGCCAGTCCTCCCAACATGCCGTAGAGCAGCGGCGAGCGCATTCCTATGATCCAGAAGCCCAGGCTCAGGAGCAGCCCCTGGGCGATGATCACGGCAAGCATGCCGGTCAGATTCGCCATGACGGAATCGCGCACGGTGCCGAGCAGCCTGTCCCTGACGGGAGGATCCAGGGGAGTCAGCGCCGCCAGCTGCGCGATCCAGCCGGCGCCTTTCCGGAGAAGAAAGTATAAAAAAATGGTGACCAGCAGGCTCGTGACGAGGAAGTTCGTGACTCCCCCCACGGCCACGCCGGCCTGCCTGAGGAGGTAGGCGCTGGCGCCTTTCATGCGCTCGATCAGCTCCGTCCGTATGGCGGCCTTGTCGATCGGCAGCCGGGTAGCCACGGCATCGACCACGCGGTCGGTGGAACGCGCGGCGAGCGCCGGCCATCCGCCTTCCTCCAGGGAACGCTGGTTCAGCGCGTTGTATGCGCTTCTGAGTTCGTGAGTCAGCGTCATGCCGACGGAGAAGACGAGGATGCCGAGCACGAAGACGGCGGCGAACGTGGTCAGGAAGGACGCCAGGACGGGACGGCGCGTCCGGGCGCTCAACCATTCCTGGGCCGGGTGCAGGATGATTGCCAGGATACAGGCCAGGAGGAAGGAGGTGAAAAACGGCCATGCCACCTGCAGCATGAGGGGCAGCAGCAGGACGAGCAGTACTGTAAGGAATATCAGTAAACCTTTGTGGGGCATGGGGCCAGAGCTCCTATCGCGGATGCGCGGCATCGGGTCTACCCGGAAAAAGTTAACACAGGAAACTCCGGAACACTACCGGACAAATGCGCCGTTTCCCGACGGCATGCGCCTCCGGCAAAGCTTCGACCCGCCGCACGGGCGCCGCCTATAGTAAAATATGCCCTTTCCCATATCGTGAAGGAGCGCCGTCATGCAACAGAACAGAGAAACCGTAAAACGGCTCTCGGAGTATCCCGGCTTGCGGCCCTGGCAGATGCGGCTGCACGGGGTGATCTTCGAGGCCGATACGAGGGCGGGCAAGACCTTCGACATTGCGCTCTTGTGCTGCATCCTCCTGAGCCTCGCCGTGGTCATGCTGGAGAGCATCCGGTCGGTGCGCGAGGGGCATGCCGCCCTGCTTCACGCGATCGAATGGATCCTGACGCTGCTTTTCACCGCGGAATATGTCTTGCGCCTCGCCTGTCTGGGACGGCCGCTGCACTATGCCCGCAGCTTTTTCGGAATCGTCGACCTCGTCGCCATCGCGCCGACCTACCTGGCCCTGTTTCTGCCCGGGGCCCAGTATTTCCTGGTGGTCCGCGTCCTGCGGCTCCTCCGCGTCTTCCGGATCTTCAAACTCGGCCACTACCTGAGCGAAGCGGACATTCTCTCCACCGCCCTGCGCGCCAGCCGCAGGAAAATCGAGGTCTTCCTGGTGGCGGTCTTCACCCTGGTCACCCTGTTCGGCGCGCTGATGCACGTCGTCGAGGGCGAACAGAACGGCTTCACGAGCATCCCGGTGGGCGTCTACTGGGCCGTGGTCACTCTGACCACGGTCGGATACGGCGACATCTCGCCTCAGACCCCCGCGGGGCAGGTGATCGCGTCGCTGATCATGATCGTCGGCTACGCGATTATCGCCGTTCCCACCGGAATCGTAACGGCCGAGATCACCTACGCGAGCCACCCGAAAGTATCGACCCAGGCCTGCCCCCATTGCGGCATCGGGGCGCACGAGTACGGAGCCGAGTTCTGCAGGAAATGCGGCGCGAAACTGTAGCGCGTATTCTGATCGATTTTGGTTGCGGCCCTGCCGCGCGAGGATGGATACTGATTGCTCCGCGGCGGCACGGACGCCGCGAAAACACGCGTATAGCCCTGATTTCTTCAATCGTTTGCAGAGGACGCCATGACAATACAGGAAATACCGGTTTCAAACCTCGATCCGGCAAAATTCATCGAGGAACAGGCGGACGCGATCCGC
The DNA here is from genome assembly GCA_964613495.1 of uncultured Acidobacteriota bacterium. GTDB lineage: Bacteria > Acidobacteriota > UBA6911 > UBA6911 > UBA6911 > UBA6911. The sequence continues at coordinate 390 of CAZTHE010000012.1, read as the reverse complement.
AAAACCGTCGGCAACATACCGGCCATCAACGCCCTGTCGGGGGGAGTCGATTCCTCGGCCGTGACGCTGATCGGGCACAAGGCGCTGGGGGACGGGCTGAAGACCTACTTCGTCGAGAACGGGTTGATGCGCCAGGGAGAGGCCGAACGGGTCGTCGCCCTGTTTCGCGACCTGGGAGTTCATGTCCAGCTGGTGGACGCGCGCGAGGAATTCCTCGGCGCCCTGAAGGGAATCACCGATCCCGAAGAGAAGCGCGAGGCGGTCACCCAGACCTTCTACAAGAAGGTGTTCGGGCGGCTGGTGCGCGAAACCGGGGCGAAATGCCTGCTGCAGGGGACCATCCTGACCGACGTGGACGAGACCGTCGCGGGGATCAAGCGCCAGCACAAC
>CAZTHE010000011.1:0-56614 GCA_964613495.1 uncultured Acidobacteriota bacterium | reverse complement strand
CGGCGGGCAGACGCCGCTGAACATCTGCAAGGCGCTCGAAAAAGCGGGCGTCCGCATCCTCGGCACATCCACGGATGCGATCGACCTCGCGGAAGACCGCGACCGGTTCCGCATCATGATGCAGAAACTCGGGATTCCCCAGCCGGAATCCGGCATGGCCCGCAACCTTGCCGAGGCGCTCGGCATCGCCGCGCGGATCGGATATCCGCTCATGGTGCGCCCCTCCTACGTGGAAGTCTGGCCGGATCTTCCCATCCTCATCGACAAGTTCCTGGAGAACGCGCTCGAAGTCGAGGCGGACGCCATATCGGACGGCAAGGACGCGTACATCCCGGCCATCATGGAACACATCGAGCTGGCCGGCATTCACTCCGGGGATTCCGCGTGCGTGCTGCCTCCGGTCAGCATTCCCGAGAAGCACAGGAAGACGATCGAGGAATACACGCGGAGGATCGCCGTCGAACTCGAGGTGCTGGGCCTGATCAATATCCAGTACGCGATCGCGAACGACACGGTTTTCATTCTCGAGGCGAATCCGCGCGCCTCGCGCACCGTGCCCCTCGTCTCCAAGGTCTGCAACATCCAGATGGTGCGCATCGCCACGCAGCTCATGCTGGGGGAAAAAATGAGCGGGCTGGATCTTTCCCGAAAGGCGGTCCCGCATTTCGGGGTGAAGGAAGCGGTATTCCCCTTCAACATGTTCCCCGAGGTCGATCCCATTCTCGGGCCGGAAATGCGCTCCACCGGAGAGGTCCTGGGGATGGCCGACTCCTTCGAACTCGCCTTCCACAAGGCGCAGGAAGCCGCGCAGCAACTGCTTCCCCAGAAGGGGAACGTGCTGCTGTCGGTGACGGATTCCGACAAGGCGGAGGCCCTCGAAGTGGCCCGCGATTTTGCCAGGCTCGGCTTCGGGCTGATCGCGACGGAGGGAACGCAGCAGTACCTGTCCGGCCGCGGCGTCGCGTGCGAAAAGATCCTCAAAATGAACGCGGGCAGGCCGAACATCGCCGACGCGATCAAGAACGGGGAAATTCAGCTCGTCATCAATACGCCGATCGGAAAGCGGGGCGTCACGGATGATTCCTACATCCGCAAGACGGCCATCCGGCACAAGGTCTCCTACGTCACGACCCTGGCCGCCGCCCGCGCCGCCGTCAAAGGCATCGCCGCCTACCGCAAGAAGGACCCCGACGTCTGCTCGCTGCAGCGGTATCACGCGGGAATCAAATAGCCGGATCCGCAAAGGAACGGGCCGCGGGCGGCGATTCCCGTCCGCGGCCCGTCATCTCAGGGCATTGGCCAGGTCCTCGATCAGGTCCGCGGCATTTTCGATGCCGACGGAAAGCCGCAGCAGGGAGTCGGACACCCCGATCCTTTTTCTCTCCGCGGGAGTCATCCTGCTGTGGGACGTCTGCGCGGGGCAGCAGATGAGCGTCTCCACCCCGCCGAGGCTGACGGCCGGCGTGATCAGCCGAAGCTTTCGCAAAAAATCCTGCGCCGCGGCCGCCTCCGCCCCGATCTCGAAGGAGAGCATGCCGCCGAAATTTTTCATCTGCGCCCGCGCGATGGCGTGCCCCTCGAAATCCGCCAGGCCCGGGTAGTGGACCTTCCGCACCGCGGGATGCGCGGCCAGGAAGGACGCGATCTCCAGCGCGTTGGCCGACTGGCGCTCGACGCGCAGCGCAAGCGTCTTCAGGCTTCTTTCGAGGAGGTAGCACGTGAGGGCGTTCACGCTTCCGCCGAGATTGCGTGCCGTGCCGCGGATCCTCCCGGCCAGGCCGCGCGACGCGAGCGCGGCGCCGCAGCACAGGTCGCTGTGGCCGCCGAGGTATTTGGTGCCGCTGTGCAGCACCACGTCGATGCCCAGGGCCAGCGGGTTCTGGTTGACCGGGGAGGCGAAGGTGTTGTCGATGACGGTCGCGATCCCCTTCTCCCTGGCGCACGCGGCGACCTCGCGGATGTCGAGGACGCCGAGCAGCGGGTTCGTGGGCGACTCGATGAGGATGACGCGCGTCTCGGGCCGGACGGCGCCAGCCACCGCGGCCGCATCCGTCGCGACGAAGGAACAGCGGAGCCCGAACCGCTCGAACATGCCGGTCGCGAAGGCGTGCGTTCCCCCGTAAAGCGCATCGAGCATGACGACATGATCGCCCGCCTGCGCCAGCGTCAGGATCGTCGTGGTGACCGCCGCCATGCCCGAACTGAACAGGATCCCGTCTTCCGCCCCTTCCAGCGCGCAGAGCTTCTGCACGACCGCATCCTGGTTGGGGGTATTGAAGTACCTGGGATAGACCGTCTCTTCGCGATCGAGATACTCGTACGCCGAAGAGGTAAAAATGGGGGTGTTGACTCCCCGCGCCATGGAATCCCTGAATTTGCCGCTGTGCACGCATGCCGTCTCGATCTTCATCCCATTCCCTCCTCGATTGGCCATACCTTTGTCCTCAACCCAGGTACACCCCCTGCTGCCGCAGGGCCTTTTGGAGTTTGGAGACCTGGACGCTGCGCACCCTGCACTTGTCCTGAAGGCTCAGAGCCGCCGCAACTCCCGCTGCCTGGCCGGTTACCCAGCACACCGGGATCAGCCGGGTCGTATCGGCGACCTGGAAATCCGCCGAGATGCAGCGGCCCGCCGCGAGCAGGTTCTCCACCCTTGCCGGAACGAGGCACCGGTAGGGGATCTGGAACTCCGGGACCGTCCCGAATCCCCCGCTGTACCCGATGACGTCGTTATGCCTGGCTCCCGCCTTGACCTCGGCGAACGTAAGCTTTTTTACGCCGGCGAGCAGGCGCGTCAGGCGCACTCCCATCTGCGGCGCCGTCTCCGCGAGGTAGGCGTTTTCGGCCCCCGGTTTTTTCCTGGCCTGATCCAGGTTATTCCAGATGGCCCGCCGGTGCTGCAGTTCCAGCCGGCTGAGTTCGGCGACATCCAGGCCGTCGGCAACGGGTCCTTTCATGTTGAGCCAGTTGACGCGCGGCGCAGGCGTCGGGCTTCCCACGTGACCGGATAGCCTCTCGACCGGAGCGCCCATGTTCGGCCGGCCGCGCTGCGGCTTGCCGCGCGTGCCCACCGAATATTCCCGGTTATCCCCGATGACATCCTCGACGTGGACGTTGCCGATCCGGCTCACGAGCCCGATGTTGTCCTTCACCTTTTCGAACTCCGCGCCCGCCGCGGCATAGATGTCCCCGTCGCCCGACGCATCCACGACCACGTCGGCCAGCACGGCCTGCCGGCCCGATTTGCTTTCGAAAACGGCCCCGCGCACGGCGCCGCGCGCATCGACGACCGCATCGACGCCCCAGCAGTCCAGGTATGCGTGGACGCCGGACGCGAGTATCATCTCCGCCAGCACATATTTCAGCGCCTCGGCGTCGACGGTGGGATACGCGGGGGCCTTCCGCCGGTCGATGATCCCGAATCGCAGCGCATCCAGCCGCCGCATCATTTCCTCTCCGATCCCGACGATGACCTGCCGGTTTTTCCGGTCATAGAGGGGAAAGATCGCGAGCACCAGCCCTCCGGTCGCCAGGCCTCCGAGATAGCCGTACCGCTCCACCAGCGTCACGTCGGCGCCCTGGCGTATCGCCGCCAGAGCCGCCGCCGTTCCCGCAGGGCCTCCGCCCACCACGAGGACTCCCGTCTTGCGCAGAATGGCCAGTTCGCGCCGCGGCTGAAGCACCTTGCCGCCCGCGAGCGTCGCCGGCACCCTCGCGGGTCCCCGTCCCTTCGGTTGCGGGCCGCGCACCGCCTGCGGCTGGCTCTGATTCGCAAGAACGGACTCGAGCGGCGCCATCGTTCCCGCGAGCAGTAGCCCTCCGCCGGCCACCGACTGCATGATTTCCCTTCGACTGAATTCCCTTGGCATAACGAGTCGCCCTCCACGTCGAATTTTATCGTAGCCCAAGGGCGCGGGGAACGCAAAGAGCCAAAGTCCCGCACCCCCCGTTGTACGGTCCGCCCGGCCCCCTCTCCGGCGACCCCTTCTGCCTGGCCGGCAGGCTTGATATCTGGCTTCGCCTGCCCGCTAAAGCTATAATGGGAAAAACCCGGGGAGGGACGATCGATGCGCGTTGCCGGACTGCTTCTGTTACTTGCCGCCTGTATTCTCGCCGCCCAATCCGCGGACGCGGACTGGCCGATGTGGGGAGGCTCCGTCCAGAGAAACATGGTCTCCCCGCTCAAGGCGCTGCCGTCGAGCTGGGATATCCAGTCGGGCAAAAACATCAAATGGAAGGCGGACCTGGGATCCACATCGTACGGCAATCCGACCGTCGCCGACGGCAAGGTCTTCGTCGGGACCAATAACGACAACCCGAGGGACCCGGCTATTGCCGGGGACAAGGGCGTTCTGATGTGCTTCCGCGAATCCGACGGGCGGTTTCTCTGGCAGAACGTCCACGACAAGCTGGAACCCGACATCGACTGGCCCGAACAGGGCGTCTGCTCTTCCCCGGCCGTCGAGGGCAAAAGGCTGTACTACGTCAGCAACCGCGGAGAGCTGATGTGCCTGGACACCGAAGGGTTCCTGGACGGAAAGAATGACGGCGTCTTCCAGACCGAGGCGCTGCATGGCAAGGCCGATGCGGACGTAGTCTGGAAGCTGGACATGATGGGGGAACTCGGCGTCCTGCAGCACAACATGGCCAATTCGTCCCCGGCCCTCTGGGGAGATCTGCTGTTCCTGGAAACCTCCAACGGCCGGGACGGGAACATGGAAAAGGTCCCGGCGCCGCAGGCGCCGAGTTTTATCGCGGTCGACAAGCACACCGGGAAAGTGGTGTGGCAGGACAATTCCCCGGGGACCGGGATCCTGCGCGGCCAGTGGTCCTCGCCGGCGCTCGGGGATGTCGCGGGAACGATGCAGGTGTTTTTCCCGGGCGGCGACGGATGGCTGTACGGATTCGAGGCGCTGACCGGCAAAAAGCTATGGCGATTCAACATGAATCCGAAGGACGCCGTGTGGCCCAGAACGCTCAACTACGTCATTGCGACGCCGGTGTTCCATGACGGGCGCGTTTTTCTCGCCGTCGGACAGGACCCCGAAAACGGCGAAGGCATCGGTCACCTCTACAGCATCGATCCCGCCGGAAGCGGCGACATCACGGAAACCGGGCGCGTGTGGCACTACGACAAGATCCGCCGCTCCATTTCCACGGCCGCCATCGCCGACGGCCTGCTCTATATTTCCGACTACACGGGCTTTCTGCATTGCGTGGACGCCGCGTCCGGAAAGCCCTATTGGACGCACGACATGCTTGCGGCGATCTGGGGATCCCCCTTCGTGGCCGACGGGAAAGTCTATCTCGGCGATGAGGACGGGGACCTGACGGTCTTCCAGGCAGGCAAGGAGCTGAAAAAGATCGCGGAGATGGCGATGGGGAGCGCCTTGTACGGAACGCCGGTTGCGGCCAACGGCGTGCTCTATATCATGAATCGAAATACGCTGTTTGCCGTCGCACACTGAGGCCCCATGCAAAACCGAGAACCGCGGACTGAACACGCCGTTTTTCCGGCCCGCCCCCGCGCGCGGCGGGCGATCAGACTCCTGTGCCGCGCCGGGTTGCTGGCGTTCGCCTGCATGGCCCCGGTCCCGCTGGCCACCCAGGACGCGGAATGGCCGATGTTCCGCGGAAATCAGGCCCTGACCGGGGTATCCGCCGCCCGGCTGCCGCGGCCGCTCCAGTTGCGCTGGAGCCACCAGTCGTCCGAATCCATCGAATCGTCCGCCGCCATCGCCGGCGGAACGGTTTATGTCGGATCGATGGACGGCAGCCTGAGCGCGATCCGGCTCGCCACGGGGAAAACGGTCTGGCGGTACGCCGCGTCCGACCCGATCCAGGAATCCTCCCCATGCGTCTGCGGGGATCTTGTTTATGTCGGCGATCTGAACGGCGTCCTGCACGCCGTGGACCGGGAGACGGGGAAAGCCCGGTGGACCTTCAAATCCGACGGTGAGATCAAATCGTCGCCGAACTGTTACCGGGACCGCGTCTATTTCGGTTCCTACGACCAGAACCTGTACTGCCTGTCGGCCTCCGCCGGAACCCTGGTCTGGAAATATGCGACGGGGGGGCCGATTCACTGCACGCCGGGCATCGACGGGGGGCGCGTCTACGTCTCGGGATGCGACGAGACCTTTCGCGCGATAGACGCCCTATCGGGCAGGCAGCTTTTCGAGATTCCGCTCGGAGCGTACACAGGAGCCTCGGCGGCGCTTCGCGACGGCCATGCCTATGTCGGCACCTTCGGCAACGAGGTGCTCGCCCTGAACCTCGCCAAGAAGACGGTCGCATGGGCCTACCGGCACCCGACGCGGAGCTTCCCCTACTATGCCTCGGCGGCGGTGACCCGGGACCGCGTCGTGGTGGGCGGGCGGGACAAGATCGTGCACTGCCTCGACCGGGCGACGGGAAAGGAAGTCTGGTCTTTCGCGACGCGCGCGCGCGTGGAATCGTCGCCGCTGATATCGGGCCGCCGCGTCTTTGTCGGGGGGAGCGACGGGGTCCTGTACGAGCTGGATCTCCTGTCGGGGAAAAAGACCTGGGAGTTCACCGCCGGCGCGCCGCTGACGGCATCCCCCGCCGCGGTCCAGGATTTTCTGGTGATCGGCTCTCAGGACGGCATGCTGTACTGTTTCGGAAATTGAGGGAAGATGAGAATTGCGTGCATCACGGCGGGCGCAGGACGCATGTACTGCGGCAGCTGCCTGCGGGACAATACCCTGGCCTCCGCGCTTCTGGATGCCGGCCAGGACGTGGTGCTGATTCCTCTCTACACCCCCACCCGCACGGATGAATCGAATGTCAGCATGCCGCGCGTCTTTCTCGGTGGCATCAACATCTACCTGCAGCACCGCTATCGTTTCTTCCGGCTCACTCCCGGCCTCCTCGACCGCCTATGGGATTCCAGACCGCTGCTGCGGCTGGCCGGCCGCTGGGGCATGAGCGTCGACCCGTCGGTGCTCGGGAGTCTCACCGTCGCCACCCTGCGCGGCACGCGCGGCTTCCTGAAAAAGGAGATCGGCAAGCTGGTCCGGTTTCTCGCGGAACTCTCCCCCGACGTGGTCAACTTGCCCAACTCGATGCTCTCGGCGCTCGCACCGGCCATCAAGGCGGAGATGAAGGTGCCCGTCTGCTGCACGCTCCAGGGCGAAGACCTGTTTCTGAACGGGCTGCTCGAACCCTACCGCGGCGAATCCCTGCGGCTCATCGCCGAAAACGCCGCCCACGTGGATGCCTTCATCGCGATAAGCCATTACGGCGCCGAGAGCATGGCCGCATTCCTGGGCATCGATCGCGGCCGCATCCGGGTCGCGCCGCTCGGCATACGGGCCGAGGCGTTCGGCAACCGCCGCGCCGCGCCGCCCGATCCCTTTACCGTAGGGTATCTGGCGCGCATAGCCCCCGAAAAGGGTTTGCACGTGCTGTGCGACGCCTACAGGATATTGCGCGCCGGCGGGGACCTGCCGCCCGGCCGGCTGCACGCCGCCGGCTATCTCGCGCCCGAGCATAGGGCCTACCTGTCCGACATCCGTCGGAATATGGGCGAGTGGGGCCTGGCGCCGCAGTTCCGCTACTTCGGCGAAGTGGACCGGGCGGACAAACTGGAATTCCTCAAAGGGCTGAGCGTGTTTTCGGTGCCGGGGGTTTACGACGACCCCAAGGGGCTCTTCCTGCTCGAAGCCCTGGCGGCAGGAATCCCCGCCGTTCAACCGCGGCGCGGCGCTTTCACGGAAATCCTCGAGACCACCGGCGGCGGCCTGCTGGTGGAGCCCGACGACCCGGAAGCGCTGGCCCGGGGGATCCTGGAACTCTGGCGGGACCCGCAGAAGAGAGAGGAGTTGGGGGCATGCGGCAGCCGCAACGTGCGCAGGCATTACACTGCGGCCGGTATGGCGGAGGCCGCGCTCGCCGTGTATCGATCGGTGGTCTGAATTACCGGACCCCATAGGGAAGGCCCGATGCTTGAAGTATGTGACGTAACGAAAGAATACCCGTCTCCCGGCCGGCGGCTCCTGGTGCTATCCGGCGTCAACCTGTCGCTGCGGGAGGGAGAGACCGCATCCATCATCGGTCCCTCCGGGAGCGGCAAGAGTTCCCTGCTCTACGTCCTGGGAGCCATGGAGCCCCCCACGTCCGGAAGCGTACGGCTCGACGGGGAGGATCCCTACGCGCTCGGCGAAAGGGACATGGCCTCCTTCCGCAACGAAAAGGTCGGGTTCGTGTTCCAGGACCACCATCTGCTGCCGCAATGCACGGTCCTGGAGAACGTGCTCGTGCCGACGCTGGTGTCCCGCGAGGACGATTCCGCCGAGCGCCGCGCGCTGGAGCTGATCGACCGCGTCGGCCTGAAGTCCCGGCTGCACCACCGGCCGCACGAATTGTCGGGAGGCGAAAAGCAGCGCGTGGCCCTGGCCCGCGCGCTGATCCGGCACCCGCGGCTCGTGCTGTGCGACGAGCCGACCGGGAACCTGGACTCCGAATCGGCAGAGACCGTCATGGCTCTTCTTGCGGAGCTTCACGAGGCCTATCGCGGCATACTGGTCGTGGTGACGCACAACAACGAAATCGCGGAGACGTTCGATCACCGGTACGGATTGACCGACGGCCGCCTGCGGCGTATCGGACCGGCGCCGGCGCGGCCCATGCCGGTGCCCGACGGGGCATCCCGATGAAGCGGAGCCGGCTCCTCATCCGCAATCTCATCTATTACCGGCGCACCAACATTCCCGTCATCGCCGGAGTCGCGATCGCCGTCGCCGTACTGTCCGGCGCCCTGCTCGTGGGCCATTCCGTCCGAGCCAGCCTGCGCAGCCTTCTTTTCGAGCGCATCGGCGCGACAGATTATGTCGTGACGGCGGACCACTTCTTTGCGGAATCGCTGGCCGACCCGGCTGGGTCCGGGGCCCGGAGCTGTCCGGTCATATATCTCAAGGGCGTGTTGATACGCGAAAAGACCGGGGTCCGCAGCAACGACGTCCATGTGTATGGCATCGACGCCCGGTTCTGGAAATTCCACGGCCTGGACATGGAGGACTTCCCGGACCCGCGCTCGGCCTTTGTCGGCGAATCGCTGGCCCGCCGCCTCGGCATACGGGAATCCGACGGCCTGCTCCTGCGGATCGAAACCCAGCAGGCCATTCCCAGGGAGTGGCTGTACGGACGGCGCGACGAGACGGGAAAGACCCTGAGGATGAACGCCGGGCGGATTCTTCCGGCCGCCAGCCTCGGCGAATTCTCGCTGCGCCCCACCCAGGGAAGCATGCACTGCATATTCGTGCCGATCGCGCGCCTCCAGAGAGACCTCAACCAGCGGGGCCGGGCGAACACGCTGCTTTGGACCGAGCCCGCCGTAAAAGACCCCGAGGCCGGCATCCGGCGCTCGATCCGCTCGCGCTGCACGCTTCGGGACCTGGGCCTGGAGCTCCGGACGCAGGCCGCCGGAAAGGCTTTTTCGCTCGAGAGCAACCGCATACTAATCGACGACGCCATCGTTCAGGCCGCGACGAGCACGGCGGCGGACATGCGATTGGACGCGTCTCCCGTCTACACCTACCTCGCGAACTCGATCCGCGCCCGCGGCCGCGAGATCCCCTACTCGGTCATCACGGCCGCCGACCTGGGCTCGGGGGCCTTCCGGGCAACGCCCCCGCCGGCGCCGGGACCGGCGGCCCCGGCAGGCGGGAAACCGGACAGTCCGGTCTGGCTTACGGAGTGGGCGCGGCGCGACCTCGGCGTTTCTCCGGGAGAGGAAATAGAAATTGAATACTACCTCTGGCGAGAGGAACTGCGGCTGGATACGGCTGCGGCCCGGTTCCGCCTGGCGGGCGTCCTGCCTCCATCGGCGCATCTCGACTCCGGCCTGGCGCCGCGCATCCCCGGCGTGACCGACGCGCGCACCGTCCACGCATGGGACCCGCCGTTTCCGCTGGACCTCCAACGCATACGGCCCGCCGACGAGGAATACTGGGAGCGTTACAACGCCGCGCCGAAGGCTTTTATCCCGCTCGCCCGGGGACGGGAATTGTGGGAAAGCCGTTTCGGCACGGCGACGGCGGTGCGTTTTCTCGTCCCGGAAGGCCGCGAGGCATCGCAATTGCTGGACCCGTTCGCGCGGAATCTGCTCGCGAAACTCGACCTCGAGGCCGCCGGAATCCGGATTCTCCCGGTCCGGGCCGCAGGCCTCGCGGCTTCGGCCGGCTCGACCGATTTCGGCGAGTATTTCCTCTATTTCAGTTTCTTCCTGATCGCCGCGGCCGTTCTTCTGGCAGCCCTGTTTTTTAAGCTGCTCGTGGAGCAGCGGGTTCAGGAAATCGGCCTCCTTCGCGCCTGCGGCTTCTCCCTTCCGCTGCTCCGGCGCAACTTCCTCGGGGAAGCCGCATTCCTGTCGACGGCCGGAAGCATCCTGGGTCTGGCCGGATCCGTGGCCTACGGCGGGCTCATGGTCCGGGGACTGCGCACGCGCTGGATGGACGCGGTGGGGACCAGCCGCATTTTCCTCAACCTCTCCTGGGCCGAAATGGTTCTCGGATTCCTGTGCGGCATCGTCTTTTCCGTCCTCTCGCTCGCATGGACCCTCAGGGCGCTGCGCCGCAACTCGCCGCGCATGCTGCTGACCGCCGCGGTCGAATCCACCGAGATGAACAGGATCCGCGCGCGGGTCCTGGGGTGGGTGTCCGCCGCCGCATCGGCCCTGGCGGGCTCGAGCCTGGTCTTGACCGCCTCAGGGGCCCTATCGCAGATCCGGGGATTTTTCGGCGCCGGCTTTCTGCTGCTGATCGCCCTGCTGTGCGCCACGGCGCGCTATCTGCGCCGCAGCCATCCGGCGCCCATCCGCGGCCGCGGGATGCGGGCGCTCTGGCGGATGGGGCTTCGCAACGCGACGCACCGGCCGGGACGCAGCCTGTTCTGCGCCGGGCTGATTGCGGCGGCCACCTTCGTCGTGGTTTCCACCGAAGTCTTCCGCCAGGACACGGACCGCATCCCGCTGGAGAAGGATTCCGGCACCGGCGGCTTCTCCCTGATCGGGACCTCGACCCTCCCGATCCTGTACGATTTGAACACGGCGGCCGGACAGGAGAGCGCCGGCCTGTCGCCCGAACAGTCCGAGGCGATCGCGCGGGCCCGGTTCACGGCTTTTCGCGTGCGCCCCGGAGACGACGCCAGCTGCCTGAACCTGTATGCCCCGCAGAATCCGGAGATTCTCGGCGCGCCGGCGGCCTTCCTCCGGGCGGGCAGGTTTTCCTTCCGCGAGTCCCTGGCATCCACGCCCGAACAGGAGCGCAATCCCTGGCTGCTTCTCGATTCCCCGTCCGGCGGTTCCGTCATTCCGGCGGCCGTGGATGCGGACACCCTTCAATACATATTGCACCGGTCTCTGGGGGACGAAGTCTCCATAGAAGGAAGCGGTCGCGGCCCCGTGCGGATTCGCTTCGTTGCTGCGCTTCACGGCAGCATGCTGCAGGGAAAGCTGATCATCTCGGAAAGGAATTTCCTGAAAACCTTTCCCGGGCAGGAGGGGTGCCGGTATTTCCTTGTCGACACGCCTCCGGACGCCGGCGACGCGGTGGCGCGCCTGCTGCAGGAAGGTCTGGCGGACTTCGGCTTTTCCGCCGAATTTTCGAGGGAACGGCTCGCCTCGCTGCGCCGGGTCGAGAACACCTACCTGTCCACGTTTCAATCGCTCGGCACCCTCGGTCTGCTGCTGGGCACGGTCGGCATCGCGACCATTCTGCTCCGGAACGTTCTGGAACGCCGGCGCGAGCTGGCCCTTCTGCGCGCGGTCGGGTTCCCCCGGCCGCACATCGCGGGCATCATCCTTGCCGAGAACTTTTTCCTTCTCGCGTGGGGGCTGATCTCGGGAACGCTATGCGCCGCGATCGCGATCCTGCCGGCCCTCGAGTCCCGGGGCGCCGCGGTCCCTTTCACCATGGCGGGATTCATCGTGGCGTCCGTCTTCGCCGTCGGGATGGGATCTTCCCTGCTCGCCGTTTATGCGGCCGTCCGCGCGCCCCTGCTGACTTCCCTGAGGTCGGAATAGCGGCGGCGGGCCCGGTCGCATTTCAGGAGGATTTATGCACTCGAAGCCCCTTGCTCCTGTCCTCGCGGGAACGGGAATGGCGGGAGGCGCCATCGCCCGGAGCCTCGACCTGGTATCCAGGACCGATGCCGGCCTGCGCCTCCTTCCTATCCGTACCCTGGCCCGGGGCGAGTCCCCGGTCCGGGCCCTGCGACCGGACGCCGTGAATGTGCTGTTTCTCGCCAACCCGAGCGCGCTGCACGCGGGAAGCCTGCTCGATGGCGTTCGCGCCGGATTCGACGCAATCGCCGTCGAAAAGCCCGTATGCACGCGCCCGGAGGAAATAGCCCCGCTGCGCGCGATCACGGTTCCCGTGACCGTCTTTCACGGCTACCGGGCCATGTGGGCAACCCGGGCGATCCGGAAAATGATCGGGGACGGGGACCTGGGAGAAGTCTTTGCGTTCGAAGCCCGCTACTGGCAGTCTTCTGGCGCACGGGCCGCCCTGAGCGGCGCCTCCGCGAAAGACTCCTGGAAGAACGATCCCGGTCTGAACGGGCCCCGCGACGCATTGACGGATCTGGGAAGCCACGTGGCGGACCTCTGCCTCCACCTGATGGGCGACAAGCCGCTGCGGGGCCGATGCTGGCTATCCTATCGCAACGCCGCGGCGACCCACCGCGACACGCACGTGCATCTGCACCTCACCTTCGCCGGCGGGCGCATGGCGACGGCGTCCATATCCAAAACGGTTCACGGGGCGACGAATGACCTCGAGTATACGGTCGTCGGCACCCGCGCCGCGGCGACCTGGAGCTTTCTCAGACCAGATGAAGTGAGGGTCGGATCCGGCAGCCGGATGCAGTGCATCCGCCGGGAAGAACCCGAACCGTCCAGCGCTTCGGCTCCCTTTCACGGGCTCGGCTGGCTCGAGGGGTATGCCTGCATCGTGCGCCAGACGCTGCGCCGGGCGGCGGGGCTGTCCAGCACCCCCGTCCCGACCCTCGGCGAGTCTCTGGATGCCATGGAAGCCCTGCTGCACGCCTCTGTCGAGGTCCCCTAGCCGGAAGAAATACGGGGCAAATCCCGGCGCGGGATGCTAGAATTTTTGCAGCATGCGCATGTGCGAAAGGTTCGCGGGAATGGTTTGCGGATTCGTCTGACACTATGGAGGCGTGCATCATGAGAATATCCCTGATCTTTGTGGCGGTCCCCCTTGCGTTTCTGATTCTGGCGGCGGGCCCCGGCCCGTTCGCGCAGACACTCTCTCAAACCCAGGTCATCGGAGGCACCGGCGGCTCTGCGTTTGCCGACGCGAATGTCCCGTCCGGTGCGCGGGTAGCGGAAGTCCGGATTTACGGGGGCCGGTATGTGGATGGGATTCAATTCGTCTATCAGCTGCCGGATGGCAGCCTGACGACGGGTCCCAGGCGCGGCGGCGACGGCGGGAAGTTGAACACCTTCAAGCTGGAAGCCGAGGAGTACATCACCGGATTTTCCGGCAAGTACGGGGATCTCATCGACTCCCTGAGAATCCACACGAATGAGCGCACGTCCCCGGTGTACGGCGGGACCGGGGGAACGAAGGAATACCGGATCGAGATACCCGCGGGCAACAGCGGCGTCGCGCTTCTGGGCCGCGCGGGCCGGTACGTGGACGCAATCGGATTGGTCTACGCCCCCTATTACGTGCAGATCGCGGGCCAGACCAGGACGGCCGGCGGCGGCGGCGGATCCGAGTTTTCCGACCGGGAAATTCCACAGGGTGCGAGGATCACGGAACTCCGCATCCATGCGGGGCGGTATATCGACGGGATCCAGGTTGTTTACGCCCTGCGCGACGGCAGTACGCTCGAGGGGCCCCTTCGCGGCCGCCGCGGCGGCTCGCCCAACGTCCTGAAGCTGGAAGCGAACGAATACATCACCGGCATCTCAGGCCGGTATGGCGACTACGTCGATTCCCTGAGGGTGCACACGAACAGGAGGACCTCCAGGCTGTACGGCGGCACCACGGGCAAGGAATACCGGTTCGAGGTCCCGGCCGGAAACATGGCGATCGGGTTCTTCGGCCGGGAAGGCCGCTACATGGACGCCATCGGCCTCAATTACGTGTCCACCCGCCAGATGCAGAATCAGGACCGGCGGTGGTTCCGCCGCCAGCGCCAGTAACCGGCGCGTGCCCGGCAGCCCCCCGGCGTTCTGCGCTTCGGGATGCCTCCCTGCGGAGCATCCCGAGGCCGCGGTCACTCCTTCACGTGGTCCACGGCGATTTTTCTTTCGCGGTATTGGCGGAAGCGTTCCCGGCACTCCTCGTGTGCGGCCGGCGAGGACCGGTCCACAAATTCGTGAATCGTGTCGAAACCGCACGCAAAATCGAGACTGCACCGGCCGTCGGCAATCAGCGTACGCGCCGCAACCGGATTGATCTCAAGCATGACGATCCCTATGGCCACGCCGGGATCCGGCCCGTTCTCCTCGAAGATCCTGTGCGGGATGAACGACTCCTGTTTCAGGATCCACAGGAAACGGTCGATCGCGGCGGCCCGCTCGCGGCCCGGCGCATAGATCAGCAGCGCGCCGTGCGTATCGTGGGCATGCTCGACCAGTTCGAAAATTTTCCTGTCCCGTTGCCCGGGATTCATATCGTGAAAGATGCATGCTTTCATCGGGACCTCCGGACTCGTTCCGGCCGGGGCGGCCGCGGACGGCTCCCCCGGGCTCAGTATAGGGCCTTCACCGCGAACCGGATAGACCATTCGACCCACCGTTCCCGTTCCCGCCGTCTCATGCAACGGGCCACGCCTCCGGCCTCTGGACCGGGCGCCGCTGCGGCGATCCGGGCGGCCCCCGCTCCGGAGGCGATCCCCGGCGCTATCGTTCCGATATTTTGGATCCGGGGGGGGCGAATACGACTTCCAGGATCACCGAAGCGTCCGTAACCTCCCCGTTCTTCGTGGCGGGCAAAAACAGCCAGGAATTTCTTACGCCTTCGAGCGCTCTCTTATCCAGGTTCTTTTCCAGCCCTTTCACAACCTTCAGATCCTGGATGCCCCCGCTCCTGTTGATGAGCGCCGATATCCGGACTTTGCCGTAGGTTTTGGATTTCCGTATCGTCTCAGGCGGCTCTATCTCCGGGCGCTCCAGGATCTTGGGAGGATTGATGCCGTCGGCCGTGATCAACCCCTGCCAGTCCCGGTCCCAGTCGGAGGTCCCGTCGGTGCTGCGCAGCGTCCCCAGTGCCGGTATGTTGGCCTCCGAAAGAGCCTCGGATGGATTGGAGGCTTCGAGGTCGATCCCGGAGATCTTTGCGGCAAGCTGTTCGAACTCGGCGGCCTCCATGGCCTGAAGGTAATAACGCTTGGCGCCGATACGCACGCTCAACTCCTCGATCCGGTCCTTTTCGCGAAAAGCGCCGGCGATGGTCAAACCCGCGAAGGAACGTCCCTTGAGGAGGTAGGAGGCCGAATAGCGCTGCAGCTCTCCGCGGACATCCCGGGTCTCCATTTCGAAAACCTGTCCGATATAAAACCGCCCGGACGCGCCCTTGTAGATAAACTCGTTCGGCTGCAGCACGACGACGAAATCGGACAGGTTGATGAAATTCACGACAAACTTGTGTTCCGACGCGATCTCGGCGGTAATGGCATACCTGGAGTCGACGAAAGCAAACGTCCTCGTCTCCGCTCCACGCACCGGCCAGGGAAAGGCGGACGCAAGGAACAGCAGCGACAGGGCCAATCTGCCTGGTGTCGTTCGCTTCATCGGGCGTTCCATACCTCCTCGAATTCTACCCAAGGGATTGCATGATACCATCCCGTGCCGGCGAAACCCAACCGCCGCGGGGTCCGGACCTCGAATCCAATCGGCGCGATCTCACACGGGCTTGCCCAGGAAGCGCTTCAGCGTATCGATCGCGGAAACCGGAGTCGGATCGACTTTGTTCAGGAAGGCGAGGTACAGGCTGACGTAATCCCCGAGGTAGATCACCGAAAGCACGCGTGCCAGCGCGCTCTCACCCTCGCTCCAGACTTCCTGGAGCGAGCCCGCCTTCTTCGTGAGGATCTCCCGCGTCAGTTCGAATCGTCTCTGGATCTGAGGATGGTCCAGTCTGTCACGGAGCAGAACGACGCCCACGTGGCGGAGGACATCCCCGGGGTGGACCCAGCCGACGAGCTCGTTGTGGTTCATCTCGGGCAATGCGTGGTGGGACGCCAGGTTCTTGGCGTTTTCCGCGATCTGGGACCGCCAGCGGTATGCCGCCGCTTCCAGGATCCCCGCGGAGCCGTACACGGCCGCGATTTTCCCGGCCAGGGAACCGGCGATCCGCTTCGCCGGGTTCAACGCCGCCGGGTTTTCCGCCCGGTACCGGCCTCGGAGCTCGCGCAGCATCCCGATCGTTTCCCGGAAGGACCCCGACAAATCCGGCAGGACGCCCGCCGCCTGCAGCGCCGCCAGCAGGCCGACCAGCGAATGGCCCAGGGCCGCGCGCGGAGGCAGGCCCCCGGGGAGCGAGAGGACCGTATGGCCCTCCTGTTTCGCCCCGGCCTCGAGTTTTCCGCCCGAGGTGATGCAGAGGATGCGGGCGCCCGCCCGGCGCGCCTGCTCGTATGCGCTCAGCGTTTCCTCGGTATTTCCCGAATAGCTGCACGCGATGACCAGCGTGGAGGCGTCGACGAAACCGGGCAGGCCATAGGTCCGGTTGACCGTCATGGGGCACCGTAGATCCGGTTCACCGATCGCGCGCGCCAGATCTCCCCCGATGGCGGACCCCCCGAGCCCCGTCACGACAACCGCCCGGATGTCGCCCGGCACCCGCAGGGAAACCGATTCGGCGGCCCTTACGCCGGCGGCCACCTGCTCGGGAAAATCCTCCAGCAGCGATCTCATGGACTTCGGATCGATCGTGCTCCATGTTTCCGGTTGATCGAGATAGTTCGTTTCCCCGTTCATTTCAGGACCTCAGCAGCTTGATGCACTGTTCTCGAAAACTTACGATATCCAGCGGCTTTGTGAAAAACAGGTCCGCCCCCGCCTCCAGGATGCGGTCCTGCACCGAGGGGGCGTGATCGCCCGATATGGCGACAATTTTGATCTGTTGCGTGTGCGCGCCCGTCTTCAGTTTCCGGCAGACCTCGAAGCCGTCCATGCCCGGCATCCGGATATCCAGAATCAGCAGGTCCGGCCTGCATTCCCCGATCATCAGCAGCGCGGCGACGCCGCTCTGGACCCGGACGATCTTCAGCTTCTCCCCGCCCGATTCCAGCACCTGCTCCAGCATGTCGAGGATGACCTCTTCGTCATCGACGATCATGGCCAGCGGAGGATTTCCCGCGAGACCCTCGGGCAGCGGCATCCGGAATTCCCTCATGAACGCAACCAGGTCTTCCCGCCGCACACGCCGGTGTCCGCCCGGGGTCTGGAAAGCCTTGAGCTTTTTCGCCTTGATCCAGTTCTGCACCGTGGTCGGGTTGACCCCGCAGATCTGGCTTATTTCAAAGGTTGTATAAAACACCGGCCCCGCATCAGATCCGGTGCGGGTCGCCGGTCCGGATTTCCCAGTTTTCAACGCGTTCACGCCCCGAATTGGAACCTGTGTCCCGGCAATTCCCTTCCTCCCCGCCCCGTGCGGAAACCGCTATTCCCCCCGCGAGCCGCCTCTTCGCTTCCTGCCGGCCAGGCAAAGTCGCCGCAGCCGGGAAACAGCCGCTTCCTTCTGCCGGTTCCCAGTGATTATGAATGAATCGACGGCGCGGTCAAGCGATTCCCTGCCCGAAACTCGAACCGAAACACTCTCATGTATTACATTAGGAATTATACCCTGCCGCTCTTTCTTCAAGCACTTTAGCTATGATCAGAGTCATGTCGTCCTCGCGTTCCTCTGCAAATGTCCAGGCGAGGACCTCGTCCACGATGCGCTGCTTGAGGGCTTCCGCATCCAGTTGGCGGTTTTTCCGGATCAGGAGCGCGAGGCGGTCCTCCCCGAACTCCTCTCCGTACTCGTTTACGCTCTCCACGATTCCGTCGGTATAGGCCACCAGGAGATCGCCCGCCCTTGCCTGGACGGTTTCCTGCTCGTACTTCGCGTTGTCGAAGATCCCGACGACGGTGCCCCCCGTGCTCAGCCGCCGGAAGTCGCCGCCGTTGAAATAGAGCGGCGGGTTGTGCCCGGCGTTGCAGTAGGTCAGGGTCTGAGCGCGCTCGTCGTAATGAGCGTAGAAAAAGGTGGCGAATTTATTGGCGGCCGTGAAGCTGTAGATCTGGCTGTTCAACGTCTCCACCAGGCCGGCGACATACCTTCCCCCGTTCGGGCCGTCGGTCCTTTTCGTGTTCATCACGTTGCTGCGCAGGGTCGCCTGCAGGTTCGCCATGAGCAGCGCGGCGGAGATCCCTTTGCCGCAGATATCCCCCAGCGCCAGCCCCAGTTCGTGTTCCCCGAACTGCAGAAAATCGTAATAGTCGCCGCTGACGGTCCGGGCCGGCAGGCAGACGCCCGCGACGTCCATGCGCCGCATCCTGGGGATCCGGTCGGGGAAAAGGCGTTCCTGAACCTCCTTGGCGATCTCGAGCTCGCGCTCGAGTCTTTCCTTCTGAACGCGCTCCTTGACGAGTTGCTGCACATACTCGGTCATCTGGTTGAACGACGCGGCCAGCGCGCCAAGCTGGTCGTTGGAGCGCACCACGATCCGGTGGCTGAAATCGCCCCGTTTGACGAACCCGGTCCCCCGGTCGAGGCTATGCACCGCGTCGGTGATGGACTTGGTCAGCAGGATCCCGATCACGACTGACGCTATTTCCACAATGAGGAAGAAGATAAAGATGATCTGCAGCACGCCGAAAATCATCCGGCCGGTCGTGTTCTCGGAGCGGAAGAGGTTGCGCATCAGCTTCGCGGTCGAGAGCTCGACCAGCAGCACCTGCGAGCCGCTCAGGTCGATTTCCATTCCGCTGGCCCACGATATCGGATAGAGAAAGACGGGATAGGGTGCGGCGGGCAGGGGTGCGGCATCTTCGGCATCCAGCGTGGAATCGATGATGTTGCCGGGCGAAAGGTCCGTCCGGTTGAGCACGCCGCCGATGCCCGGGCGCGCCACGCGGTCGGCCAGCATCATGTCCTGCCCCAGCGCCGCCTTCAGGCGGTCCAAAATATAGCGGTCGAAGGGCACGGACACTTCCAGGCTGAAGGGAACGTCATGCTGGAAATCGCTGGAAACATAACTCCTGAGAAACAGGCGATTCGCCCCGGCGATCACGCCGGTATCCTCGAGGACCAGCCCGCTGAATTCCTGATTCCCGAGCCAGCGCGGCGGGTCGTAGTCTCCCGGCCGGAGCGCGGCGGATCCCTGATTTACGTACACGATCGCCCGGTCGGTTTCGGGATCGCGGAGCATCAGCGTGATGGTGGCGGACGGGTAAGCGGCCAGAAGATATTTGGCATCCGCGTCCAGCTGCTCCTGGATCCTGGCCGGGTCCGAAAGACGGATCCGGCTCGTCAACTCCTGCAGCCCCTCGCGGAAAGACAGGTTGAACGCGAGGATCTGGGCCGAGTGAATCCCGATCTGGTTGACGATGAAGAAGTGGCTCAGCTGGTAATAAAAGAGGAGGGCCGAGACCCAGAAAATAAAGACCACCAGTAAAACGGGGATGGCGCCTATAAAGACGTTGGCGAGGATCAGGCGGCTGCGGATCTTCCAGAGCATCCGCCTGCGGACAACGCGGGTCAGCTTCCACAGGTAGAAGAGGGCGAGTGCAAAAACGAGCAGGTCGAGCAACAGGCTGAGTTCCGGCAGGAAGAAGCGCGTTCTGGGCGTCACGGCCGCCGTCTTGGCCACCCACAGGACGAGGATCCCCAGGGTCACGATGCCCGTCCGCGACTTCGGGAAGCTCAGATTCACGTCCGACTCCGTAACGGCCATGGGTCCCGCCGGACCACGGCCTACTCCGACTCCGCGCGCATACGCACGACGACGGCCTTGTCCATATCGAAAATTCTGCGGGCGGTCTCCGCCAGGTCCGCTTCGCCGACGTCCTCGAGCGACGCCCCGAAATCCCGGAATCCCCTGAGGCCTTTCCCTGCCAGCATGTTTTCCACGATCCGCCGGATCTGGATGAAACGCCCCTGGTTCCGGATTTCATTCGAACCGGCCGCGGACTGCACCGCCGACCGGAAATCCCGGTAGGATGGCGCCGGCCCCGCCGCCCACCGAGCGATCGAATCCTTCAGGCCCGCGGCAATAGCCTCTTCGTTTTCCGGGCCGCCGGCGGCGGCCACCGTCAGGCTGCCGCCGCGCAGTTTCGGTTCATAGACGACGGAAACCTCGACCGTGTCGCCCAGCCCGTCCTTGAATTGCGCTGAGAGTGTGCCCGGGCTGCCGGCCAGACCCGCCAGGATCGTGGCCGCCGCCGAGTCTTCATCATCCGACGGCGGCGCTTGAAAACCAACTAAAATCAGACTCTGATTTTTCCTCCAGCCCTCCCGGATCGTTTCCCCCTTCTCCACCGGCGGCGCCCAGCCGTCCGGCAGGACGCTCTCGCGCATCCGGGACCCGCTGAATTCCCCGACGAAGTGAAGCGCCAGGCTGGTTCCCTTCGTGTCTCCGACGATGGCGACATAGGGTTTCCGGTTCTTCACGAGGTCCGAGTGCCACTCGAGCAGCGCATCCGGCGTCAGAGCGCGCAATCCCTCCTCCGTGCCGAACCCGTCCGTCCCATAGGGAAATGCCGGAAAGAGGGCCCGGCGCGCGATGTCGCGCGCGTAGAGCCTCGAATGCCTGCGGCGGACCGCCTGGCGCAGCAGCATGTTCTTCTGGCGCAGCGCTTCCTCCGGGGAGAATTCCGGAGCCTTGATCAGCCGCTTCAGCAGGTCGAAGCCGGCCGCAAAATGCGGGGAGAGAATGGAGAACTCGAAACCGAAATAATCATCGGCGACCACCGGGCGCAGCCGCCCCCCGTAGATTTCGAGCTGGTGATAAAACCATCGCTCCTGCATTTCAACGGAGCCGCGCGCGACGAGATTCGTCATCAGCCGGGTGATGCCGCCGTTTCCGCCGTCCTCGCGGGACTTGCCTCCGGCGAAGTAAATCCCCATGCAAACGAGCGGCGCCGTGTGGTCCTCCCGGATGGCCATTTCGGGCCCGCGCAGGATGGAAGCCAGCTGGAACGGGTACTGAATTTCGCTCTGTTTGAAACTGCCGCCATCCGCCGGAATTTTGAGGAAGGGGACCGTTTCCCTTTCGCGCTTCTCCTGCACCTGGTCCGCGGAGACCTTCAGCAATCCCTCAAGCGTCTGCAGCACTCCCTCCGGCGTCGTGTTCCGCGGTCCCGCCGCCTCGGGCAGGTATTCGAGCAGGGTGCAGGCATCCAGGCCGAGATACCGCCTCGCGGCGCGCTGAACGTCCGCGGGCTTCACGCCGCGGATTTCCGCGACATAGCGCTCGCCGCGCCGCCAGTCTCCGATCGAGGCGTAGTGCGCCAGCATGGCGGCTCTTCCGCTCGCGGTTTCCCTGTTTTTCCAATGCTCCGCCTCCAGCTGCGCGACCGCGCGAGCCACTTCGGCCGCCCCGGGCTCCCGGCGCTTCAGGAGCTCGATTTCCGTGAGCACGGCAATTTCGCTCCTGTCGATCTGGTCCGGGTCGGCATCCACCCGTGAGAACAGGTATCCGAACCTCCGGTTTCGCAGCAGGCCGGAACCGGCGTCCCACACCACCCGGTCCTGGTCCCTCAGTCTCCACTTCAGCGTGGATCGCTCCCCCAGTCCCAGAACGGCGCAGAGGACCTCCAGGGCGCGAAAATCCCCGGAATTTTCGGTTGTGCCCCGGAATCCGAAAGTCACCTGCGGCAGCGGGGCGTTCCCCCGAACCAGCCGGTAGCGGAAGCCCTTCCGGGATTCGTTCGGTGCCGGCGCCTCCGCCGGGGCGGTTCCCGAAAGGTTCCCGTAGAGCCGCGCCGCTTCGTTGAACACTTCGCCCGAACGCACGTCACCCGAAACGACCAGCGTCATCGCCGAAGGGACATAGTGCGCCTTGTGAAAAGCCGCAAGCGCCTCGATCCCGGGCGCACCCGGGGCGCGTTCCGCCATTTCGCCGTAGAGCTCCATCCGGCGATCGTCGAACGCCATTTCAAGAACTTTCTCCCGGGACGCCGCGTCGGCGTCATCCAGAAAATCCTTCGCTTCCCGGGCGAGCAGACGCATGCCGGGCGCTTGGTATTCCGCGTCCAGGGGCGGCCGCAGGAGGGAGTCCGACTGCAGCCGCATCGCCTGTTTCCACTGCCCCGCCGGCGCAACGATTTCATAAACCGAATTTTCGTAGTCCACCCGGCTGTTCAGTTCGCCGCCCAGCGCGTAGGCCTGTTGTTGCAGGGACCCCTTCTTTCGTTCGGCTTCCCGCCGGCAGATCATGCGCGCGAGCAGGCGGGCAACGCCCGTCCTGGCCGCAGGCTCCTGCAGCGATCCCGCACGGACGTACGCCTGGACAGACACCACGGGACTCGACCGGGCCTCTTCGACCAGGACCGTCATCCCGTTTTTCAGCACCAGCCTGGAGGCCAATGGAGTTTCTTCGAAAATTTTGGCCTGTTCGAGGAACGGAGGCCGCGGCGCCGCGCCGGCGGAACGCCGCGGGAGTTGCCTGGACTGCGAAAAGCCAAGGGGCAGGAGGATCAGGAGCGCGATGCCCGCCTTTATCCGGAACATGTTTTTCATTCTCATGGAGCCTTCTCCGGGGCTGCCGCGGTGGACAGGCCGCATTTCTTTAATCATATCAGATTGCTACGGCATTCGCTCCGGCTTGCGGCAGCGGCATGGATAGGGGTCTGCGCGGGGGCCCTGTCGCTTCGCAGGGCGGAAAGGCGGGGCGTGTGACGCTGCCCGGAAGCGTCTCAGTGGAAATCCAGAGAGAAAACGCCCTCCGACTGGGTCCCGATATAAACGCGGGAAGGCCGTTGGGGATCCCCGACCAGGCAGTATATCGGCGAGTCCAATTGCGCGGAGTAAATCGCGGACCAGGTCTGTCCCCCATCCGCCGAATAGAGAAGCCCGCCCGCCGATCTGTTGGAGGAGAGGATGCGGCTGCCGGATCCGTCGACAAACATCACCGAGCCGACCGCCCCGCCGATTCTCGTGTCCTCGATGCGCCGCCAGTGGATGCCGCCGTTGCGCGACTCGTACAATCCGACCGAAGTCGCCGCGAACAGGTGGTCCTTGTCTTCCGGCGAGATTGCGAGGCTTTCGATCCTCGCCCTCTGCGGGAAACCGTAGGCAGAGATGATGTTCCACGTCGTCCCCCGGTCATAGGACCGCAGCAGGCCCAGGCTGGTACCCGCATAGACGAATTCCGAGCCGCCGGGAGACATTGCGAGGCACCAGGCCTGCGGACTCAGCCGGGAACCGGCGGCCGCACGGAATTTCATCGCTTCCAGGGAGCTCCTGTAGATTCCCCGGTCCGTTCCCGCATAGAGGACGTGATGCTCAGGGTCCAGGACCAGGCTGTAGACGGTTCGCAGCGCAATGGCGCCCTGGAGCTTCGTCCACTCCTTGCCGTCGCCGCGCTGCCAGTAGACCCCCTGCACGGTGCCTGCCAGATTTCCCCTGTTATCGGGAAGAATCAGGAAGGACAGGATACGCATCCCCGGGGAGATCTGGGACGGGGTCCACATTCCTTCCCGCGCGTGGTAGTGGTACACCCCTCCGGCCCCCGACTGGATTCCCGCCATGAAATGCCCCGTCTCCGCGGCGTCCGGCGCAATCCAGGAAACCTGTTTATGAACGAATCCCGTATTGGATTCCTTCCAGCTTCGGCCGCCGTCCTCGCTCCTGAGCACCCCCTGATATTCGGTGCCCAGGAGAAGGCTGCGGCTGTTCCGGGGGTGGACCTGAAGGGCATTGACCGTCACGCCGGCCGCGGTGAGCCGGACCCAGTTCTGCCCGGCGTTCCGGCTGACGAACAGGCCCTCCGTCGTTCCGCTGTAAACCACGTTTGCGTCTTCCGGGTCGATCGCGACGAGGTGCGCCCGTATGGTGAACCGGTCGGGAAGGAGCTTGAGCCGGCTCCAGGACTGGGCGCGGTTTTGCGACCTGTAGACCCCGGAGCAGGCGCTGGAGTAAACGACGGCCGGGTTCTTCGCGTTGACGGCGACGGAGAACACGTCGGAATCCAGGGGCATCCCCTTCCCGACGCGCGTCCAGGTCTTGCCGAAATCGGAGGAGCGATAGGCGAGTCGCCACGTGCCCACGTAAAGAAACCGGTAATCCACCGGATCGATGGCGACGGATTCGGCCTTGTGCAGTTCCTCACCGCCGACCTTCTCCCACGACCTTCCTCCGTCCGCGCTCACATAGACGCCATCCAGCGTCGCCGCCGCCATCCGCTCCGGATGGTCACGGCACAGCGCGACCCCGCGGACGGCCGCATCCGGCCGCGGCAGCGGCACCCTTTTCCAGCTGGCTCCCGCATCCGGGGATTCAAAGAGGCCCCCGCCCTCCGAATGGAGATCCCATGCCCCGGCGTAGATGCGGGAGTGTTCCTTCGGATGCTGCACGAGCGTATCGATGACGTACCGGTACGGCCCGATGCCGGGGCGCAGAACCGCCCAGGACCGGCCCGCATCGGACGATTTGAATATCCTGCCGTTGCTCGTACCCAGGAAAACGGTTTCCGGGTCCTGCGCGTCGATGAGCAGGGACCGGACGTCACCTCCGTAGGGGCCCATGCGTTCGATGCGGACCGGAAGCGCGGATGCATCCGACACGGCGCCCGCGGAGGAGAGCTGCATGAGGGGGAAAACGGCGGCCAGCAAGCCCAGAGGGAGTATTCGCAAAAGCCAGTGCTGCATCAGGCGATCGGGCGGATAAAAGACGGGCGATTGAAGCCACCTGGCCGTCAATCGCCCGTCCTGAAACGTCAGATTAGATTATCGAACGGCGAGTTCGACTTCCACGCGGCGGTTGAGCTTGCGTCCGGCAGCCTTCGCGTTGTCGCCGACCGGATTGTTGGCCCCGCCGTTGGTGATGGTCATTCTGGAGGAATCCACTCCCTGGCTTTCGAGATACGCGGCCACCGCCTTCGCTCTTCTCTCACCAAGGGTTTTTCCGCCTTCGCGCGAATCGGTGTATCCGATCACGTTCGCGTGCAGCTTGGGATCGTTCTTCATCCGAACCGCCAGATCGTCCAGGATCGCCTTCGCGCAGTTGTCCACGCGGGCTCCGCCCTGGGCAAAGTAGCCGCAGTTATCCTTCGTGATGCTCAGGCGTTCGGAGACGTTGACGGTCATGCTGCAGGATGCCTTCATGCCGCGTCCGTCGTCGACCGTCACGGTTACCGTATAGCTTCCGGCCCGGACGCCTTCGGCATTGAAGGCGACCGCTTCGCCGGAGCCGCGGACGGAACCGGCCGTCGCGGACCAGGAGTAGGTCAGGTTGTCGCCATCCGGATCCGCAGCCTTGGCGCGGAGGTCGATCGTGCCGCCCGAAGCCACATCCATCGTGGTGGTCAGGCACTCGATCGTCGGGGGGCGATTCGGGATGACCCGCTCTTTGATCGTCCCGACCGAGTTCGCGCTGGCGGCGGCTTCTCCGTCACTCGCCGTGCACTGAACCGTGTAGGTCCCCGGCTTGCGTCCTTCCGAGCCGAACGTGATCTGCGGTCCCTCGGCGGCCAGAGGCTTTCCGTCGACGGTCCAGGCGTAGGTCAGGGCATCGTTGTTTGCGTCGCTCCCGATGCACCGCAGGCTGGCGCTCTCGCCTTCCGTCAGCGCAAAGGATGCGGGTTCCACGGAAACCGTCGGGGCCACATTTCTCTTGAGCACCGTGATCTCCGAGGAGCAGCTCGCCTCGTTCTTCTTCCGGTCCACGACTGTCGCGTTCACCGTGTACTTCCCGGGGGCAAGTCCGGTCGCGTTGAACGTCGCCGAATCCTCGGCTCCGTCCAGTCTTCCGCCGGAAGCGGTCCAGGAGTAAGACAGGCGGTCGCCGTCGGGATCGACGGCGCTGGCGCGCACGGTGGTGGTATCTCCCTGCAGGATCGTGGACTTGGCCACCGAACACGACACCGTGGGAGGATCATTCCGGCGGGTGCCGAAAGCGCCCTGAACCACGAAACCGCTCTTTTCCTTCAAACCGTTGGCGTCGGTCTGGTGCAGCGTGACCTGGTATCCGGCTCCCAGCGATACCCATTCCCTGGGGTAGTACCGCAATCCCAGGATGATATCCACCGGGCTCTTGGGATTCAGCCCCGGAGACGATTCGCCGTAATACTTCACCCCGTCCAATTCACCGATGAGGCGCAAGCCTTTCGCAAGCGCCATTTCGGCGCCGCCGCGGTAGAGGAACTCATTCTGCAGCTGGGCAAGTTCGACGCCTTCCACCGTCGGGTTCGAATACCAGTTGGTCCCCATGTTGAAATGGAAACGCACCGCATCCGCGACGGTCTTGGACAGCAGCCACGCGAAGCCGCCCTGGAAGGAGCCCGAGGACAATCCCCGGTTCAGGCCGTTGGAATTCCGCTGGCCCGGCAGGGTACCGAATGCCGTAAGGGCCAGGCTGGCGTCATCGCCGCGGAACTCCGACAGGATGTTGAACTTGAAGCCGAGATTCAGGTCGCCGCGCCCGTTGCCGGTCGGAACGTTCATAAAAGGGGCGGCCTGCGTGAAGGATTGGATCCCCAAGGGCGTTGTCGCGGGACTGGGCACCGGAGTGCGGTAGGTTGCTATGTCATCTGCAGTGACGTGCCGCTGGACGTCCATGGATGTGAAGTACTCGAAGCGGTCATAAATCCCGATCGCCACGCCTGCGGTAGCCCTGCCGATGGCCAGCTTTCCCGGATGCCTATGGAAATAATCGTAGCCGAAGGTCCAGTTGGTTTCGCCCTGTCGAAGCGCTTCCGCATCCCAGGCCTTGAACAGGCCCGTTGTGCCGTCGAGGCTAGCCGCCTTCCACCGGAAATTGCTTTCCTGCTGGGCAAAGCCCGTTAAAGAAAACAAAAGCACTACAATCATCGCCGTAGTGAATCGTACGTACCTGCTGTTCATGTTAGCATCTCCACTCTGCTAGATCCCCAATAGTTGATTAACTGAACAACATCCCAATGCAATTGCTGCCAGGGCCCGCGAACAAGGCCCAAATGCCTTAATGACTCCGATAATTGTTAAATCGCCGCAAGTATAGCATCGCTATTATAGATACTTCAATCATTTATAATACTTTCACCCATATTTTTTTCGGCACGCCGAAACAATTTCTTAAGGAAATACCGCGATTTCCGGCTCCGGCGGAGCGCCTGCAACGTCCGGGAATGGCGCAAACCGGCGCTCCCTCCCCCCCGTGCGGACCGCCCTGCGAAACATCCTTGCACTCGGAAAGCGAATGCGCTATGATTCGGCGCCTTTGAAAGGTGGGGTCGTAGTTCAGTTGGTTAGAACGCCGGCCTGTCACGCCGGAGGTCGCGAGTTCGAGTCTCGTCGGCCCCGCCACCTTCTCCCGGGAAATGCAGGGGACAGCCTGTATTCCATGATTTCCCAAGCCCATACCGCGTCGCAAGGCTGTGCAGCCGGTTTGAAACACCGATTCCAGATTCCAGATTCCAGATAAGCTCTTGGGTCCCCGATTCCGGCAAGAGGGAGTCGCGTTGGAAGGAAGGGTTATTCGGGACGGTCCGGCAATAGGACATCTGGAATCTGGAATCATTATTTGTTTCCGCCGCAGCGGAAGATTCATGAATAACGAGGGGTAAGGCACTGCGGGCAGGAAAGTCTGCGCGCTAGCCGCCGAGGCGCACCATCTCGATCTTTTTGCGTTGTTGCGGCCGGTAGACTCCGGAATTCATCGCTTCGAGCCTCTCTTCCGAATACCGGTCTTTCCGCAAGCCCCATGCGGCCCGGATGCGGTCCGCAATCGCGGCATCGTCGGCGCCGCCACGGAGGAGCGTTTTCAGGTCGACGCTCTGATCCGAAAAAAGGCACAGCACCATTTTCCCGTCGGCCGTGAGGCGGGCCCGCGTGCAGCCCTCGCAGAACGGTTCCGTCACCGAGGCGATCACGCCCACGTTGCCCGGACCGTCGGAGAAAGCATAATCGACGGCGGGGGCGCTCGCATCCTGCCTGCCGGCTTCGCGCAGCGGAAAGCGCGAGCGGATCCTCTCCAGGATCTCCTTCTTCGGCACCATGTTCTCCGAAACCCATTCGTTGGAATTGCCGGCGTCCATGTATTCGATGAACCGGACCCAATACCCGTTACGGCGGCAGAAATCCACCAGTTCGAGGACATCGTCCTCGTTGACTCCCCGCTGCACCACGGTATTGATCTTGATGGGGCCGAGGCCCAGCCGTTTCGCGTCCGACAATCCCCGCAGGACGTTGCCCAGTTCGTCCCGGCGCGTCATCGCCAGAAACCTGTCCGCCCGGACGGTGTCCAGGCTTACGTTGATGCGCTTCAGGCCCGAACGCACCAGCACCTCCGCCTTTTCGCTCAGCAGGGACGCATTGGTCGTGAGCGAGAGATCCCGAAGTCCTTCCAGCCGGCCCAGTTGCGCCACCAGCAGTTCCAGGCCGTGGCGCAGCAGAGGCTCTCCTCCCGTCAGACGGATCTCCTCGACGCCCAGGGCAATGAACACCTTCGACAGGCGGGTGATTTCCTCGAACGTAAGAATCTCACTCCGGTCGATCCATTCATATTTTTCCAGCGGCATGCAATACGCGCACCGGAAATTGCACCGGTCGGTCACCGACACGCGCAGGTCTTTCAGCGCGCGACCGAGCGTATCCTTCAGGTCCTGTCGTTCAGCCCCCATCGTCAGCCTTCCCGTTCATACTCCGGTTGCCCGGATGTCCGACTTTTCATCATAGCATGGCGCCCGCCCCCCATATAGCCCGCATTATTTCTGGAACCTGGAGTCGGTTTCTCAAACCGCCGGACGCCCGCCTGGGCGC
Source organism: uncultured Acidobacteriota bacterium (assembly GCA_964613495.1). Taxonomy (GTDB): domain Bacteria; phylum Acidobacteriota; class UBA6911; order UBA6911; family UBA6911; genus UBA6911. The sequence goes on along the minus strand of CAZTHE010000011.1, from coordinate 27,675 downwards.
GAGTCTGCGCTTTCATTTCGCGGAGCCTGGAGTATCATGCAGGGGCCATGAATCGGAATCTGCGCGGATATCTGAAAGAAACGCGAAGGCCGGTCTATTCCGCCGCGCTGCTGCTGCCGTTTCTGATCGCGTATCATGCCGGCACCCTCGTGCTCGACACCACCCACATCAACGGCGCCGATGCGTTGATCATCCGGATTCTCGGCCTTCTGTCGGTCCGCTCGATGCTCGGTTCCGCGATGGTCCTCGCCCTGTGCTTCACGGTCTGGCAGTTGCGCACCCGCGCCAGCTGGAAAATCAAGTCCGGCATGCTGTTGTGTACGCTCCTCGAGAGCGTGTGTTTCGCCCTGCTGCTCCTGTTTTGCTTTGCCTGGCTGGGCACCCGTTCTCTCCTGTCGCTCGGCCCCGGGAGCCGTGGAATCCAGGACCTGGTGCTGTACTGCGGCGCCGGAGTCTACGAGGAACTCGTGTTCCGGTGGGGCCTGCTCGGACTGCTGATCGCGATTTTCCGCAGGGTGTTTGCGAACCGGAAGGCCCCTGTTGCCGCGGCCGCGGTCCTGGGCGCGGTGCTGTTTTCGCTTTTCCACTACGTCGGGCCGGCCGGGGACGCATTTTCCGTTGGGGGCTTCCTCCAGCGGATGCTCGCCGGGCTCTACTTTTCGGTGCTGTTCCTCTTCCGGGGCTTCGGCATTACGGCCGCGACGCACGCTATCTATGATATCGTTCTCGGCATCCTGATCCTGTAATCCCGGAGGTTGATTTTGACCGCACGATCCCAGCCCGCACCGGACATCACGCACGTCATATACGACAACGACGGGCTCCTGCTCGACACCGAGCCTTTTTACACTCAGGCGCACGAGATCCTGGCCGGGCGGTACGGCAAGGTCTTCGACTGGGGCGTCAAGTCCAGGATGATCGGCCTCCGCGCCGAGGATTCGGCAAAAGTCGTCCTGGACGCCCTGCAGATGCCCCTCTCCGTTCCCGAATACCTCGAGGCGAGGAAGCAGCTGCTCGTGCGGCTCTTCCCCGGCGCCGAGCCGATGCCCGGGGCGGTCCGTCTCTCCCGGCACCTGCATCGGGCCGGAGTGCCGCAGGCCGTGGCGACGAGCTCCGACGGGTATTACTTCGACCTGAAGATCACGCGCCACCGGGACTGGTTCCGGATCTTTCAATGCGTGGTGCTGGGCGACGATCCGGAGATCGCAAACGGGAAGCCGGCTCCCGATATCTTCCTGCTCGCGGCAAAACGCCTGCGGGCGAAGCCGGAAAACTGCCTGGTATTCGAAGACTCCCCCGCGGGCATCGAGGCCGCGCGGGCCGCGGGGATGTTCGCCGTGGCCGTCCCGGATCCGCACATGGACCCCGGCGCATACCCGGGCGCTCACCAGATCCTGCGCAGCCTCGACGAATTCGATCCGCGGCGATGGGGATTCCCTGCCTTCGCCGATGGCGGCGTCGTTGGCCTGAAGTGATCCTCCGGCCGCGGCCGGGAAATGCCGTCCGACACTACCGCAAAGTGTCGGAGACGCACGTCGCGGATTCCGATCTGGAATCTGAAATCTGGAATCTGAAATCTGGAATCAATGTACGATTGCCCGGATCCGCCGCCGTAGCAGAAGCTTCATGAATCATGCGGGCTAGGCGCGCGCCATCAGGGGCGTGCGTCCGCAAGCATCTCTGCGATGCGCACGGCGGCAACCCGCTCGCCGCCGAGCGGGCACGACTCCCCCGGCTCCGGCCGGTCCCAGATAAGGTTCAGGCTCTCCGCCAGATCGCCCCGATAGAGTTCCCCCGCAGGGATATGCACATGGCGCAGGAACCGGCGGACCGCATTCACCAGGACCGGATATTCCCGGAAATCGCTGCGGTCGGCATAAATGAGCGGCTTCGCGTTCGCGATGCAGTCCGACAGGATACCGAAGCCCGGTTTCGAAATGACCGCATCCACGCTCGCCACGATGTCCGAAAAGTCCATGCGGCGCCGGTTGAGCGGATGCACGTTTTGCCTGCTCCATTCCAGCGGACGGACCGTGAAAAACTCATACTCCCGCAGTCTCTCCACGCGGTCCAGGGCGTCCTCCGTCCATTCCAGCGAGGTAAAGGACAGCAGCACCCACTTCTTGCCGGGCATGGCCCCGGTCGCCGCCGCGATTTCCGGTCTTCGTGCCAGCCCCGGCGAGGCGACCAGGGGAATATCCTCCACCCGGCGGAATGCCCCCATGGCGTCGCAGAAAGGGAGCCGCAGCAGGAGATCCGTCTGCGCGTACTGCTCCCGGAATACTTCCGTGACCGGACCCCACGCGGCATCCTGGGCGATAAACTCCTCGTAAATCCAGTCCCAGGAAAAATTGCCGACCGCCAGCCGCGGAATCCCGGCGCGGGCCGCCGCCTCGATCGGCAGCGCCGGGATATCGGCGACCACCAGTCCGATCCCCCGCCTGCGAAGACGCTCCGCCTCGCTCTCCACCTCTTCGCTTCTCCGCGAGCAGAGCCGCCGGACGGCGTCCAGGGTGGCCGGAACGTCGACGCGGATGGAGTCGATCTGCTTCATCCCGATATCGAACGACCCGGGCCGGAGCGAGTTTTTCGACGCGTCGATCTGGCTGAAAAGAAAATCCGGCGGCAGGGCGCTGACGACCTCGACCCCGATCTCCGGGTAGAGGCGGTTCAGGGCGCGGATGATGCCGCACGACCGCACTCCGTGCCCGTAGCCGTGCGCGCTGACATAATAAGCGATGGCGGGTCTGGCCGGGATCTTCACGCCGTTTTGGGGGAATTCAGTTCCAGCCAGCGCTCGGCCCGCAGGGCGGCCATGCAGCCGAAGCCGGCGGCCGTGATCGCCTGCCGGTAATATCTGTCCTGGACATCGCCGGCCGCGAAGACCCCGTCCATGCTCGTCTCGACCCCGTTGTGCGTGACCACGTAACCCTGGTCGTCCAGGTCGAGGACGCCCCGCAGAAACTCCGTATTCGGGTGGTGGCCGATCGCCATAAAAATTCCCGAGACGGGCGCCACCCATTCCTTGCCCGTCACGACGTCCCTGAGGGCGGCCGCCTCGAGGGCTTCCGTTCCCCGGTATCCCGTCAGCACCGTGTTCCAGAGGAAATGGATCTTCGGGTTCTCGGCGGCCCGCTGCTGCATGATCTTGCTGGCGCGCAGGGCATCTCTCCGGTGCACCACGGTCACCTTCGACGCGTGGTGAGACAGGGTCAGGGCCTCCTCGAGCGCCGAATCCCCTCCCCCGATGACGAAGACCTCCCTGTTGCGGAAAAACATTCCGTCGCAAACGGCGCAGGCGGATATGCCGCGGTTCCGGAATCTCGATTCCTCCGGCAAATTTAGCCACCTGGCCGTCGCGCCGGTGGCGATGATCACGCTCCGCGCCTCCTGCCAGCCGGACGCGCACCGCAGACGGAACGGGCCGCCTGCCGTGAACCCGGCTTCCTCGACGTCTTCCTCCAGCATCCCGGTGCCGAAACGCAGCGCCTGTCTTTTCATGAGTTCCATCAGGTCCGGACCGAGGACGCCCTCGGGGAAGCCCGGGAAGTTTTCCACTTCGGTGGTAAGCATGAGCTGTCCCCCGGGCATCTGGTCCGCCTTCGGCTCCGAGGCCAGAATCATGGGGGAGAGGTTCGCCCGCGCCGCGTAAATCGCCGCCGTGTATCCGGCCGGTCCGGAACCGACAATAATCACCTTATGCATAAAGACACCGATTGCTTTCTGGATGGGAATGTGTCATCCGCTCGTTACCGGGGTTCCATCTGCTGGTCGTATTCCCCGACTTTGCCTGTTTGCGCCAGCCGCGCCTGTATGTGCTCCACGATATCGTACAGCTGATCCCTCGATGTCTTGGATTCCGCGACCACCACGATGGAGGGCTTGTTGGAGGACGCACGCACGAGCCCCCAGGCGTCGTCCTTCAGAATGAAGCGGACGCCGTTGACCGTAACCAGTTCCTTGATGGGTTGACCTCCGATCCGCGTCCCTTTTTCCCGGTCCTCGGCATACAGCCGGACCATCCGGTCCACGACCTCGTACTTTTCGTCGTCGGCGCAGTAGACCCCGAGGGTCGGGGACTGCCAGGTCTTCGGCAGGGCGTCCACCAGCGAGGACAGCGGGGCGCCCGTTTCCACGAGCATCCGCAGAAGGTGCGTGGCGGATACCAGCGCGTCGTCGTATCCCCGCCCCAGCGGATCGTTGAAGAACCAGTGCCCGCTCTTTTCGAATCCCACCAGCGCGTGCGACTCGGCCACCTTCGCCTTGATGTACGAGTGCCCGGTCTTCCATGTGATCACCTCGCTCCGGTGTTTCCGGAGAACGGGGTCGTCGTAGAACAGCCCGGTGCTCTTCACGTCGATGACGATGCTCCGTCCCGGGTATTGCGGACACACCCACCGCGCGACGAGCAGGCCCAGCTTGTCGGAGAAAACCTCTCTCCCCCGGTCGTCCACCACCCCGATGCGGTCGCCGTCGCCGTCGATGCCGATGCCGACGTCCGCCTCGTGCAGCAGGGTCGCTTCACGGATGCTGTGCAGGAACGCGACGTCCTCGGGATTGGGATTGTGGCGCGGGAAGTCCCAGTCCGCCTCGCAGTCGAGCTCGATGACGTCGCAGCCGAGCGCCCGGAGCGCCGGCGGGCCGAAGCGCCCCGCCGTGCCGTTCCCGGCCGCAAACACGACCTTCAGCGGCCTGGCGAGCGACCCGGTCCGCACCAGGTCCTTCAGGTAAAAATCGAAAAGCCCTTCGGCGCTCCGATAGGCGCCGCGACCTTCCTCGAAGTCCCCCTTTTCCACGATCGCGCGCAATTCCTTGATGTCGTCGGGCCCCAGAGTGGACGAAAGCCCCTTGGCCAGCTTGATCCCGGTCCAGCCGTTTTCGTTGTGGCTGGCCGTGATCGCGGCCCCCCCGCGGCACTGGAAGTGGTGCTGCGCAAAATAGACCATGGGCGTAAGCGCCAATCCGATATCGATCACATCCACGCCGCTTGCAAGCAGGCCGACGGTCAGCGCATAGCCGAGGTTCTGGCTGTACGAACGGAAATCGTGGCCGACCACGGCCGTGTCCACGCCCAGGACCCGGCGCAGGTAGGTTCCGTAGCCGCGTCCCATCAACACGAAGCCGTTCGGGTTGATCTCCTTGCCCAGGAGCCAGCGAAGGTCGTACTCGCGGAATCCGTTCGGCGCAACCAGTGTATTTTCAAAATATCGAAAAGAGTTGAAAGGAAGCCGGGTGTTTATGTCCCATCGCATGGTTTTTCTTCCCCGTCGCACAAGGCGCTTGGTTGCTTTTTTTCTCCGTTCCACCGATGGTTTCATTCTACTGACCGGGCCATCGCGGGGCAAGCCCTACCGTGCGGCCCCCGGCGCCGCGCGGGAACGGTTTCCGGTTGATCCAGCCGCCGCAGAAATCTGAGCCCTTTCCGGAACGGTTTTCACATTCCACGAATGAAAGGAGTAATGGATTATGGGAAAGGCACGATGCCTGCATACCCGGGAGAACGGCGGACTGCTTGCCGTCCCGGAAAAAAGGGCTCTTCTCTGGCTGGCCCGGAAAACGCCCCGCTGGATCCACTCGGACCACCTCACGCTGCTGGGCCTCCTGTCCATGATCGCGGCCGGCGCCGCTTACTGGGCTGCCGCCCACAACAGGCTGGCATTGATCCTGGTGGTGCCGGCCCTGGCGGCCAACTGGCTCGGGGACAGCCTCGACGGCACGCTGGCCCGTTTCCGCGACTGCCAGCGGCCGCGCTACGGCTACTATGTCGATCACGTGATCGACCTGCTCGGGACGGCGGCGCTCCTGGGCGGCCTCGCGCTTTCGGGTTACATGAACCATACCCTCGCCGTGCTGCTGCTGGCCGCATTCGCACTGGTGGAAGCGGAGGTCTTCCTGGCCACGCATGTGCAGCGGGTCTTCCGGCTGTCCTGCTTTTGCGTCGGGCCGACGGAATTGCGCGTCGTTCTGGCCGCCGGAACCCTGCTGCTCCTGCGCGACCCGTGGGTCCGCCTGGGCGGCAAGGGGCCGTTTCTCCTTTTTGATGTCGGCGGGGTCGTCGCCATCGGAGGACTCGTAACGGCTTTCCTGTTTTCGGCCGTTCGCAATACCCGCATCCTGTACCGGGCCGAACCGAAATAGGGTGTCGGATCGAGGATACCCGGAGGAAACATGTCCCGCGCATGCCGGTCCGCAACGCTGCAACGCTGGCTGATGTTCAACTGTGTGGGAGCGATGGGCATCCTGCTGCAGATGCTCGTGCTCGTCGCCCTGACCGGATGGCTCGGTCTGCACTATCTTGCCTCGACCGCGGTGGCCGTCGAGGCCGCGGTGCTGCACAACTTCTTCTGGCACCGGCGCTGGACGTGGTCCGACAGGATATCGCCGGCGAACCGGCGCGTGTTCTCCAGACTGCTGCGCTTTCAGCTGTCCAGCGGAGCCGTATCGGTGGCCGGCAACCTCCTGCTGATGCGGTTTTTTGTGGAACGGGCCGGAATTCACTATTTGTGCGCCAACGCCCTGGCCATCCTCATCTGCTCGATTCTGAACTTCATGGCGGGAGACCAGTGGGTTTTTCGTTCGGCCGCCGGGTCTTCCGGAAAAGGAGACAATACCATGCGGACACCATTTCACCGGCTCCGGCAGTTTTCCCTTTCTGCCGGCCTGGCCGTTTCCTGCCTGCAGGTCCCGGCCGCGTCGGCCGCAAGCCTGCGGCCCGCCACGCTCGAGGCCTGGCAGACGTGCGTGCGGGCAACGGAGGGCCGCGTGGCGAGAGAGCTGTCCTCTCCGGACGGTTTTCTGGCTTCCGACTTTCAATCCCCGGCGGAGGCCGCACGCGAACGCGCTTCCGCGCTTCGGGGGGAAATTCCGATCAGGAAACTCCCGAGCCCGGACGCGGACGGCCGGACAATAAAGGTTCCCGGCGGAGCCATACACCACTGGCGCGGATGCGTCTTCATTCCCGGCGTCCCGCTGGACCTTGTGCTGTCCCGCGTGAAAGACCCGGGCGTCGAAGACACCCGCCAGGAGGACGTCCTGGAATCCCGCGTGCTGAAAAGGGGAGCCGGGCGGCATGTGCTGTACCTGAAGTTGCAGCGTTCCGCCATCGTGACCGTCCGCTACGATACGGAGCACCTCGTTCGCTATGCGACGCACGGTCCCGGACGCGCCTCGAGCAGCAGCGTCTCGATTCGGATCCGCGAACTGGAACGCGTCGACGGCAACCGGGAACGCGCCAGGCCCGAGGGACACGACCGCGGTTTCCTTTGGCGCATGAACTCCTACTGGCGTTACCGGCAGGTCTCCGGGGGCGTCCTCGTCGAGTGCGAATCGCTGACGCTCAGCCGGTCGGTCCCGCCCGTGCTGGGGCCCCTGATCCGCCCCCTCATCGATCGCGTGGCACGCGAATCCCTGCACCGGACGCTGGGGTGCTTCCGGGACCGCATGGTGCGGGCGAACACGACTCACGTGGCCGCCGCGGAACCCTGATCGCAGAATAGGGGAAGCCCTTCGGCGATGTTGGATATTCCAGATTCCGGATCTCGGATCTCACGCCGTGGAATTCGTGCCGGGCTGCCTCTTTCCGGGCGGATCCAGGGCGGCCCGCGCCGTCACCGGCTCGATGAGACTGAAAGCGACCAGCGCCCCGATGGCGACGGCCATGAGGAGCGTCGCATGAATGGCGTGATCCTCGTGGAAGCGCACGGCGCTCACCGCCAGGATGAGGACGAAGAGGCAGTCCGCGAACCGGATCCAGCCGCCGACTTTGCGGCGCTGCTCCGGCAATTCGGAAATGTAGTACCTGGACGTAAACCACAGGTGCAGGCGCAGATTTGCGGCGATGCCGACGGCGATCAGGGCCGGGAAAAATATCAGCGACCCCTCCACGCCGCCCAGGTACTTCTTGACTCTCCACAGCGGGTAAAGCATTCCGTAATACCCGAAGGCCGCGAAGGCCTGGTGAAACTGCCACCACCAGAAGGGCTGTACCGCGGCGGGGGCCGGCATTTCGCTTCGGCGGCGCGAGAGTTTCTCCATCTCGAAGACCAGGTCGCGCGTGTCCGCGAAACGCTCCGCCGGCTTTTTTTTCAGGCACCGCCGCACGATGCCGCTGAAAGCATCCGGGATGGATGGATCCGCCTGCGCAAGTTCCGGCACGTCGGCTTCGAGGATATGGGAAATGAGGGACACGGAATCGCCGTCCTGGAACGGGTGCTTTCCGGAAGCCATTTCATACAGCACGATGCCCAGGGAAAAGATATCCGTGTTCCGGTCGACGGCAGACCCGAGAAGCTGTTCCGGGGATGCGTAGGCAGGCGTGCCCAGGAACATGCCCGACTGCGTGAGCCGCGGGCCGGAGGAGACACCGTTCCGGGACTCTACCCGGGCGAGGCCGAAATCGAGGATCTTTACGGTTCCGGAATCGGTCCGGATGATGTTTTCGGGCTTCAGGTCGCGGTGCACGATGCCTTCCGCGTGCGCCGCCGCGAGGCTCCGGGCGATCTGCAGCGCGATATCCAGCACCTGGTCGAACGGAAGCTTCCTGCCGGAAAGATATTGCTGCAGGGTGGGCCCCTGCACGTACTCGGAAACGATGCAGATCCGGTCGCCGAACTCTTCGAGCGAATACACGGTGGCAATGCCGGGGTGCGTCAGCCGGGCCGCCGCGCGCGCCTCCCTCCTCAGGCGTTCCCGCAACCGCGCATCCCGCGCGAGCCGGGGGCTCAGCATCTTCAGCGCGACCGGGCGGTCCAGGCGCGTGTCGTGCGCCAGGTAGACGACACCCATGCCTCCCCTGCCGATCTCGGCACTTATCTCGTAGGGTCCCAGTTGCGTGCCCGCGAGGCCTTCGGCACCCTCCTCTTCGCGCGGGTCCGGTTCGGCCGCCGACGCCGGCCGGTCCAGGATATTCTCCCGCGAATGGCTCGCCAGGAGTTCTTCCACCTCCACCCGGAGGGCGGGATCGTCGCGGCAGCAGGCATCGAGAAACTCCGCGCGCTCGCCCGGCTCCCTTTCCAGCGCGGCGCCGAAAACCTCCTTGAGACGCTGCCACCGTTCAGGATTCATTCGCCTTTTCCATTTCCCGCCGCAGCCAGGCGCGGGCCATGCTCCAGGACCTCTTGATCGAAGCCGGGGAGCAATCCAGGACCTCCGCCGCCTCCTCCACCGTGAGCCCTCCGAAGAATCGGAGCTCGACCAGGCGGACCAGCTGGGGATCCAGCACGTTCAGGCGCTCCAAAGCCTCATGCAGCGCCAGCAGATCGACCGGAGACTCTTTGCCTGCCGCGCGTACGCCGCTGAGGCTGACGCGGAGACGCCCGCCCCCGCGCTTCAACGCCGCGCGCGCCCGCGCGCGTTCCACGAGAATTTCCCGCATCGCTCCCGCCGCGATGCCGCAGAAATGCGCGCGATTCCGCCATGGCCCCGCTTTCTCCCTCAGCAGCCTCAGATACGCCTCGTGGACCAGCGCCGTAGCCTCGAGCGTCTGCCCCGCCCTTTCCCTGGCGACATAGCGCCGGGCGAGCCGCCGGAGTTCTCCATAGACCACCGGCATCCATTCCGACAGCCGCATCGCCGGGGCGGCGCCGCCGTTTCCGGCAACTTCCTTGCACATGGCTCTTTCCTGTTTTCCCAATAGCCGGCATTCTATACCAAAAGCCCTTCCGGCGCATCCGCTATGGCGCCTCCGCCCGGGGTCCGCCTGCCTCATCCGGGAGAAGCGTAACAATCCGCCGTGCGGAACCGGGATCCGTGTGCTATTCTGGAGCCGTTCCGCATCTCGAACATCCATCGTCCGTGGAGGAAACAGCCATGAAAAAGGACCAATTTTGCGAATATGCCCTGAACGCATTCCGACCCGCCGAGTCCATGCTGAAGATGGTGCCCGCGGATAAGCTGGACTGGAAACCGGGCCCCAGCTTCATGACCCTGGGACAGCTGATATGCCATCTGGGCAGCGGCATCGGGGAGGAACTGCGCATGCTTGTGAACAACAGCTGGCCCAAGCCGGAAGATATGGGCGGCGCGATGCACCAGATGCCGTCCTGCGGCGTCGCGGAGGCGCTCGCCAAACTCGAGAAGGACAAGGAAACGCTCCGGGAAATCCTGGCGGGCGTGACGGAAGAGGAATTTGCCGGCAAGATCGTGTCGACTCCCTGGGGTATGAAGGGAACGCTGGAAATCATGGCGCTCGAGTTCAAAGAGCATTTCGTCAACCACAAGATGCAGCTCTTTCTTTATCTCAAGCTCCTCGGCTTCCCGGTGAACACCGAGACCCTGTATATGGGCTAGAGGGCGGGTGGACCGGTGACCGTTACGCGCTTTCGAGTCTTTCGAACCTCTGGTTCCCGGACGCGGCGGCTCGGAGTCCCGAAAGCGCTCCCGCTCCGCATTCTCGCGGCCATCCTTGTCTGGGGATCCCTGTCGGCGTTTCCCGAATCCGCGGACAAGGCATGGGAGGACCGCGTCCTGGGGGACCTGCCGCTGCGCGAAAAAATCGCGCAGCTGGTGCAGGTCCGCGTTCCCGGAAAATTCCTGAACCGTGAAAGCGCGGATTTCCGCCAGCTGCAAAGCGAGATCCGGCAAAACCGTGTCGGCGGCGTGGTCCTGTTCGCCGGCAACATTTACGAGTCCGCGCTCCTGCTGAACGAACTGCAGACCCTGTCGCGCCTTCCGCTTCTCGTATCCGCGGACTTCGAACGGGGCGCCGCCTTCAGGATCGCCGACACCACGTCCTTCCCCTGGGCGATGGCCCTCGGCGCCGCCGGTTCCGAGGCGCTGGCCTATGAGCAGGGGCGCATCACCGCGCAGGAGGCCCGCGCGCTGGGGGTGCACTGGATCTTCGCCCCCGTGGTGGACGTCAACAACAACCCGGATAATCCCGTGATCGGCATCCGCTCCTTCGGGGAGGATCCGGAACTCGTGGCCAGGCTGGGAGCCGCCTTCATCCGGGGCGCCAAAAGCGGGGGCGCCCTGACCACGGCAAAGCACTTTCCCGGGCACGGGGACACGGACACCGATTCTCACATCGGCCTGGCGCTGGTCCCATCGGACCTGGACCGGCTGCGGTCGGTCGAGTGGACGCCCTTCCGAAGCGCCATCGCGGCGGGGGTAGACTCGATCATGACCGCGCACGTGGCCGTTCCCAGGGTGATCGGCGAACCGCGGCTGCCGGCCACGCTCTCCCCGAAAATGCTGAAGGACCTGCTGCGCGGCTCCCTGGGATTCCGGGGACTGCTGGTCACCGACGCCCTGGAGATGGGCGCGATCGCGAACCGGTACTGGGCCGGGGCGGCCGCCGTCCGGGCGATCCAGGCCGGTGCCGACGTCGTGCTCCTCCCCGCCGATGCCGCCGCCGCCATCCGGGAAGTGGAACTCGCCGTCCGGCGCGGCGATATTCCGGCGTCCCGGATCGAGGAGTCCGCCCGCAGGATCCTGCGGGCGAAACGCCGCCTGGGACTTCACCAGCGCCGTACCGTCCCGGTGAACCGGCTGGCCTCCGTCGTCGCCTCGCCCGAAAATGAGCGGTGCGCGCGGGACATTGCGGAGCGGTCCGTTACCGTGCTGAAAAACGAAGGCTCCGTGCTGCCGCTCAACCCCGCGGAGTATCCCAAAATATTCAGCCTCGTCATGACGCCGGACCTCGAGTCCTCGCCGGGAGCGGTTTTTCAGGCCGAAATGCGGCGGCGATTTCCCCTGATGCGGTCCGCGTGGCTCAACGCGCGGGTTTCCGAAGAAGCGCTGGCCGCCGCGGAGACTGAGGCCGCGGCGTCGGACGTCCTCGTGTGCGCCACGACGGTTCGGCTGGTCTCGGGCAGCGCCGCGGCCGCCCTGCCGGACAGCCACCGGAAGCTTCTGGAAACGCTGCTTCGCATGGGCAAACCGCTCGTCTGGGTCGCGATCGGGAATCCGTATGTTTTTCCGGTCGCGCCGCAGGCCGCCGCCTACGTCTGCACCTTCAGTACCGCCGAAGCTTCGCAGGCCGCCGCGGCGCAAGCCGTGGCGGGCGAAATCCCGATCGGCGGCCGCACGCCGGTTTCCGTCTCCCGGTATTTCAAGGTCGGCGACGGGATCCAGATTCCCAGGCTGGACATGACCCTGGGGATGCAGCCAGCCGCGGAAGAGGGAGAGAGCCCCGGGCTGCGGGAAGCGGCCCGGCTCCTGGACGCCTATGTTGCGGACGGCACCTTCGCCGGCGCGTCTCTGATCGTCGGCCGGCGGAACCGCGTTCTTCTTTCGCACGCCTCCGGGTGCACCGGTCCGGATCCGGGGTCTCCGCGGACCTCCTCCGACGCGGCATATCCGCTCGGGTCCCTGTCCGGTCCGATGGGGGCCGGCTCCGCCGCCATGCTGTGCGTCGATTCCCGCGGCCTTCTGCCCGACGCTCCCCTTGAGGACTATCTTCCGGAAAAGCGCACCACCGCGGCGGGACGGCTGCGGATACAGGATTTGCTCCGATTCCCGGGAGACGAGGAAATGCGGGCAGGCAACGGAGGCCCGCAGGCGGCGGACCTGCTGGCGGAAATCGTGGCCCGCGCCACGGGGACACCCACCGGACGTTTTCTGTCGGAACGCCTTTTTTCGCCCCTCGGACTGGCGCACACGTCCGTTGCGCCGCCGGAAGAGGTCCGGGGCCGGGCCGCTGCCGCAAACCCGGCCCATCCCGCGCTTTTGTCCAGCGCCCGGGATCTTGCGGTTTTTGCCCAGATGCTGCTCAACCGCGGCGTGTACGATCATCGCCGCTACTTCAAACCCGAAACGGTCGACCGTTTCACCGGGCCCCGCGGTTCCTGGTCCCGGCAGTTCCTCCCCGACCGGGCGGGCGGCGGTTTTTCTCCGGCAGCCTTCGGCCACCGTTCCGACAGCGGCCCCCTTCTCTGGATCGACCCGGAGAGGAAGCTGTTTGTCGTGCTGCTCGCGAACGCGGCCCGGAGCGGCACGCCGGTCCCGGAGGCGCAGAAAACGGTCTGTGAATCCGTTCTCGCGGCCCTTCGGGAATAGTCCTCCGGATCCGGCGATCCGGAACCCCCGATCATTGCGATGATTCCACTGCCCATCGATCCTCATCTACCGGATATCGTCTCGGCGCTCCAGGATTCGGGAGTCCTCATCCTGACCGCGCCTCCCGGGGCGGGTAAGACGACGCGCATTCCCCGTGCCCTGCTCGATGCGGCGCCTGCGGGAGAAGGCGAGATCCTGGTCCTGGAACCCAGGAGGCTCGCGGCACGCCTCGCCGCGGCGCGGGTCGCGGAGGAACTTGGGGAAAAGCCGGGCCGGACCGTTGGTTACACGATCCGCTTCGACACGGTCGCCGGCCCCGAAACGCGCATCCGATTCCTGACCGAAGCCATCCTGACGCGCAGGATCGTCCAGGATCCCGGGTTGAAAGGCGTCTCCGCCGTTATCCTCGACGAGTTTCACGAGCGGCACCTGGCCACAGACCTGGCGCTCGCCCTTCTCAAGTCCCTGCGGCTGCGCCGCCCGGAACTCCGGCTCCTGGTCATGTCGGCCACCATGGAGACGGCGGCGCTGGCGGCGTTCCTCCCCGGGGCCCGCGTCCTGTCCGCGGGAGAAAGGCCGTTCGGCGTGGACATCCGGTACGAGGAAAAGGCCGACGGCCGTCCGCTGAGCGAAAAAGTCGCCACAGCCGTGCGCCGCCTGCTCGGTTCCGGTCCGCGCGGGGACATCCTGGTTTTTCTTCCCGGCGCCGCCGAAATCCGGCGCGCCGCCGGGTCGCTCGCGCCCGCCGCCGCAAGCCTGGGCGCCTCCCTGCACGTGCTTCACGGGGACATGACGGTCGCCGAGCAGCGGCGGGTCTTGGAGCCCGCCGCGGACAGGAAGGTCATTCTGGCGACCAACGTCGCGGAAACGTCCATCACGGTTCCGGGGATCGCCGCGGTGATCGACTCCGGTCTGGCGCGCGTCGCGGGGCATTCCGCTTGGAGCGGCTTCTCCACGCTCTCCACGGCAAAGATCAGCCGCGGCGCCGCCGCGCAGCGCGCCGGCCGCGCCGGCCGCACGCAGGACGGCTGCGTTCTGCGTCTCTATACGCGGCAGGACTTCGAGTCGCGGCCCGAGCAGGAGGCGCCGGAGATCCGGCGCGTGGACCTGGCCGAGACCGCCCTTCTACTTCACGGCGCCGGAATCCGCGACCTGCGCTCTTTCGGCTGGTTCGAGCCTCCGCCGGCCTCCGCCGTGGAGGCGGCCGAAAGTCTCCTGCGCACGCTCGGGGCCTTGTCCGGCGACGGCCGCCTGACCGGCCCGGGCCGGCGCATGCTGCGCCTGGGCGTGCACCCGAGGCTCGCGCGCATGGCCCTGGAAGGAGAGGCCCGGAACTGTCCCGACGAGAGCGCCCTTCTGGCCGCGCTCGTATCGGAACGCGACATACGCCTCGATGCGCGGGCCGGCATTTCCGGAGCGCACCCCCGGCGGCGCTCTCCCGCAGCCGGCGATTCCGACCTGCTCGAATTGCTGGACCGGTTCAGGGAAGCGGAGGCGGCAGGGTTCGAACCGGGGCGCGTCCATGGTCTCGGCCTTGACGCCGCCGCCGTAGGCAGCGTCCGCCGGTCCTGGAAGCAGCTGCGGCGGCTTCTCGCGCCGTCGCGCGTCCCCGCCGCTGCGGCCGCGGATGCGGCGCAAACGGACGAGGGGCTGCGGATCGCGGCGCTTGCGGCGTTTCCCGACCGGGTGGCCAAACGCCGCCGGCCGGCTTCCCGGGAGCTACTTCTCGCCGGAGGCGGCATGGCGCTGCTTTCCCCTTCGAGCGTCGTGCACGACGCCGCATTCCTGGTTGCGGTCGATGCCGAGGAGCGGAAAGAGCGCGGGGCCCCGAGGCTCTCCCACCCGAAGATCCGGTTGGCTTCCGCCATCGAGGTGGAATGGCTCGTGGATCTCTTCGCCGAAACGGTTCAGGAACAGACGCGGCTGGCCTGGAACGCAGGCGCCGCCCGCGTCGAAGAAGTCCGCACGACGTCCTATGGACAGATTTCGCTCGAGGAAATCGTCAGGACCGCTCCCCCTTCCGGGGAAGCCGCCCTTCTGCTCGCGGACGCGGCCCTGCGGCAGGGGCTTTCGGCGTTCCGGGACGCTCCGGGATTGCCCGCGCTTCGGGCGCGGCTTCGGCTGCTGGCGAAGCATTTCCCCGGGGAAAACTTTGCGGCGCCGGACGATGACGCACTGCTCTCCGTCGTCGCGCGCGCGTGCATCGGCAGGCGCAGCCTCTCCGAACTGAACTCCGTCTCGCTGCTGCGCGCTTTCCAGGAGACGCTGACCGAGCGGCAGCGCGCCATCCTGGCGTGCGAAGCCCCGGAACGGGTCGCCCTGCGATCCGGGCGAACCGTGAGGATTCATTATGAATCCGCCGCGGAACCGTGGATCGAATCCCGCCTGCAGGACTTCTTCGGCACCCGCGCCACCCCCCGTATCTGCGCCGGCCGCGTGCCGCTCACCGTCCACCTTCTCGCGCCGAACGGGCGCGCCGTCCAGGTCACCCGGGACCTGGCCGGCTTCTGGCCGAACCACTATCCGGCCATCCGGCGCGAACTGCGGCGACGCTATCCGAAGCACGCCTGGCCCGAACCCGGCACATGGGAAAAGACAAAATAGCCGGGCAGGCATGCGCCCGCCCGGCAATACGTCCCGCAGTTTTCGCATGCGACGGCCCTTTTCAGACCGAGGCGAGAAGGCGTTCGAGATCCCGCGCGACCCTTTCGGCATCCGGGCAGCCGGAGAAGCGCGCCGGCTCCCCGATGGAAACCCGGACCGCGCCGGGGCGCACGAATATCCTGCCCGCGCGCTTTGCCTCGAACAGGCCGTCGATCCGGATCGGCACCACCGGAAGGCCGAGATTCGACGCGAGCAACCCGATGCCCGCGCGGAACGGAGACAGAGTCCCGTCCCGGGTCCGCTTCCCCTCGGGGAAAACCAGAACGGAAAAACCTCGGTCCACGGATTCGCCGGCATAGGCAAAACTCTCGCGGAATCCGGTCTGCTGCGGCAGCGGGAACACGTTGAACAGGGCGACAACCAGTCCGTAGGAGACGCGCGCAGCCAGGCGCCGGGGCCAGGGCAGCGTCGCGGGAGGGCATCGCATCTCCTCCAGCATTTCCCCGAGCATGGCCACGGCGAGGCGGTGCCGGTAGCGCGGAGGGAGGGCCGCCAGAACGAAGCCGGCATCCACCCGGGTCACGTGGTTGGCAATGAACAGGACCGGCCCGCGCAACGGCCTCAGGTTCTCCCGCCCGCGAATTCGGGGGCATGCCAGCAGCATCGTCGCCGGCCAGGACAGGAGGTAGTACGCGAGGACGCGGACCGTCTCCCAGAAGGCGGACTGAGTCCAGCGCGGATAGTGAACGTTCGTTCGTTGATCCGCCGGCCCGGCCAGCATCCTCTCCAGGTCGCCGATGGTGCTCGCCGCCGTGAACCGCGACTCGTTGAGGTCCACCTGGAACCGGTCCTCCAGCGCGCCGAGCAATTCCACCCGTTCGATCGACGACAGGTTCAGGTCCTGCGCCAGCCGGCTGTTCGCGGAGATGCCGTCGATGTGCCGGCGCGTGACCTGCCGGACGAGGTCGGCCAGCATGCGGCCGCCCGGCTCCGTCCCGGGCTGTAGATCGAAGCGCTTCGCGACGGCCTCCCGGATCCGCCCGATGTGGGCCTTTTGCGTGGGCGTCCGCGGAAAATCTTCGTCCGGCCAGACATGGAAGTGCCGGATGCGCTGGAATCCGGCCAGTGTTTCGTTGGCGCGTTCGACAACGCGCTCCGGCCGGTCCGCCCCGGCCTCCAGCAGCAGAACGGCGCATGCTTCCGAATTCCCGCCGCGGTCCAGCGCGACGACCGCGCAGTCGCGGACCCCGGGCTGCCGCCGCAGCGCGGTCTCCAGGTCCTCCGGATGGATATTGAAGCCCTCGGGGCTCACGATGACGTTTTTCCGCCGGCCCCGGAAATGCAGGTTTCCCTGAGCATCCAGCGCACCCAGGTCTCCCGTGTGGAACCACCCCTCCGATCCGGACACCGGCACCAGGGCACGCCCCTGGAAATAGCTTTTCGCGATGCTCTCGCCGCGCACCAGGATCTCGCCGTCTTCGGACAGTCTGACCTCGCGCCCGGGCAGCACTCTGCCGACGGACCCTTTCCCGAGCCGGAAAGGGTGGTTGAGACTGATCAACGAAGCGGTTTCGGTCAGCCCGTATCCCTGGATGACGGCGAAGCCCAGCCGGCTCCAGAATTCCTCGTTCTTTTCGTGCAGGCTCGCGCCGCCCGAGATGAAGGCCCAGAACTTCCAGCCGAACTTGCGGTGGACGCTCCGGAAGCGCCACCACCGCCGCACCAGGCGCTCGCCTTCGGCCGCCCGGAATTCTCGCCGGAATGCCTCCAGCCCGCCGGCGATTTCGAGATCCCGTTCGACCTTGGCCTGCAGCGTCTCCAGGACGCGCGGGACGGCAACCAGAACGGAAACCCGCTCTTTCCGGATGGTGCGGAGGATGCCCGACGGATTCAGCGTGTCCTGGAAGACGACGGTCCCCCCCAGGATCTGCGGGATGAAGATGCCCAGGAACTGCCCGAAAACGTGGCTCAGCGGAAGCAGGTTCAGGAAGCGCAGCGGATGCACGAAGCGCTCGTATTTGAGGTATCTGGAGATCTCGCGCTCGAGCGGAACCAGATTCGCAAGGATGTTTCCGTGAGTGAGCACCACGCCTTTGGGCTCAGCCGTGGTGCCGGAAGTGAAGACGATCTCGACCGGGTCGTCGCTTCCCGGTTCTTCTTCCCGGGTCGCGTCCGCGTCGTGCCGGGCCGCCAGCTCCGGGAAATCCTCGAAGGCGATGGTCGGCAGCAGCGGATCGATCTGCGGATTGCCCCGCGCCCCGATGCAGAGCTTCGCCCCCACCTGGCGGCAGACGCGCCGCACGAAATCAAGCGCCGCGTCGCGGTCCATCGGCACGGCGACGGCGCCCCGCAGGACGCAGGCGAAAAAGGCGGCGACCCATTCCGGCCCGTCGTAGCCCCACAGAACGATCCGGTCCCCGCGCCCGACCCCCCGCCGCCGCAGCACCGCCGCCAGGCGCCCCGAAAGATCCGCCACCTGGCCGTAGGACCACCGCGCCCTCCGGTATTGCCTGCGGCACACGAAGGCGGTCCCGGCATCCCGTCGGCGGAAATTTTCGATAATCCCCAGAAGCGTGTCTTCCGGCATCATCCATTCCCTCCGGGGCCGGGCGGCGAGGATGGAAGCGCGCGCGGTCGCGTCAAACGGGCCGAACGTCGGAGGCGTCGATTTCGACCGAAACGGCCTGCCGTATCAGGTCCACCTGTATCACGAACCGAAAGCGGCCACGCTTTTCCACCAGGATGCCACGGATTCCCTTCAAGGGACCCGCGATGACCTCCACGCGGCTTCCGACCTGCACATACGGATACGGGTCGATCGCGATGCTGGCTTCCAGAAACCTGCGTACGGCCAGGATCTGCTCGTCCGGAACGGGATTGGCGTGTCCTTCGAATCCGACGAAGCGAACGGCGCCCGGTATGTTCAGGATCCGGAACCGGTTCTCGGGCGTATCCACGTGGTTTACGAACAGGTATCCGGGAAAAAGGGGGATCCAGATCCTTTTCTTGCGGTCCTTCCACCGGCTGAGGACCTCCCGCATGGGCAGGAATACCTCGATGCTCCGATCGGTCAGCTCGCCGAGCATCTTCTTCTCGAAACGGCTGCGCGTGTAGAGCGCATACCACCTTGGAGACGCGAGCCCGTCCATTTTCGTACTTTGCTGCTCCGGTTCAAAAGGCGTGTTCCGTTCGGGAGTTTTTGGCATGGTTTCGTGCGGACTTTCCGATCAGGGTTGCCCGAAATTCCGGGAGTGCATCTCGGTCCGGTCACCGCCGCGGTTTTCCGCGTCACCGGCCGATCCCCTGCGCTGCCGGATGCAATAGGGATTCGATTCTGGCATACTCTCGGAGCGCGGCGATAAGCACGCGCTATTTATAGCCGTTGGGCAATGGGGTGTCAAGAATTGGGCTCTATGCGGCCGGCGACGGCATGTGTATGATTCAGGATTCCGAAGCCTCCGGCATCCCGGGAAGCGGAATGTGCGCAAGGCCGGAGAAACGACGATTGGAGGAACTTTTGAGTGCCCCCGGTATGGCAGACGCTTCCGATGCGGCGGTCATCGCACGAGCGGTCCGCATTCTCAAGCGGGGCGGGTTGGTCGCATTTCCGACCGAGACCGTGTACGGCCTCGGTGCAGACGCGCTCAATCACCTCGCCGTCGCCCGGATCTTCGAGGTGAAGGCGCGGCCGCGCATGGATCCTCTGATCGTCCATGTCGCCGACTACGAATCCGCTAAGCGCTTCGGCGAATTTCCGGATGCCGCCGCCGAACTCGCCTCGCGGTTCTGGCCCGGCCCGTTGACCCTCATCGTCGCGAAAAAGGACGTGGTGCCGCCGATCGTGACCGCGGGGCTGGACACCGTGGCCATCCGCGTTCCCGCGCACCCGGCCGCCCTGGCCCTGATACGGGCCGCCGGGTGCGGCATCGCCGCGCCCAGCGCCAATCCGTTCGGCTGCGTCAGCCCCACCGAGGCGCGTCATGTCGCGGACCAGCTCGGCCTCTCCGTCGATCTGATCCTGGACGGGGGCCCCTGCATGATCGGCCTGGAATCGACCATCCTGTCGCTGGCGGGAGAGGCGCCCGCCGTCCTGCGGCTTGGAGGCACCGCCGTCGAGGAACTGGAAGCGCTTCTTGGGACCCTGGCCGTGGAAACCGTGGATACCCGCCTGCCGCAGGCACCGGGACAGCTGAAGCGGCATTATGCGACCCGCACGCTACTGGAGATCGCCGGCGAGGGTGCGGACTCCTGGGAACCCGGACAGAGGATCGGACTGCTCTGCCTGACCGCACCGGAAGATTCGCGGAAATACACCGCCGTGGAAGTGCTTTCGCCCGCGGGAGACCTGCGGGAAGCGGCGGCAAACCTGTTTCGCGCGCTGCATCGGCTGGACGCGCTGGGACTCGACAGGATCTTCGCACGCCCGGTCCCGGAAACAGGGCTCGGCCGGGCCATCATGGACCGGTTGCGGCGCTGCTCGGCGAGGGACTAGCCCGCATTGTTTGGGAAGGTTCACCGGAAGGGGGATTCCAGATTCCGGATTCCGGATTCCGGATTCCGGATTCCAGATTCCAGATCTCGGATCTCGGATCCCGCATCGTCGTGCCCGGCAACGGACCGACTTCGGGTGCCCGGTTTCGCGGCCGGTGTGTTACATTACTGCGTATGATTTTGGACTGTAACGAGATAATTCCGGAGAAGCTCCGGGTGGGCTGCTACGTGCGTCGCGAGGAAATAAGACTCCTATATGTCGTCGCGCGACGAAGCTGCAGCCCGTACCTGGACGCCTTTCAGGAATATGAGGCGAGTATCCGGGGGACGCCGTCCGGGTGACCTCCTTCGCCACGCGGTCCCGATGGGGATCCCCGCCGCGAAGCCATCCCATAACCCACGAGACGAGTCATGCAACAATCGATAGGCACTCCGCTGTTCTGGACCTCCTTCCTCGGGATCGTCCTGTTTCTTCTGGCGATGGACCTCGGGGTATTCAACCGGCGCGCCCACGCGGTTTCCATGAAGGAAGCCCTGTCCTGGAGCATCGTCTGGATCCTGCTGTCGCTGTCGTTCGGCGCCTGGATCTACGGCAACTTCGGGAGACGGCACGGGCTCGAGTTTTTCGCGGGATACCTGATCGAGTACGCTCTGAGCGTCGACAACATATTTGTCTTCATCCTCATCTTTTCCTATTTCGCCGTGCCGGCCCGGCTGCACCACCGCGTGCTTTTCTGGGGCATCCTGAGCGCCCTGGTCCTGAGGGCGCTGTTTATCATCGCCGGGGCGGCCCTGATCCATTCCTTTCACTGGATCATCTATGTTTTCGGCGCCTTCCTGGTTTTCACGGGAGTGAAGATTCTCCGGCAGGGGGAGACGGAAGTGGAGCCGCAGCGGAACCCGGTAGTGCGGATCTTCCAGAGACTGGTGCCCATGACGACCGGATACGAAACCGGCAGGTTCTTCCTCCGGCGGCGGGGCGGGATCGTGGCCACGCCGCTGGCGCTCGTGCTGGTCACGGTGGAGGCGACGGATGTCGTATTCGCCACCGATTCCATCCCGGCGATATTCGGCATCACCCAGGATCCGTTCATCGTATACACGTCGAATATCTGCGCGATCCTGGGACTCCGGTCGATGTACTTTCTGCTGTCCGCCGTGGTCCGCCGCTTTGCCTACCTGGGGACCGGGCTCGGCCTGGTTCTTGCCTTCATAGGGCTCAAGATGCTCGTGAGCGGCTTTTACCCGATTCCGATCGGGATTTCGCTCTCCGTCGTCGCGGCCATTCTGGCGGGATCCATCGTCCTCTCGCTTCTCTTCCCCCGCAAAAAGGCAGGACTCCAGGCCTCGACCGCTCCCGCCTCAACCCCAAAAACAGGGAGGACATGATGCCCCGCGAACCCCTTTCGCAGTTTTACTACTCCCACCGCCTGAAGCTGCATTTCTGGGACTGGGGGAACATCGGCAAACCGAACCTGGTGCTGGTCCACGGAGGCATGGACCATGCCAGGAGCTGGGACCGCATCGCCGAGGCTTTCCGCAAGGATTTCCGGGTGCTGGCCCCCGACCTCCGCGGGCACGGAGATAGCAGCTGGGCCATGGGTTCGATGTACAGCGTCTCGGAATATGTCCTGGACCTCTCGGCCCTGCTGGACATCGTAGGCGGGTTCCCGGTCTATCTGATCGGGCACTCGCTGGGAGCGGCCGTCGTCCTGCAGTATGCGGGCATTTATCCCGGCCGCGTCCGGAGACTGGTCGCGATCGAAGGCGTTTCGGCGCCGCCGAGCATCAGTCCCCTCCCCCCTCCGCACGAGAGGCTGCGCGACTGGATAGAAAAGATCCGGGAGATCGAAAAACGCGTCCCCAGGAAATACCCCGGCCTCGATGCGGCCGCCAAACGCATGCACGAGGCCAACTCCTACCTGTCGGACAGGATGGCCCGGCACCTGACTCTTTTCGGCTCGAACCGGAATGCCGACGGTACGCTGGCCTGGAAATTCGACAATTTCGTCCGCGCCATTCCGCCCGATTCGTTCCGCATGCAGGACTCCAGGGAAATCTGGGGTCAGATCCGCTGTCCGGTCCTCCTGTTCAGGGGGAAAAACAGCTGGACGGGGGATCCCCGCAGGGAGAGAAACATCGAGGCGATCCGCGACCGCCGGCTGGCCGTCGTTTCCCGGGCCGGCCACTGGCTGCACCATGACCGGCCGGAGGTCTTTATCGCGAAGACGCGCGCATTTCTGGCGCAGGGCCTCGGGCAGGCCCGGAGAGGCGGGAATAAGCCGTAGCGCAGCAAAGGATCGGGGGAGATTCCGCCGGGGCGAACAACGCGTGGCGCCCGCGTGAACGCCGCGTGCGGAGACATCAGGCGCTTTTCCTGAGTTCCACCAGGACCTGGCGCGCCACAGCCTTCAGCGTCGTGAGAACGCCGATCCCCTGGGTCGCCACCGCCTCGATGGCCGGTTCGCCCTTCACGAGGAGCTGCCGCTTAAGCTCTTCCTCGGGGACCGCGTCGGGAAGGTCCCGTTTGTTCAACTGAAGCACGTAGGGAATCTTCTCCAGGTCGAAACCGTGCTCCCTGAGGTTCTGGCCGAGGTTGGACAGCGACTCCAAATTGGCATCCATCCGCTCTTCCTGCGAGTCGGCGACAAAGACGACGCCGTCCACTCCCTTGAGAATCAGCTTGCGGCTGGAATCGTAGAATACCTGCCCGGGCACGGTGTACAGGTGAAAGCGAGTCCGGAACCCGCGGATTTGCCCAAGGTCGATCGGCAGAAAATCGAAAAACAGCGTCCGCTCGGTTTCCGTGGCGAGGGATATCAACTTGCCTTTATTCTCGGCGCTCGTGATCTGGTATACGTACTGCAGGTTGGTCGTCTTGCCGCCCAATCCCGGCCCGTAATACACAATTTTGCAGTTGATCTCTCGTGCAACGTAGTTGATGAACGTCAACTCAATTTCCCCTGGTCAATGAGGTTAACCCTATTCCCCGAGCAGTTCCGCCAGTTCTTCGTCGCTGAACTGCGGAGGCCCCGAAACAGATACGGGGTTTTCCATGCGCCGGTGGAAATCCCGGATGACATCCTCCAGCAACTGCGTGGTGCGCTTGCACTTGTACCGCACCAGGCCGGAGGATGCCGATGCATCGAACACCAGCACCAGCGAAAATCTCTTCAGCAGGTCTGAAATGAAAAGACTGCGCTGCCGCCCCTGGTGCACCAGGACCGAAAACTCCCTTTCCCCCACGATGTTCGCCAGCCCGTCCGTTGCGGCTAGATTGGCCGCAGCCAGGGAGGAAAGCGCGGTGCAGTCGATGTTTTCCGAAGAGCCGGAAACCACAATCGGTTGCCCGCTCCGGCTGATCAGCAGGACCAGTTCGGCCCGCAACTCCCTCTGCATTTTTCCCAGAATGTTCCGGATGCGGAGGAAGTCAGTTTCGTGCAAATTCAGTGTATTTGAGCTCACGTGGCAATAATCGCGTAAACAATTGGGAATAATGCCTTTTAGTCTGCCCGCAACCGGCCCTTTTCTCTCTCCGCCCGGCAGTCGTGCGCGTTTCCGTGAAAGGGGACCGCGCTGTTGCGCATGCCCGGCCGGGCCAGATGTTACGCTTGACTTATCGTCGGAATTTTCCTAATAATACAGACAAAATTTGGGATATTGGCATCCTTTGGGGCAAGTTGTTCACATTTAATGATTTAAGGGGAATCGAGGGCGAGGGCCTTGGCGCAAAAGAAAACAAAAAAGAAAAAATCCGGACCTGTTTCGCGTCCTGCCAATAAAGCGAAAGCGGCGGCGGCCTTAAAGGCCGCCAGGAAGCGTACCGTCTCCAAATCCCGGCCGTCTCCCGCCCCGGCGAAGAAACAGCCAGTCAGGAAGCACTCCGCAAAGAGTTCCGGGAAACCGGCGCGCCCCGCCCGGGCCGCCCGTCCCGCGCGCTCCGCCGCGCGGGCGGAAGCGCTCAAGGCGCCGATCAAGCCCGCCGTCGCAGTGGCGCCTCCCGCGCCCGCACGCCTGCTTCACCAGACCAAAACGACGGCGGCGGCGCTGACGCTTCTCGGCAAGGGCGTGGAACTCATTTTTCAGAAGGAATTCAAGAGAGCCAAGAGCGAGTTGAAGTCGCTCCTGCAGCTGTATCCCGGGGAGACGGATATCCTGGCGCGCGCACGCAGCTACGTCCGGATATGCGAACGCGAGGAGGCTCATCTCCGCAAGACGCCGGCTTCCGCCGATCAGCTGTACGCCCTCGGGATCCTGGAGCACAACCGGTCGAACTACGATGCGGCAATTTCCTATTTCCTTCAGTCCCTCGAGAAGCATCCCGACGCCGACTACATCTATTACTCCCTTGCGGCGTCGCACGCCCGCAAGGGCGACGCGGCCCCGGCGCTCGAGAACCTTCGCAGGGCCGTGACCCTGAATGAGGACAGCCGCATCTACGCGAAAAACGACGCGGATTTCGAGGCGCTGCAGAAGGACTGCGCCTTCGCGGAGCTCCTGGGGATCCATCCGCCGGCGCCCGCGGAATCCAGGTAACACCGCGCGCCGCGCGGCCTCGCGCGCCGGAACGGAGTTCCCGCCATGATTCACTGCAGAAACTGCATCCATTGGGTCGACGAAAGCCTCGCGCAGATCGAGGCCGATCCGGATCCTCATCCCCACATCTTCATGGGCTGCAGGATTTTCGGCTTCAGCATCCATCACGAGGCGTTGGAAAGCTGCAGGCATTACAGGCAGAGCGAAAACCTCTTCACCCTCTGCGGCACCTGCCGCATCACGGTCCCCAAAGTCTGCGTCTCTCTGGGGGAGTGCGTCAACTGCACGGACACGGACCTGTTCTGCGTCGAATCCTGCAAGGGGGGGGACGCCCGCAAGTACTGCACGCATTTCGTGCGGCTGCATACCGAGGGGATGCACCTGATCGATGAGGACCGGGTGTTTGACCTGTATCCCAGCCTGGGGATGCCCGGCGAGAGGAAGCCGGGCGATGCCGCGTCCCCCGAGGACAGGAAGAGCCCGAAAGAGTAATGCGGATCAGCGCGTGGCGTCGTTCGTCCGATCCCGCCCGTGGTATTCCTGGAGGCTCCGGACCCCGAGGGCCTCTTTTCGAAGCGCGTGGATGGCGTTGGCCGCCGCCGCCGCGCCCGAAAGGGTCGTGATGCAGGCCACGCCGTACTGGGTCGCGGCGCGGCGGATGGCCTTCTCGTCGAACCGGGACTGGCGTCCCAGCGGCGTGTTGATGATCAGGTCGATTTTTTTGCTCTTGACCAGGTCCACGATGTTCGGCCGCCCTTCGCCGGCCTTGAAGATATACTCCGCCTCGATCCCCCGGCTCGCGAGATACTGCTGCGTCCCCGCGGTCGCCAGGATGCGGAAACCCATCTCTCTCAGATCCCGGGCTACCGGAACGAGACTGTCCTTGTCGCGGTCGTGCACGCTGACGAACACCGTTCCCTCTCGCGGCAGACGCATTCCGGCGGACAGCTGCGCCTTGGCGAAGGCGCTCCCGAAACTCTCGGCGATTCCCAGGACCTCCCCGGTGGATTTCATCTCGGGGCCGAGGATGGAGTCCACGCCGGGAAACTTGTTGAACGGGAATACGGGAGATTTCACGAAGCAATGATGCACCTTCAGTTCCGCGCGGATTCCCATGTCCCGCAGCTTTTCGCCGGCCATGACGCGCGCCGCGACCCTGGCGAGAGGGACCCCGGTAGCCTTGCTGACATAGGGGACGGTCCGGGACGCGCGCGGGTTCACCTCGAGCACGTAGACGACGCCCTTCTGGACGGCGAACTGGATGTTCATGAGGCCGACGACGCCGAGGGCCTTGCCGAGTTTTTCCGTATCCTGCTTCATCCGGTCCAGCAGGGCCGGCTCGATCAGGACCGGCGGCAGGATGCACGTGCTGTCGCCGCTGTGGATCCCGGCCGCCTCGATATGCTCCATCACCCCGGCGACGACGACCCGGTCGCCGTCGCACAGCGCGTCGACGTCGTACTCGAAGGCGTTCTCGAGAAACTTGTCGACCAGAACCGGGTGCTCCGGGGACGCCTCCACGGCCGTCGTCATGTAGGCGTCCAGAGACGCCTGGTCGTACACGATGGACATGGCGCGGCCGCCCAGCACGTAGGATGGACGGACCAGCACCGGGTACCCGATTTTGTCCGCGACCGCGCGGGCTTCCTCGCGGCACAGGGCCGTCCCGTTCTGCGGCTGGGGGATGTCGAGATCCGACAGCAGTCTGCCGAAGCGTTTCCGGTCCTCCGCCAGATCGATGTTCTCGGGCGACGTCCCGATGATGGGCACCCCGGCCTCTTTGAGGCGGAGGGCGAGGTTCAGGGGAGTCTGCCCGCCGAATTGAACGATGACCCCGTGCGGCTTCTCCACCGAAACGATTTCCATCACGTCTTCGAACGTCAACGGCTCGAAGTACAGGCGGTCCGAAGTGTCGTAGTCCGTCGACACCGTCTCCGGATTGCAGTTCACCATGATGGTTTCGAATCCCGCTTCCTTGAGGGCGAAGGAAGCGTGGCAGCAGCAGTAGTCGAATTCGAGGCCCTGGCCGATGCGGTTGGGGCCGCTTCCCAGCACGATGATCTTTTTCCTGTCGCTGGGGTCCGCCTCGCACGAGCTCTCGTAGGTGGAATACAGGTACGGGGTGTGCGACTCGAACTCGGCGGCGCAGGTATCCACCCGTTTGTACACGGGCCGGATCCCGGCCTGCCATCGCTTCTCCATCACGCGGCCTGCGGATGCCGGGATGCCGCCCGAAGGGGACAGGAATTCCGCGACATTCTGGTCGGAAAATCCGCTGCGCTTGCATTCGCGCAGGAGATCCGCCGGCAGCGATTCCACCGTGTGCGGGCGCAGCCTGTTTTCGAGGGCCACGATCTCCCGCAGCTGATTGAGAAACCACAAATCGATCTTCGTATGCCGGTGAATCTCCTCGATCGACCACCCGGACGACAGCGCGTAGTGCAGGCAGGCAAGCCGTTCGGGCACCGGGGTCAGCAGGCAGCGCTCCAGGTCTTCCGGCACGATCTTCTCCGATGCCAGGCTTTTCCCTTTTTCCAGCGAGCGCACCCCCTTCAGGAGCGCCTCCTTGAACGTCCGCCCGATGGCCATGACCTCGCCCACCGACTTCATCTGCGTGCCGAGGGTGGAATCGGCCTCGGCGAATTTCTCAAAATTCCACTTCGGTATCTTGACGACCACATAGTCGATGGTCGGCTCGAAGCTCGCCGGCGTTTTCCGGGTGATGTCGTTCGGGATCTCGTCCAGCGTGTACCCCACCGCCAGTTTCGCGGCGATTTTGGCGATCGGGAATCCCGTCGCCTTGGACGCCAGCGCGGAACTGCGGGAAACCCTGGGATTCATTTCGATCACCACCATGTCGCCGTTTTCGGGATTCACGGCGAACTGGATGTTTGATCCGCCGGTTTCGACGCCGACCTTGCGGATGATGCGCACCGCCGCATCGCGCATCCGCTGGTATTCCCGGTCGGTGAGGGTCTGCGCCGGCGCCACCGTGATGGAGTCGCCCGTGTGGACGCCCATGGGATCGAAATTCTCGATGGAACAGAT
>CAZTHE010000010.1:0-57514 GCA_964613495.1 uncultured Acidobacteriota bacterium | reverse complement strand
AGAGATGAGGAGGACCAATGATGATTGCCCCGTGTGACTCATGGGTAAAGGGCAGAGCTAGGGGGCTTAAAGGTCTTCGGAACCAAGGCCGGTTCTTTTAGCAATACGCGCTAGCATACGAGGACCGATCTCCTCGCCATCGTGGAATGCGAAAACGAAATCCGACCAGCCTTCTCGGGATAATGTACGGTGCGATCCAGACCGGCGTTTTATTCGCCAACCGATTTGCAAAAGGGCTGACAACTATCGGCTCGCCTTTAGGCTTCGCCATTCACTCATGCGGCTTTAAATGAAATGCTGAGAAGACCAGGGCCCGCCTCGCCGTGCTCGAGACGATCTGCATAAACCCTGAGTGCAAGCGCCTGCGCTTTCGCCCGCGCGTCCCCCGGATTCTCACCGTAGGCTAACACGCCTGGCAATTCAGTCACTTCGGCGATCCACCTGCCGTCATCTTCCTGTTCGAGTTCAACACTAAGCGTAATCATACTGTTATTGTAATCCAAGCAATACTCAGTATGCTACAACCTTGAAAATAATGCTTGCGGGGGCCATTTTCTCCAAAAGTCCCGTTCGAGGAATTTACTCCCACCCATCGATTATATGGGGCTTATTCGGATTCTTCACATATTGATGCAAACTCGTATTGAATATTGTGGTGGAACCCTTGAATGAAGTGGCATGCGCCCGAACGCCACAGATATATCAAACTTCCAAGCGAAATACCTCAATTCGGGTGAAGGATAGAATCCTTTTCAGCAGATGGGCATGATTGGATATCCTTTGTAACCAGCAAAAGGCGCAAAGGGACTCACTCACTCGTAGTACCCGCGTCGCGAAGGCACCGTGTAGTCCGTTCCGGCCTTCCCGAAACGGCTCGCAAGCTTCACTTCAATGGCATGGTAGTGCCTCGGATCGGAACGTTTGTCGGGTGAGTATCCCAGGGTGTAGCGCAGTCTCAAGCGGGAGATTGCGGATGAAAAACAGATTCGATGGCAGACGACGATACGCTGAATAGATGGCCTCCTGTGTCCCGCGTAATCGTCGATACAGGGCCCTCACCCATCGACGGCACCGGGATTCTTGGAATCGGCAGACCCAGGATGGAGCTTCCAATCCCATGCGGGATCTTCCGTTCAGTCATTTTTAGACTGTAGACCACTGTTTCGCTCTCCAACGCGGTTTGAACAACGCGATCCACAGGAGTGAAAGAGTCCCCTTCAAGGTTGTCCGAAATCAAAATGACCGCGCGGCGATGATCCGGCGCGGCCTGATACAGGTAGCCCAACGCTTCATCGAGGGCGTCCATGAGGTGCGTTCCGGCGACCAGACCCGCAGTGGCCGCTGCGCCGGCGCCTGCCGCAGCGCCGTACGCCGCGTGTTTTATGCTGCCGGAATGCATGACACCGTATGTAACACCCGTTGCGATGGCAGGAGCCGATTGGCTGAGGCCTTGCAGGCTTCCATTAAGAAGCCTGGCGGCTCCCGTGGGTTCGATATTGTCTCGAGTGTCCAGCTTGATGGGTTCCGAAACAGCTTTAAGAATCCCTCCATCGGTCAATCCTATTTCTCCCAGTTGTATATGTAGTTCAGCCTCCCGCTTCTTTCCATTGACCATGCAAGGCTGCACCCGCGAGACCATGCCCTTGATTACGACGTCACGCGGAATTGCGAGTCGGCTGCCGATTCGAACTTCATTCCGGATCCTCAGGTAGACGTCGTCCCCTTCCCTGTTCACTGAAGAGTCGAGTGGCGTCTCCAGATCCATCATCAGTCTTGTTCCCTTTGGAACAAGTATTACGTCTTCCAAAGGTTCGGCGATACCGCAATTCCTGAAGCATAATTCCCTGGGCACAGCGGTCATCTACCTTTTTGTTGGGGACCTCAATGCCCGTTTGGATTTGCCTGCTGATTTCGAACAGAGTTTTTTTGGCTCTGGGATTTACGAACGGCGTCTTTCCCGACAGCACATGGGCTACAGCCTGCATTATGATCGCAAGTCAGGCGATCATTTACTTCATGATCGGGAAACTCATTTCGCTCCTGGCGAGAAGATTCTCGAAAAAGAAAATGACTGGATGGGTCCGCCCTGAACTGAGAGTCCTTTCATAAAAGCTCCTAATTCCAGGTCCGTCCCAGAGGCAACTCAACGCCTTGCGCGATAAGCCTTTTCTGAAGCGCCTTGATATCGACCTTCCGCGGCAGCACACCGTGGCTGACGGCCAGAGCGGCGGCTGTCCCCGCTGCCTGGCCCATTTGAATGCAGTGTGGAATGACATTAAACATCGTATTCGCAGCCTGATCGGATGAAAAGCAGCGTCCGGCAGCGAGAAGTCCATCCAGCTTGACGGGCAAGAGGCAGCGGTAAGGCATCCCGACGTTCCTGGGCTCGACGCCTCCCGGCCAGGTCAGCGGGACACCCTGCGGAAACATCAACACGGTGTCATCGAACATCTTGCCGGAACGCGCTTCCTCGCCGGTCAACACATGTTCGCCGACAAGACGGCGGCTGCCGCGCGTTCCGGTCTGCGATGCACTGTCGTACAGGTAGCTGTTTTCGAACCCCGGCAAATTCTTTCTATAATAGGAATAAACCGGCAGCATCGCCTTGCGCACGTTAACCTCGACCCAGGTGAGGTCCTCAACCTTGAGGCAACTCTTGCCTGGTATAAAGCTATTGACCCAGAAGACATCTCTGCGCTGCGCGGCCACCGGCACCAAAGGGAATCCGGCTATTTTGAATGCTTCTTTTCTGATCTCCTCCCATTTCTCCGGCTGGGATTCCCGGAAATTTGCGAATGCGTCGAAATCGATGCCCCCGATCCGGAAGACCATGGCCAAATCCGATGAGCGGTAGCCCCTGTCCAACGAGGCATCGAATTCCGCGCCGGCGAAAGCAAAGACATCTCCGTCGCCGGTGGCGTCGATGATCACCTTGCCGATGACGGCCTGACGCCCGGACTTGCTCTCGAAAATGACGCCTTTGACGGTGTTCTCTTCGACAATTGCCGCGGTGCTCCAGGAATGAAGGACCAGCCTGACGCCGGCATCGAGAGCCATATCGTTGAGGATGCATTTCAGATGTTCGGGGTCGACCATGATGGCATGTCTCAACATGCCAGGCTCTTTGGTCCTGGAGAGATCGTGCGCGCCGCCAACCTGATTCAGCCGGTTCAACCATTCCTGGCATTGGCCGGCGGGGTACTGGTTGATCATCAGAACCAACCCACCCGTGGCCATGCCGCCCAGCGAACCATACCGTTCCATTAAGATCGTATCGGCGCCTTCGCGCGCCGCCGCGATTGCAGCCGTAACACCCGCCGGCCCGGCTCCTACCACGACAACGTCCGCCTCTGCGAAGACATTGGTTTCCCGGGCAGCCTCGTAAATCCTTTTTAGTGGAACCATCGGACTCCTTCCCTTCTGACGAGCAGTCGGCTTCTCAGACAGGCTTTCGGTATGATGCAACCCTCGCCGAAATCTTTGTACTTTTCAGCTGAGAAATCGGTGGAGAAATTCACTCCCCCATAACCGATGGCCGGTTTACTTCGGCCGGTCGGCTATTTCCTCAAGCTTTTCTTCGATGAACCATTGCGCCTTTAACAAATCCTTCTCATTGGGCCTGTCACGGATATCCCCGTGGAAAGTCCTGGGCATGGGGTCATCCACATACTTGCCCGGGCAGCAAAAATGACCGATAAATTGAAAACCGATGTGCTCCAGCTCCAGGGCCATCAGTTCAACGGCGGGCATGGCTTCCTTGGGCCCGAATTCGTACCCTGCGTAAGTGATGAATACCACCGCCCGCGGAGAATCGGGTCCGAGGATGATTTTGTGATGGTCGAGACTGGCTTTCCTATGCGGGGGAATCCCGGGGACCGGTTCGGTAATGTAGGGGATCGTTTCATCCCTGAAACGCAGAACGATGCGGGGGTCGAGGCCGGTCCTGAAGCCTCTCAACATGTTCAGGACTTCATTATATGGCAGGTGCGCTCTCAGCCCGGAACCGGCACAGACAAAATCATAGGAACGGATATCGAACGGAGGACGGAGGATATCGTCGGCGTTTTTCCGTACCTGGAAAAGGTCGCATTGCCAGCCCTTATTTACCAAGGTTTCCCTGAATTTACGGGCTACTTTTTCCGTGTTGCCGGTATAGGAAGAATAGGTGATCAAACATCGCTTGCCCATTTACGCCCCCTTTCCGTTTCCACCCAGCAAAACGGACCCGTTCTTCATGATTCCGTTTCGGCAAAGGAATCATCCGGAACCCTGTCTTGCCCCTCCCCGGCTCATTGCCCGCTTCGACCCGGTTAAATATCCACAATGGCCTTGATGATGCCGTCACGATAGTCCGCCAGCAATTCGAACGCCCTGTGCGCCTGGTCCAGGCCGAATCTGTGAGTGATCAGAAAATCGGGGTTGATTCTGCCTTCATCGATCAGGTCGATCACGGGTGCGATACATTCGTTCTGGCGCCGGACGTTGATAAAGGTGAGCCCTTTGCGCCTGGCATCGTGCACCGGAAAAGAAATCCGATCGGTTTCCGGAATGCCCACGATGACAATCCGGCCCATGGGTTTGGCCAGTTTCAGCGCCTGTTCGAACGCGGACTGCTGCCCGCAGCACTCGAACACCAGATCCAATTCCAGGGGTTCTCGCTGAAGGATTTCGTGAACGATGTCTGTCCGGTCAGGATTCCCCGTCCAGGCGGCGCCTTGCTGCCTTGCGGCATCCAGGCGGTAGTCCAGCCGGTCCGTCATGTAGACCGCCGCCGCGCCGGCCGCCCTGGCTGTCAGAAGCACGCTCAGGCCGATAGGGCCGCTCCCCAGTATCCCGATCTTTTTGCCTTTCAGGTCGCCCGAGAGCCGCACTGCGTAGTAGCCGATGGTGAGAGGCTCCACAAGTGCGGCCTGATCCGCGCTCAAGCCCTTGGCGCTATAGCAGCAGTCTTCGGGCATAACGAGATATTCGCCCAGGCATCCCTCCAATTGATCCGGGCATCCCAAAAACCGCACCTTTCGACACGTGTGGTAATGGCCAAGCCGGCATTGATCGCAGACGCCGCAGGAGACCGACGGATCCACGACGACCAGGTCTCCCGGCTTGAAGCGTGTCGCCCGCTTTCCGATATCGGCCACGACGGCGCTGCATTCGTGGCCGATGGAGTATGGGAAACTCACGATCTGATTCCCGATTCGTCCCTGGGTGTAGTAGTGGAGGTCCGATCCGCAGATGCCCACGCGCACGATTTTGAGCAAAACGTCCGAAGGACGCTGGAGCGCAGGGGCGGGCAGTTCCACGATTTCGATTTTTCTGATTCCCGTAAGTGCCACGGCTTTCATAAGGCCAATCTCCTGTCGAGAGAATCCAGATGAATTCTCTCACCGGTCTCTTTTGAGAAAAAGTACATATGCTTCAAGGGACAATGGATCCATAGCCGCTGCGCCCTGCGAAACGTCTGATCCGGAGCCGTCAGGATCGCGAGATCCTGAGATTTGAGACGCGCGGTCAATATGCCCCGTTCCCCGACCGACTCGTAAGTGCCGACCTCGACGGCCAAATCTTCCTCCCGCATCCTGGTACCGGAAAATTCAATCCGGCCGGGTCGAATCCCGGCCTGGAGGGTCCCGCGCAAGTCCGGGCGGCTCACCGGATTGACCGTGCGGGGCAGGTCTGCCAGGCGGCGGCCGTCATAGGCTATCCATGCGGCTCCTCCATTCTCGATTTTGACTTCCACATCCAGAAAATTCATGGCCGGCTCTCCTACAAATCCGGCGACGAAAGCATTGGCCGGATTGTTCAGGATCTCCTCGGGCGTTCCCACCTGCTGGAGTTCTGCCCGGTGCATGACCGCGATCCTGTCGGCAAGAGCCATCGCTTCATTCTGATCGTGGGTCACATAAATCATGGTCTTCCGGAGCTGCGAATGGAGCCGCTTTATCTCCGCCCGCATGCCCTGTCTCTGTTTGGTGTCCAAATGCGAAAGGGGCTCGTCGAACAGGAATGCCCGGGGTTCACGCACGATGGCCCGCGCCAGGGACACCCGTTGCTGCTGGCCGCCGCTCAATTCAAAGGGCTTGCGATGAAGAATGTCGGTGATCTGCACGGCCCTGGACACCCATGCAACTTTTTCGTCAACCCGGGACTGGGGCCAGCGACGGATTTTCAAAGGAAAGGCAATATTGTCCTTCACCGCCAGGGTGGGATACAGCGCATAGTTCTCGAAGGCCATGGCGATATCCCGGGCCTGGGGCGGCAGATCGTTCACGGGCTTGTCGTCAAAATAGATATTCCCTTCGCTGATTTCCTCGAGCCCTGCGATCATGCGCAAGGTGGAGGTTTTGCCGCATCCCGAAGGTCCCAGAAATACCATGAACTCGGCGTCGCAAATGCGGAGGGATAGGTCCCTCACCGCCAGAGGGCCGTGCCCCCTGCCATAGTCCTTGCTCACATGGTCCAGGATGATCTCAGCCATCACTCGCCTTCCGCCAGAAGTGTTTCGCCCGTATCCTCCGAGAAGAGATACATGTGCTCCGGGGCCCATGCCAGGTAAAGAGGTTCGTCGAGGTCGTATGCCTGACCGGCCTCGACCAGGGCCATGAACAGCCGGTCCCCTACGACAACCGAGGCAACGGAGTGGTCTCCCAGCAGTTCCTGCACAAAAAGCCTTGAAGGCATGCAGAAGGGGGTGTCGGGCCGGGCACGACCCAGGCGGAGGTGTTGCGGCCTCAGTCCGAGGCAGACATCCTTGCCCGCGTGTTCCCGCAGCCCGGGGCTCGGAGGCAGCGGAATCCTCCAACCCTCCACCGCAAATTCCTGCCGGCTTTGATCGTATGTGATTTTGCCTGCAAGGAAATTCATGGGGGGATCCCCCAGGGATTCGGCCACCACGCGATTTGAGGGACGATGGAACACCTGGGATGGGGTCCCTACCTGTTCGACGCGCCCCCGGTGCAGGATCGCGATGCGATCCCCCAGGGCCAGTGCCTCGTTATAGTCATGTGTGACATAGACGATCGTAGTCCCGAAGGACTCGCGCATCGCCTTGATCTCGGTTCTCATTTCGTTGCGCAGTCGTGCATCCAGATGGGACAGAGGCTCGTCCATGAGAAAGACCCCGGGCTGCCGGACCAGGGCTCGTCCCAGGGCTACGCGTTGCCGCTGGCCGCCGCTCAGCGCCGCGGGTTTGCGGTCCAGGAGAGAGTCGATTCCCAGAAGGCGCGCGATGCGGAGCACGGCCTGATCGACCCGGTCCTCACCTGTCCGGCGTCCGGGAGCGCGAAGGGGGAAGGCAATGTTTTCGTACACGGACAGGTGCGGGTATAGCGCATAGTTCTCGAAAACCATGGCGCAATCCCGGGCCTCGGGCGGAAGGTCCTGGATCTGTCTGCCGTCGAAGAGGATCGCCCCCGATGTGACGGGCTCGACTCCGGCGATCATTTTAAGCGTAGTGGTCTTGCCCGCGCCCGATTCGCCGAGGATGACGAAGAATTCCCGGTCGCGGATCTCCAGGCTCAGGTCATGGATAGCCTCGTGGCCGCCGTAGCACTTCCGAACATGTTCGAGCGCAATTCCCGCCACCGTTACCCCTTTACCGCGCCGAAGGTCAGTCCGCGAATAATGTATTTCTGCACGAAAAACGCCATGATAAGCTCCGGGACCACGCAGATCATGGTGGCCGCCGCCATCTGCCCCCAGAGGACGCGCTCGTACCCGATAAATCCCAGGATGCCCAGCGTGACGGTCTGAGTCCTCTCGCCGCCGAGGATCATCGAAAATATGAAATTGTTCCATGCGAAGATGAAGGACAGGATCACCACCGCGGCGATGCCCGGTTTGATCAGAGGCAGGGAGATCCTGCGAAAAACTCCCCACCACGTGTACCCGTCCACGCGCGCGGCCTGTTCGATCTCGCGGGGAATATCCTCGAAGAATCCCCGCAGGACCCAGATCAAAAACGGCAATGTGATGAGCTGATAGGCCATGGTGAGCCCCGAAAAGGAATCGATCATTCCCATTTTTTGAAAGACGACGTACAGCGGCAGAATGATCATCAGTTCCGGCGCGAACCGGAAACTCAGGAAGGTGAAGGCGATGTCTTCTTTGAAGCGGAAGGAAAATCGGGCCAGGCCGTATGCGGCAAAGGTTCCCAGCAGCAGGGAAACCGCGACCGAGGCCGATGCGATGATCAAGGTGTTCAGGAAGTACTCCGGATAATCAGGCCTCACGGTCTCCATGCCACGCTCGTCCTGGCCCACGGTGATGGCTTTGTAGTTTTCCAGCGTTGGGGTGAAGATGAATTTCGGGGGACTGGCGATGACATCGTTGGAGTTCTTCAGCGACATCATGGCAATCCAGACGATAGGCCCCAACGCGAAGGCGAAATAGGCGCCGAGGCCCGCGGCTTTCAGAGTGCGTTTGAAAAGGCGTGCCGTCATCATCTCACCAGGGCCTTCTTCCAGAGCCCGCTCAGGGCTTTCGAAAAAACGAAACACAGCAGCCAGAGGACAAAAAGGTACACCATGCCCCTGCCCATCCTGAACCACCGGATGGCCTCAAAATAGCTCTGGATATGCAGCGTCATGGTGGCTCCGGCGGGGCCGCCCTTGGTCGTGGCATAGATAATATCGAAAACCTTGAGGGAATCGATCAGGCGAAAGAGCGTAACCAGTACGATGCCGGGCGTGAGCAACGGCAGCGTGAGCTTGCGGAACATGAACCAGCCCGATGCCCCATCGACCCGGGCCGCCTCAAACGGCTCCCTGGGCATGGACTGCAACCCCGCCAGCAGGATCAGGACGGCGAAAGGCGAATAAATCCAGACATCGATAAGGATCAGGGATGCCAGCGCCGTGGAGGAATCGCCCAGCCAGGCGATAGGCCCGATCCGCACCAGGCCCAGGATGTGGTTCAGCACGCCCTGGTTCGTGGGAAGAAGGATGACCTTCCACATCAGCGCACTCACGATCGGCGGAATCATCATCGGGATGATCAGGAAGGACCGCAGGATCCGGACGCCCGGGAAGGCGTCCTTCAGCAGCAGGGCCACTCCCAGGCCCAGGGCCAGCTCGATCATTACCGCCGATGCGGCGAAAACGAAGGTCAGTCCGGAAGCTCTCCAGAAATCGACGCTCTTGAAGATCTCGGTATAGTTGGCGAGACCGACCAGCCGGATATCTCCGGGTTCCGTCAGAGTGTAATTGGTGAATGTGTAGTACACGCCGAGGACAAAGGGATACAGGATGCCGATCAGGGAGAGGAGCGCGGGAAGGGTCAGCAGATAGGGGAGGCGCCCCTGGGGCGAATTCGCGCGCGTGCGTGATGCGTGCCCGGTCATGCGGATCACTTCCTCACCATTTGATCGATGTCCGCCGCCGCCCCCCTCAAAGCCTGTTCCGCGGTGCGCTTCCCTTCGTAGATTTCCTGCAGGGCCGCGGCCCATCGGTCCCCGGCCTGGGTCACATAGGTCGACGGAGTCCACCGGATCCTGGCATACTCCGAGAGGAGCAGCTGGGCGGTACGGCGATATTCCCCGCCGGCCCAGTTTGTGGCTCTCACGGTTCCGGGATCCTCCCATACGGACCTGCGCGTGGGATTGATGTTCTCATAAGGAACAGTCCGCTGGAGCATTTCTTTGCTTGTGGCCCATGCGAGAAATCTCCATGCGGCATCCTTGTTCCCGGATGCGGAATTCATGGCCAGGCTCCACACCCAGGTGCTGGATTTGATCTGGCCGTCCGGACCCGCCGGAGGGAGCAGATAGCCTACCTTGCCGGCCACCTGGGACTTGGCGGGATTCTCGAAGGCGGCCGCCTGGTGGTTTGCGTCGAACCACATCGCGAACCTGCCGGAGAGGAACGCCTCTTTGCCTTCGTACCAGGTATAGCTGGGCCAGCCGGGCGGACCGCCTTCCCTCAGTGTCCGGATGAACAGGTCCGTGATTTCGACGCCCTGAGGGCTATCGATCGCGCAACGCATGGAATCGTCGAAATCGCGCGCACCCCAGGAAACAAATGCGGTCAGGTACCCGGGATGGATCGTTGACCAGCTCCGCACGCCCCTATGCCCAAATCCATAAATCTGCTGACCGTCCACGATGCGAGTCAGGGCCCTGGCCGCCTCGTATACTTCCTCGTAGGTGGCGGGCGGTTTGACCCGAAATCGCTCGAACAGATCCTTGCGATAAAAAATCACATAACCTTCCTCGTTTACGGGAAGCGCCCAGATGGGGCCCTCGCCCATGCCCGATCCCTGCTTAAGATTCCACCTGGAACAGGCTATGAGCTCCGGGAAAAAATCACCCGGATCCCAGTTCGCGGGCGTAAGGTTCGGATCCGCGATGTATGGATCCAGCGGTTCGAGCCAACCGGCCCTGGAATACTGCCACAAGTGCGGGAAACCCAGCATGAACAGGTCATAAAACGAACTGCGGCTGGAGAGCTCCGTAATGAGCTTTTCGAAATACTCCTCTTCGGACAGGAGCAGCGTACTGACCTTGACTCCGGTCCGGCGCTCGTACTCCGGGATGAATCGCAGGATCGATTCCGTAAAAGGATGCCGGTTTAACAGAAGGTGGATTTCGGCGGACTCGAGATTGTTCTTTGAGCATTGACAAAAGAGCAGGACGCAGAACACGCACAGGACTGCTGCGATCGGCCTGGAGGTAATATGACAGCTCAAATTAGACATGTCCTTGCCCTTTCCATTGCACGCCTGCACTTTTTTGGCGCCCTGCAATTTTCGCCCGTTCTGCAGAGCATCGATTCCTAAATAAATCCGCCCATGATGGCCGCCTGCGCACCGGCGACAGCCGGGGGTGACGTAAAACAGCAACGATACCGGCGGCCCAGGCCGCATAAACATGATGCCCACGGCCGCAATGGGATCCGGCGGGACGCCCGCTCCGCCGTATGCCTGGCGCCGGGACACACAAGACTCTAGCACAATCATTGTCACAGATCTGTGACATATTTCTTGACAACGCGCAGACGGCTCCGGTAGTAAGAGTTCACGTAGGAAACTCCTATTGCCGATTGGCGCCCTGGCGGCTTTTTGGGGCGTCAGGAGAGAATCCGGGGGCGCATCGCTCGAGCGGTCGGCCCGGGAGACAGCCTTGCTATCGTAGTGGAGACCGGGGATGCCGCAACAGCCTCAACCGCATCCGGAATTTGCGCCGGCCAGAAAGCAAATCATCCTCGGATTGGTGGTCATTTTTGCCATCTATTCCTGCAATACATATTTCATCCAGACATTCACAGTCGCCGGGCCGAGGATGGCGGCGGATCTGATGGAATGGCCTTGTATGCCTGGTCGATTTCGATTCCATCCCTGGCCGCGGCTTTCGTGACGCTCCTTTTCGCCAGATGGATGTACATATTCAGCTATGGTCTCCTGACCGCGGTCCTGGCAGGTATTGTGTTTTTCAGCCCCGAAACGCCGTTGTCCATGGAATTGCCGGCAGCGACTCTGGCCGGTCTGGGCCTGGGCGCTATCCCGACGGTCAATACCCTGGTGGTCCGGTATGTCGTTCCCAAACGGCTGCTGGGAGTGTCGCTCGGCGCGATCTTTTTCAGCATCACAATGGGGATGGCAATTGCCCCGGCGGTTCTCGGCTCCGTAATGAACGTCAGCTATGCCGCGAAACTCGGGGCGACACTGCCCGAAGAATTGCATCGATTCGCGGATGCCGGAACGATGACCGCTCCGGGAGATCCGAAGGCGCTTTTATCTCCGAGGGCAATGACCGATCTCGAAGCCACGTTCGACGAAATGGGAGGAGACGGCATAAAACAGCCGATTCCAGATTCCTGATTCCGGATTCCGGATATCGTATTTCGGACGGTCTCGAACAATCCTTTTTGGGTTAAGATGCTTCGAGGGAAGAGGGTGGATTCATGGAATCAGCGACTTTGCCGGAGCCGGTCCTTTCCTGTCGCGGCCTGCACAAACAGTACAAAGGCCGCGGGGGAATCGTGAATGCGGTGGATGGAGTCGATCTCGAAATCCGGCGCGGCGAATGCTTTGGACTGCTGGGACCCAACGGCGCGGGCAAAACGACCGCGATTGAAATCTTCGAAGGGCTTCTCCGCCCCACCTCCGGTGACGTGGCGCTTCTCGGCCTGCGATGGGGACAAAACGACAACGAACTGCGCCAGAGAATAGGCATTTCGCTCCAGGAAACACGCTTCACCGAGAGACTCACGGTTTTTGAAACCCTGGTCCTGTTCCGGAGCTTCTATCGCCACGGGCACCGACCCGCCGAAGTGATGGAAGCCGTCGGCCTGGGGGAAAAATCCAAATCCTGGGTCGGCAAGCTTTCGGGGGGCCAGCGTCAGCGGCTCGCCGTGGCATGCGCCCTGGTGGGGAATCCCGACCTCCTGTTCCTGGATGAGCCGACGACCGGATTGGACCCCCAATCGCGCCGCCATCTCTGGGACATCATCCGCAAACTCGGGACAGAGGGACGGACGGTTCTACTGACCACGCATTACATGGACGAGGCCGAGCGTCTGTGCAACAGAGTGGCCGTGATGGATCACGGAAAAATCATTGCACTGGGATCTCCCGCCGAGCTGATTGCCGGCCTCGGCGGCGAACACATCGTCGAATTCGCGCTGGCGAACGACTCCGCCGCGCGCGACCGTGAATTGGCGGCGCTTCCCGCCGTCAAGGAAGCGAGATCCGACGGCAACGGCCTTGCGCTTGCCGTGACGGAGCCGCACATCGCCATCCCGGCGCTGCTGCAGTATCTTCAATCGCGAGATCTCAGCCTGGCGCGGCTATCCACGCGCCACGCGAGCCTTGAAGACGTCTTTGTGAACCTGACAGGAAGACATTTGCGCGATGACGAACTATCATCCCTTTAGAGAATTGCTGAAAACCAGGCTTCGCGAGTTTGCGCGCGAGCCGGAGACCATATTCTGGGTTTATGCATTCCCCGTGCTGCTGGCGATCGGGCTGGGCATCGCTTTTCGCAACCGTCCCGTCGAAAGGGTATTCGTCGACATCGAGCAGCACACCATGGCCGGAGAGGTGGCGAGGAATTTGGGCAAGCTGCCCGATTTTGTCATCGCCATCCACTCGAAAACGGAGTGCAGGGACCGCCTGCGGCTGGCGAAATCCGCGCTCGTCGTTATCCCGGGGGACAGGATTGAATATCTGTTCGACCCGACGCGGCCCGAAAGCATAATCGCGCGCCAGCGCGTCGACGATGTTCTTCAGCGCGCGGCCGGCCGCCGCGATCCCCTGCTGACGGGCGACCGTCACATCACGGAGCCCGGAGCGCGCTATATCGATTTTCTCATCCCGGGACTGATCGGCATGAATTTGCTGGCGGGCAGCATGTGGGCCGTCGGCTACGTCATCGTGGACATGCGGGTGAAAAAGCTGCTCAAGCGGCTGATTGCCACGCCGATGAAAAGATCCCACTTTCTCTGGTCGGCCGTGGGCGGCCGCATGGCGTTCATGGTACCGGAGCTGATTGTTATCCTGGGCGCCGGCGTCATTCTGTTCCGCTTCCCGATTCGGGGAAGCA
This sequence comes from uncultured Acidobacteriota bacterium, assembly GCA_964613495.1. Lineage (GTDB taxonomy): Bacteria > Acidobacteriota > UBA6911 > UBA6911 > UBA6911 > UBA6911. Next base: position 43,980 of record CAZTHE010000010.1, on the reverse strand, counting down.
TTTTATCCATCCTCATCCTGTCGTTTCTTGGAGCGGCATCATTCACCGGGTTGGGAATGCTGGCAGCCTGCCGGGCACAGAAACTGGAAACCGTCTCCGGGATCATGAACGTGATCATGATGCCGATGTGGCTGCTTTCCGGCGTCTTCTTCTCCCCGGAACGTTTCCCGGATATCTTTCAGCCCTTCATACAGGCCCTTCCCTTAACCCAGTTCAACTATGCCCTGCGCGCCGTTATTCTCGAAGGCGCCTCGCTGAGTTCGCAATTGTGGAGACTCGCTCTCCTCACGGGTTGGGGTGTGATTTCCTACATCTGTACGCTCCGCTGGTTCCGTTGGAATTGAGACAAAGGCGGCGTCACCCGGGAATGAAACGGACATCGCGCTTTCGGCCCATTTCTGGGAAGCGGCCGGGCGCGGCTTCTGGATTTCGGGCGTGTTGGGCAGCATTCTGAGTTTCGTGATGTTTTTTCAGTCTCTCAAAACCCAACCGGTCGCATCACCGCAGGTGATCAACATGGGCATGGCCCAATACCTGCTGGCCGCCCTCTATGGCGTATTGCTTGCAGTGATCTGCTTCATTCCCTGCTGGAAGCTGATGGGAAAATCCGCGAGCCGGCCGCTCACATCCACCGCCGGCGGTGCGCCGGCATCGACGGCGCGCCCCGGCCGGAAGATCAGCGCCGCAATCGGATACATCCTTTTCCTGTCATTTCTAACATGGTTTTTCCCGCTGCACAGCATCGCGCTTTTGATAGCGATCAAGCCGGCGGTATTCGTAGTCCTGGGAGGGTCCATAGCGATGGTGCTGTTTATGCGGGGCTCGGGACAGACGATTTCCACGGCCTTCGCGGCCATGGGGCTCATCGGATCCCTGCTGGGTATCATACAGATGCTGTTCGGCTTTACGATGGGAATGCAGGGCATCGGTCAGGTAGCCGGGGCTCTGGCGTATTTTATCGCGTCCTGTCTGACCGCCCTGCTGGGGATGGTTGTCTAATGGAATAGGAATCCACTGAAGGACGCGACGCCGTTGAATGGAAGGCTCCCATGCTCGAGGCGCGACTGCTCACAAAAAACTTCAACAGGAAACCGGTGGTCGGGGACGTCAGCTTCACGATCCGGCGGGGCGACATCGTCGGGTACCTGGGCCCGAACGGAGCCGGCAAGAGCACCACGGTAAAAATGCTGGTCGGACTGCTCCGCCCTTCCTGCGGCGAAATCCTGTTCGAAGGACGTCCCGTCGAAGAGCGCCTCATCGAATACAAAACGCGATTGGGCTATGTGCCCGAGGAGGCGCTTCTCTACTCGCACCTGTCGGGCCGCGAGTATCTCCAGCTGGCCGGGCGCCTGCGGTCGATCCCCGAAAAAGAGCTGAACCCGAAAATCGACGAGCTGCTGCGGCTGTTCTCCCTGGACGTCCAGAAGCACTCCCCGGTATCGGCCTATTCCAAGGGGATGAAGCAGAAGGTCCTGATGATCGCGGTGCTGGCGGTTGCGTATTTTGCCCTATTGTCCCGGAACCTGCTGGCGGCCCAGGGTGCGGTGCGCTTCGAGGAAGAGGCGGACGACAATCCCGTCTACCTGAATATGCGGAGCTGAAGGAGTCTCTGTGTTTTCTTCCCGGTAAACCGAAGCCGTCCCCGAAGGGCATAGGCGACAAAGCCCGGGTTGGATACGCTTTTCGCGTCCAATCCCGGGCGTCGTTACGGTGCCTCTCTGGGGCAGGGACGCGACGCGTCTCAGCGCCAGTCGTCGATGCGCGTGCTGCCACCCAGCATGCCCGGTCCCAGCATGAAATCGGTCACAAACCAGGTAGTCTGGACGCCGCCCCCGGCGACGAGGATCTTGACCGCCGACGGCTGGCCGAACGGCTTGACCTTCTCGCCCGAAGGGTACTGCGTTTTCTCGACGTTTTCAGCAAACCACCGGCTCAGCTGGTCCTTCGTCTTGAAGCCCAGGCCGTCGCTGAGCAGCGCGGCGACGCTCGGATCCATGATGACCGTGGCCGATCCCATGGTCAGGGATTTCATGTAGTCGCCCATCACCATGTGGACGGGATGGTCGCGGACGGCCATCACGACGCTGGAAATGTAGGACCAGCCGATGCCCACGGACAGCACGCTGTCCCTGGGCTTGAAACCCAGCTGCACGTGCAGGGGGTCCCAACCTTCGGGCAGCGCCTGCTCGTTCTCCGCGATGCAGACGCTGTTGTACTGCATGGTGCTTCCCAGGCTGCTCCACGTCGTTTTGCCGCTGTGCAGACCACCGATGGTTTTCGACAGGATGGTGTATGCGCGGCCGATGGTCGAATTCGCCTCATTGTGCGGGCCCATCACATTGGTGCCGTAATTCATCCCGATCTCGTCGCGGATGGGCCCGTTGACCACGATGATGTTGGCCATGGAAGAGGTGGAGTTGCCGAAAGGGATGTGGTTGGCCAGCGCCAGGATCACCGGAAGATATTCCCGTTTGGCGCCCGCCATCACGGCACAGACCGCCACGCGCTCCACGGTCACTTCCCGCTTGCCGCCCGGCCAGTCCAGCGTCTTGATGACTTCGTCCGGCCTGTGCGACGTGCCTTTCAGCATGTCCGCCACCCGCTCTTCCGTCGGAAGAACAATCGGAAGGTAGTCCGTGTAGTCCAGGTCCTTGAAGAGGCGATGCAGGTTCTCTTCGGTGTCCGGGCCCAGGAATCGGGATGCCGCCGGATCGGGATCGGGCGCCGGTCCCCGGTATTTCTCGCCGCCGGTCAGGGGGACCGTCAGGGCGTCGATGACGGCCTTCATCATCGGTTTCCCGCTGACGACGTCCTTGCTCTCGAAAACATACCTGTGGTGGACCGACTGGGGCTGCCCCGCCACCGGGAAAGGAAAGGCGACATACCGAATAGGCGATCCGTTGGTGTATTTGAAGTCGTGGTCGCGGGCGTATTGGATGATATTGGACGCCGCGCCCCCGACCGTGGGAATTTTAAAGTTCTGTTCCAGGGTCTTGCAGTTCCGGCTCACGGCCGACGTGCAGCTGTCTCAACCCGATATCCCGACCATGGCCGCGTGGCCCTTTTCGGAAATTTCCTTCCAGAGTTCGGGCTGGTCCTGCATGTAGGAGCCCTGCACGTGCCGGATTTCCATCTTTACGCTCGGCATATTCTGCGCGAACCAAGCCTTCATTTCCTGATAAACGCTGGGGGCAGCCTCCGGGCCGCCCCAGCCGATGTCCACCAGAAACAGCGTCTTCCCTTCCAGCGTGTCCAGCCGCGGCGCGAGCGGCACACGGTCGACCATCCGGTTCGGGGGAGTCGGGTTCAACACCCTGATTTTTTCGGCGGAATAGGCCGCCGAACATGCGGCGGCGAGAAGCATGATTGCCGTCGCAAACCATGTCTTCCTTGTCAAGTTGCACCTCCTATTCTGAAAAATGCGGGTTAACCCAATGCGGGAGCGGACGAATCCAGGGGACCGACGAGGTCCACGTTCATCCGGATCAGTTCTTCCCGCAGCGCCTCGGTGTAGATCCCGGCCACCATGACGTGATGGATCCCCACGATTTTCTGGAAGAACGCGTCGGCTTCCCGGATCCTCAGCTCCGCCCGGTTGGTACAGTACCGGCGCATGTTCTTGAGCTCGGCAACGGGGCTGTCGAACGAGGGGTGATTCGTGTCGTCGATCCCCTCCTGTATCCTTCCCGGCCATACCACGAACTTCCTGAGATCCTTGGTGAATCCGCCCAGGGTCACCTCGAGGCCGATGGGGAACGAGACCTGCGGCGTGACGCCCCCCACCCCGTGATAGTCGCGAAGCCTGTAAGGCAGCGGGGCGGCATTGCGGCCCAGCAGCCGCAGCGGGGCGACGCAATGGCGGAGCACCGTGCTGCTCTTTTCGATGTCCACCGAGGAGATGTTGCAGAAATACGAGGGCTTTTGGCTGACTTCCTGCAAGACCATCGTGGACAACATTCCCACTACGTCCGCCTCGCACGGGAACGCGTACCCTTCGTCGCGAAGCCGCGTGAAGGCCAGGCAGGGCACCGGCAGTTTCCGTTTGGAGTTGAACGAGAAGCTCAGGCAGTCGATGGAGATTCCCGACAGGCCCTCTTTCTCCACGATGGAGCGGAGCAAGACGTACATCCGGCACGCTTCGAGAAGCGCTTCATCCGAGGGTTCGACCACGGACGTCGCCTCGCGCTTCCACCGCTCCATTTCCTTCCTGGCGCCGGCCGGATCCACGGTCCCGAGCAGCGCTTCCAGTTGGGCAACCGGCCGGTGCTCCAGGATAACGCCCGTGCGATCGTAGATGGCCTGTGCCGTCAGGTCGCGCGCCGGCACGCTGGACGAGTCGAAGGGCCTGCCGTATATGACGGCCCGCTTGCCTTCCAGCATCCTGGGAGCCGCCAGAATCCGGATCAGGTCGACCGCATGCGCCTCCGAATTGGCGAGCAGCGCGTTGGATCCTTTGACGCGGAACGCCGCCGCGGCGTTCGCCTCCATCATGATCAGGTCCGGGATCGGCGGAAGAAGAACCATCGGAACGTCGATCGGGTCCAGCGCGACGGGGATGTTTCCGGCATTCAGGCTCGTGCGCGGCAGGCCGAAGAAGAGGATGTCCGGAGCCTCCGCCCGGATGGTCCGGGCGACGTCCTGCGGCTTCGAGTAATCGGTCCTGGCCGTGACGACGGAAAAGTCAAATTCCTTTATGGCCTTTACGGACCCGATCAGGCGCTCGTAGGAGTCCGGATGATCGCTCAGCAGGAGCAGCTTCCTTTTGTTCCCCGTGTTCGCCCGTCTCGCCACGCCGACGGGGCTTTGCGCCACCGCCTCCGGAAGAGCCGTCGCAACGCCCGCCATGGCCGTCGCCTTGATAAAATCGCGCCTTCCGACGTGAATGCAGCCGCAGTGCCCGTGGATCATAGCCCTCTCCTCTTCGCGAACGTTGTGGTGCCGGGAAAACAGACCCGTTTTCATGCGATGCGCCCGGAGGCCCCGCAAGTTGAGCCGATTATAAATGGCCGCCGCACTCCCGCACAGTCAAATCTGCAAATTGACACCCGGCGGACCGTTTCACTATAATCGACCCCAAAATCGCCTTACAAAGATACGGGGGGGGGGATTCCATGAATCCTTGCGCTAAGTGCGGAACAACGAATCCACCGGGGAGCAAGTTTTGCGCCGGCTGCGGTTCCGCGCTCCCACGGACAGATCGTTGCGCATCCTGCGACGTCGAAAATCCGGAGGGAAGCAGGTTCTGCAAAGGCTGCGGCAAGCCGCTCGCGATCCCGGTTCTTCCCGGAGTCCGTGCGGCGACGCCGCCCGCCCCAGCGACCGGCAGCGCTGCCTGCGAATCACAGGGCCGGGGCTTGCAGAATCCTAAAATACTACTGGCTGCGGGGGCGGGGCTCTACGCCATAGGCATTCTTCTCATGTACTCCGAGCTTTCTTCCATTCAGTCCGCCTATGGGGCGTATGCGAGCGTCATGGTGGATACGGGCACGCAATGGTTTTTGATCATTCTCGACCTGGCATGCGCCGGCCTGAGTCTCTATGCCATGACACAGCTCAACCGCGGGGAAACGAAACTCGCGAAAACGATGTTTGTCGTCATGATGATCCTCGGAGCCTTGTTTTTGCTGAGGGGATTCTCGGGCCCGATCCTGTACAGCGCCCTGAACACCGCGCTGCTGGCCGCCGGGATCTGGGGATGGAGGCTCCTTTCCCGCCCGGCAGCGATCGCGATATGACTCCGGCGCTTGGATGGAAGGCCTTCGGTCAAGGTATTGACAGGGGAGGACGGCAATGATGCAGTGTTCGGCTTGCGGGATCCAGAATCCGGATGACGGCAGGTTCTGTACCGACTGCGGCACGCCGCTGGCCCAGGCACCGGCGGCGCCATCGGGCACGGCCGCGTTCTGCACAAATTGCGGGGCCAGGATGCCGGCGGACTCCAGGTTCTGCACGGCCTGCGGGGTTTCCGTGGGATCGGGCACTGCCGCCTCCGGCCCGCCGCCGCCCGGACAGGCGCCCGCAACCGGCGAATACCTCCGGATTCTCGACGCGCGTCTCGCCGGGAACGGATTTGAGAAGCTGGAAGTTCCCTCCCTGCTCGGCCTCGATCGGTGGATGCGCAGGAAGCGCTTCGAACTGGCCAAGACCGGGGTGATTACGACCTTCTGCGGGATCAAACTCATGAATGCGCCGACCAACGCCGGCGCCGTCCGGAGCTTCAGCGAATCGGTGTTCGGCTTTGCACTCTCGAAAAAGGGCTTTCTCGCCAGAAACGCTTTCCAGCAGCTCCTCGTCTACCCGGTGCTGATCGCGCCGTCCCTGGAGGCCGATGTGGAGGCCTTCCTGGATTCCTACTGGAACAAGCATTATATGGCCTACGAATACCCTGTAGCCGTATCGCTCGCCGCGCGGCAGCTGGCCATGCACCGGCCGACGCCCGTATGGGGCGCCGTGTTCCACGGCAGCTTCAGGCGCGAAGCGGAAAGCCTCTTCGCCTTTTAAACCGGATCGTCGCCGGGAGTATCCGCCGAAGTCCCGGAATCGTAGTCGGGACTCGTGTCCGCAGAACTGTCGCGGCCCGTGCCGGCAACGCCGCCGTCATCCGCAGGCCCGGCGGCGATCGAATCCCCGTCTCCCGGTCCCTGGTCCGCGATGGAATCGGAACCCGGATCCACGATCTGCGCCGCATCCACCGTATCCCGCGACGATCCCTGCCCCGTCGTATCCACCGTATCGATGCGGCCGTCCATGTCGAGATCCGTAGCGACATCTTCGGAATACCCATCCTTGTCGATGTCTCCGTAATAGTCGCCGGTGCTGGTCTTGTGAAGCTGAGCGTCGTAGTCCGCCAGACCGTCGGCGTCGTTGTCCACTTTTGCCCAGAGGCTCGACGCGTCGCCTCCGCTGCGGTCCTCGATTTCCACGATCCTGGGAACCACTTCCGGGGGTTCCGCCTCGGCTATTTCGTTTTCCGCCGGTTCCGCGCCGCCCGGTGCCTCCTTGAGTTCCATCGCGGCCGCCTCCTCTTCGCCCACTTCGACGACGGTGAACTCTTCGACAAGCTCAGGATCCGGCAAAGCATCCGGGACGTCATCGCCGAAGGATCCATAGGCATCCCGGATGTAGGCGTCATCGAACATAGTGAACAAAGGCGCCTCCGGAATTTCCACGTCCCCGATCCCACGAGAATCCAGGATGTCCTCAAAATCGCCCGGTTCCACGACAACGTTCAATTCGCCCGTAGCCGCATCCGCGAAACCAATAGATTCGATGTTCCCCTCTTTATCGTACTGGATGAGGGTATCGTCGATGCCGTCTCCATTCGAATCCAGCGCCCGGACGACGCTGTTGACCGTGCCATCGCCGTCCGCGTCGACAAGATAGAGATCGGGTCGGCCATCTCCGTTGCTGTCGAACGCCCGCGAGCTGAAGGCGGCGGATTCCTCGCCGGAAGAAGCCGTGCCATTCAGCCGCGCCAGGATCTGCAGATCCACCTCTCCATTGAATTGCATTTGGTCCTCCCTGCTTTGCCATTCGGGGATTCGGCCGTTCACTCCGCGTCGTCCGGAGCCGCCTCGTCCATACCGCTCGCCTGTTTTCTGACCGCATCGAGCCGGAGCCGGAAGGTTCCATTGCAGCTCTTGCAGCGGATATCGAGCCACGGCTTGTCCGGTAGCGCGAGCAGCCTGAAGACAAACGGGGCGCGGCATTTCGGACAGCTGCCGTTCAGCATCCGGACCTTTTTAGCCGGGGGCGGCGATGCAGGCACGGCCCCGACCACGGCATGAGTCTCCCGTGCGGATGCGGCCGGTGCGGAAGATTTCAGCCGGCGGAGATTGCCATTCTCGTCGAAGAGTCCGTCTATTGCCACCCCGGATTCCGACTCGATCCTGGCTCTCAGCGCCGCATATTCGGGCGACGACGCATAGTTCTTCAGCTCGATCAGCCGCAGTCCCAGGTACGGTGTGGCCGACGTCATCATCTGGCTCAACTTGGTCATGGTCTGGTCCTGGGATTCCGCCTGGCGTATCCATTCGTCGATGTCCATCTCCTCCATTTCCCTGCGCGACTTGAGATGAAGCAGAAAAATCGAGCGTTTGGCGGCTTCAAAATCGCCCACGGCGAGCAGGGCTGCGCGGTCGGCCGTGAAGTCGGCAACCCGCATCCAGTTGGTCACGATCGACTCGACTCCGCCTTCGACGATCTTGAGCGGATTGGACAGGTAGCCCATGATCCCCTCGGCCATCATGTTGGATCGCTGCTGGCCCACCAGGAACATGCTGACGGTCGTCCAGAGCGCGTGGTGGCAGACCAGGTGGCCGATCTCGTGTCCGAGCACGAACAGCAGTTCCCGGTCGTTGAGAAAACGGGGCAGGAATGATCCAATGTTTACGAATGCGTCCTTTTCAGAACCGTATGTGGCCGACTGATATCCCCTGTCGAGTTCCACGTACACCGACGGGACCTGCGGGAAGCCCAGGCGTTGCGCGGCGACGCTGGCGACGTGATAGACGCGGGGATAGCGCTTTTCGGTGGCCAGTATCGAGTTGAAAGTGGATTCATACCAGGGCTTGCCGATCTTCTGGCTGATGCTTTCCGCCGTTTTACGCAACATGAGAGATCCACGCAAAGCCTGATTCATCCTCTGCATGGAAGGATGCTCGAAGTCTCCGGCAGACAGACCATATCCGCGGCCCGGGCCGGCCGGAGTCGCATCGACACGAGCGCCGCATTGGCCGCAGAACCGTACCGGACCCGCAAGTTTCGAGCCGCAATTGTTACAGAACATAGCGCACCGCGTTGCCAATCAGTAAACAGGCGCCTCCCGGAGAAGTCAATAGATTATAATTACCATCGGATGGACCGCCGGCAGCCGCACGGCCTGTATTTTGGCAGGCGCGGGGATTCTGTATGCCTGGGCAAAAAACGCCGCCGGCAGCGTCGGGAGCGGCGGCGAGCCTGTTACGAATACGATTCCCGGCAGTACTTCGAAGACTCCCGGCGACCCGGACACAGACGGCAAGGGAAGGTTAAACCGCCATCGCCGCGTCGAATGCGCTGGTTGTGGCGTTCCACACGGTTGCAGACCGTCCGTTGCTGTTGCCCACGACGTAGCATTCGGCGACGGCGGCACTCAGGCTTCTGATGGAATCCGTGTCGACCCTGGTTCCGAGGGATAGGATGACCGTATCGAATGCAAGCCGATCCTCCCTCCCCTCCCGGGCGACGACGGCGCATTCCCGCGTGACGTCGACGAGCTTCGCCCCGGTGCGCAGATCCACGTGCAGATCTTCCAGCATGTTGAAGAGCGCATACGCGTTGATGGGCGAGGAGCCTGATCCCAGCCGCTCTTTTGGCAGCGCGTCGATCAGGGTCACGCGCTTCCCCGACTGAAGCAATTGCAGCGCGGCTTCGCATCCGGTCAAACCGGCGCCCGCGATCAGGACATCGGCGCCGATTCGCGGGGCGCCGCTATGGATGTCGCCCACCCAGAGAACCCGGTCCTCCCCCCGATAGGTCAACGGCGGGATCACGGGCACCCCCCCCACGGCGAGGATCACGGCGTCCGCATTTTCCCGGGCGATGATTTCCGGCGTCGCTTCCGTGGAGAGTCTCAGTTCGATATTTTTACTGCGCATGGCCGCGCGCACCGACCAGTCGAGGTATCGTCTCAGGTCCGTTTTAAGCGGGGATAGCGCCGCCCGCAGCAGCAACCCGCCCGGGCGGGATTCCTTTTCGAAGAGCACCACTTCGTGCCCGCGTCCCGCCAGGGTCCTCGCCGCCTCGAGTCCCGCGGGACCGCCGCCCACGACCACGACCCTTTTCTTCGTTCGCGCCGCGGGAGCGCATGCGTAGTCCATCTCCCGGCCCGCGACGGGATTCACGGCGCATCTGGGCGGCTTCGACCCGAAATGGCTCCTGCTGATGCAGGTGTTGCAGCGGATGCAGGGGCGCACCTCATTTTCCAGGCCCCGCTCCAGCTTGTTGACGGTATCGGGATCGGCGATCAGCTGGCGGCACAGGGCGACCATGTCGACTTTGCCCGAGGCGATCGCCTCCTCCGCCTGCTCCAGGGTGACCGCCCCCACGACGCTCACCGGGACGCGCAGGGCCTTTTTGAACCGGGCCGCGTATTCGATGTTGATCCCGTGGTCCATGTAGGCATGAGGGAAAATGAACGGGGTCAGCCGGTTGATGGCGAGATTGCCCCGGGAGACATGCAGCAGGTCGATCCTGTCCTGAATCGCCTTCGCGAACTCGATCACCTCCGGGATATCCGGCGATCCGGGAACCATGTCGAATGCGCTGATCCGGTATTCGATCGTCAGCCGGTCGCCGACTTCGGCGCGGATCGCGTCCAGCACGTCCACGGCGAAACGGCACCGGTTTTCGAACGACTGCGGGCCGTACCGATCGGTCCGCCGGTTGAATACCTTGGAGAAGAGCAGAGCCGGCAGCTGGCAATGCGCGCCGTGGATCAGCACCATGTCGCCTTCGGCCCGCAGGACGTTGCGCGCGGCCCTGGCGTAGTCCTCGATGAAGCCCTGGAGTTCCCCGAGCGTCAGCAGGTTGCAGTCGATTTCCATCGGGACGCCCACGGAACTCTCGACTTCGTGCGTCCCGAAATAGGAGGCGATCGGCACCAGTTCCACACAGGCTTTCGCCCCGTGGCGTTTGACGGCCTCACACCACTCGGACAGATAGGTGACCACCCAGTCGTCGTGAAGCCCGACGATGTGGTGCGCCGCCGGCGGCAGAACCCGGTTGATGAAGCCGCTGCCCAGCGTAACCGTGGCCGCGCCGCCCCGGCCGACGGGCTTCGAAAACTCGATCCCCTCCCGGGTGATGTGATTATCGTAGGACGCCAGGAAGTTGTAAGTCGGGGCGTTGGTAATCCGGTTCTTCAGGGTCAGGTTTCCGACACGGATCGGTTCAAACAGGTGCGCATATTTTTGCGGCGGCATTCTCTCCCCCATCACGGCACAGTGAACAAAAAGCCCATCGTCTCCCGACCGCAGAGAAGCCGGGCGCCGGCGCGGCATTCCCCGGTCGAGGTTCACCCGGGACCCGGGCCCGGTTCCTCACAGGTATCCCGGCCGGAAGATCCTATCATGACGGGTTGGGCGATTCCTCCCGATTCCGCATCCGTATTCTCCCCGGGATTTGCGGCACGCCCTTCGGTCATGGACGAAGCTCCCGGGAACAGGAAATCACTTCTTCTTCGTGGACGTCTTTTCCGAAAGGACCCAGAGTTCCGGGTCCAGTTCGACCGACGCCGGCTTCATCGGCAGGCTGAAATGAAACTGTGTCTGGGGGCCGCTCGCGTAGACGAGGGTCCGGGCTTCCTGTTTGTTGTCGAACTTGATCATCACCGGCAGCGGCATGAACCAGTTCGGGGGCGCGTTTTCCTGGATCACGGTCCCGGAAACCGCATGTTGCCCGTTTCCGGCCGATTCCACCCGGTATTCCATCCGGTAGCTGGGAAATACTGCCTCGAACACCCACTGCTGGAAAAACCAGTTCAGATCCTTCAGCTTGAAGTGCCGGCCGACCGGAGTGCGTGCAAAATGCTCCCCCGCCACCTGAATGAACTCCTCCGTAGTCGCCGCCTTGTTCGCGTATCGCCGGACGAAGTCGGCCAGCATGTCGAAAAACATCTGGTCCTTGCCCGTAGACGGGTCGGAGAAAAGGAAATGGAGCATGCGCAGGACCATGGCGCCCTTTCCATAAATCAGGATCTGGTAGGCATTTGCCGATTTTCGAGAGTTGAGGCGCACTCCGAGGATGAGCGAGCCCAGTTCGGCGACCTTCCCCTCGCCGACGCCGGTGTCCTTTTTGGGCGGGAAAGGCAGAACGCGGCGTATTTCCCTGATCAGTTCCATCGCGGAATTCCTGCCGTCGCGCAGCTGCGTGTAGAGTATCCCCGAATACTCGGCGAACCCTTCGCTAAGCCACTGGTCCCGGTATGACCGCCAGGAGACCATGTTCCCCCACCACTGGTGCGAAGTTTCATGCGCGATGAATGCGTAGACGGACCGGGTTGCCCTGTCGGCGCGCGGCAGCATCAACAGCGTGGGGAATCCCTGCCCGAAATTGAACGGGTGGATTGCCGCCCGGAAGTCCCCGTAGGGATACGATCCGAAATAGCGGCTGAAGTATTCGAGCGCATTGCCCAACTCGCCCAGGACAAAACTCTCCTTCACCGCCCCGACCGCGGACGGCAGCGAATAGAATTCGAGCAGCATTTCCCCGAAGGACAGCTTGCGTTTCTCGGTCTTCCGCTCCAGCGATCCCGCGGCGAACGTGACGAAGGAAACGGGCTTGTCGATCCGGAATTCCGTCAGGCGATCGTCCTTCGAGTCGGGCCGGACGGCTTCGCGGACCAGGTTCCCCACGCTCGCCACCGCGTCGTTTTTGTCGCTGCGGAACAGCATATTGTAGGTGGAGCGCTTCAGGTACCCGTGCCGCGGGTACCAGCTCGTATTGCTCTGCGGGTAGTACCCCTTCTCGATACTTCTCTGGTCGTCGATGAAGTCGCCTTCCAGCGTCATTTCGATGCTGAACCGGTCGCCCTTCCCCACCGTGCCGGGAAGGATGAGACTGAGGCCCGATTCCCAGTCCTCCTGCAGGAACGAGATGTCCTTGCCGCCGCAGCGCGCCGTCTTGACCCGCATGGAATGCTTGAGCCTCCAGTTGTCGAATTCGCTCAGGCTCTCGTTGAGGATCATGGAAACGACGTTCAGGCCGGGCACCAGGGATTCGAAATCGATGCGCACGCGCGCCTTGAGCAGCCGTCTGGCCTCGCGCAGGTCCACATCCATGTCGTAGTGCATCGGGCTGACGGTGTCGAATTCGTCGGAATAGCTGGCCCTGCCGCCGGCGAAATCCTTCTCCGAATAGGTGGCGATCCAGACGTCGTTCTCGTACGCATAAGGGGCATAGCGGAACAGCAGGACCTTCTCCCCTCCGTTGATCGTGAATGAGGATCCGGGGATCCGAGCCTGAGGATCGAAGATATACGTGAAGCGGCCCAGCGCGCCCTTGTCGAACTGCGCCATAAATATGCCGGGGGATTCGCCGTTCGCCACCGACACCAGCAGCCGGGAAGAGATGTTCGTGCCGGTCTCCTTCATCAGCCGCGGCTCGAACTCCGCCGCGAGCCTCTGCGATGCCGGAGTCGCGGCCGCGGCCGGGTCCATCCCTTTGCCTATCAGGTCGAAGGTGTCGTCGCTGAACCGGAGCACGGCCGAACGGAAATCGGATTCCGCGACATCCGCGTTGATGAGCCGCCGCATGTTTTCCATTTCGAAAGGGATTTCCGGAGCGGCGGCCCGAAACGTTCCCGTACCGATAAAGACGGCGCCGGTGACGCGGCCCTGGACCGGCGCGGCAAAATAGAAGTCGCCGGTAAACGTCATCTGGGCCCGATCGCGTTTCAGGGCCAGGCCCGATACCGTCACCTTGCCATTCAGCTCGAAGGTTTTGAGCGCGTCGTATAAATCCCTCCAATCCGGCGCGGCAGGCGCCTGCGCGAAGGAAAAGGCCGCGAGGGCAACCGCGTGGAATCCGGACAACAAAAGCCGAAGCCAGAAACTCGTGCGCATGTTTTCTCTCCCCCGGAGGTTCTCCGATTCCCGGTGCGTAATGGATTCCACCCGCGTGCGGACCTAATCGCGCGGCGACGCCTTTCACACGCCGGCTTGCCGATGCCGGACGAACGCGCGCAGGCAAAAACGCAAATTCAATATTGGATGCTGCAAGTGTGGGGCGATTGTACTACAGAAGAGTCCGCATGGAAAGGATTCCCGCCGCCTGCATCCGGCACGACAAACGGGCACCGGATCCCGCGTGGTCATAAGCCAAATCTTCAGGCTCACGCCGGGATCCGGTGCGGCGGCAGCCTCCGGAGCGATGCGTGCTAGAGCGCAATTTCCTTCAGATCCGGTGCAACGACGAGGGGGGCTTCGGTGAGCGCCTGCACCTCGGCGGCCGTCCAGCCGGGAGCCACTTCCCGCAGGACCAGTCCCCGGTCCGTCACTTCCATCACCGCGAGGTCGGTGAAGATCTTGTGGACACACGCCTTCGCCGTCAGGGGGAAGGAGCATTCCCTGACGATGCGCGCGCCTCCCTCCTTTGTGGTGTGCAGCATCATCACGATCAGGCGCCTGCAGCCCGAAGCCAGATCCATGGCACCGCCCATCCCCGTCGCGCTCCTGCCCGGGCGGCCCCAGTTGGCCAGATCCCCCTTCTGCGAGACCTGGTAGGCCCCCAGGACCACGAGGTCCACGTGCCCCCCGCGGATCATGTCGAACGATGCGGCGCTGTCGAAGAAGCACATGCCGGGCATGCGCATCACGGGCTGATCCGACGCGTTGATCAGGTCGTAGTCCTTCTCTTCGTCGCTGCCCAGCGGCCCGTATCCCAGGACCCCGTTTTCGGCGTGGAAGTATATGGTCCGGTCCTCCGGGATCAGGTTGGCGCACAGCCCGGGCATACCGTACCCCAGGTTGATGACCATGCCGTCCTCGAATTCCGCTGCAACCCGCAGGGCGATGGTTTGCTCGTCCAGGCGCTCTTTCATGATTTCACCTCCACGATACGGCGCACAAACAAATGCGGCGTGACCACGCTTTCCGGGTCCAGTTCGCCCGGCCGCACCAGCGACTCCACTTCGACGATCGTCGTCTTCGCCGCCATGGCCATCACCGGGTTGAAGCAGCGGGCGGTCCCCCGGTAGACCAGGTTGCCGAGCGTGTCGGCCTTATAGGCCTTGATCAGGGCGAAATCGGCCGTCAGGGGCAATTCCAGCAGGTATTCACGGCCGCCGATCACCTTCTTCTCTTTCCCCGCCTCGACCGGGGTGCCGACGCCCGTAGGCGTGTAGAAGCCGCCGAGGCCGCCCGCCCCGGCCCGGATGCGCTCGGCCAGGGTCCCCTGCGGGACCATTTCGATTCCGACCCTTCCCTCACGGTGCCCGATCTCGAGCGGAGACGTCGGCGGCATGCCGCCCAGCGCGGGAACGGACCCGATGAATTTCTTCACCTGGCCCTTGGCGTACAGGACGCCGATATCCGCGTACCCGCCCGGCTTGATCTTCCTGCTCAGTTCGAATCCCACGCCGCCCTGGTTCGCGATCACCGTGAGGTCCTTCGCCCCCTGCCGGGCCAGGGCCGTGATCAGGTTGATCGGCAGCCCGCCGAACGATCCGAACCCCCCGATCATGATCACGGCGCCGTCGAATATGTCGGCCACGGCACTGTCGCAATCGGAATACACTTTTTTGACCGCCATCCTGTCATCCTCCCGCGAAACGTCGTCCCGGAACACCGGACGGCAGTATCGCGCCAAAAAGAGCGGGATGTAAAGAAAATCGGCGAGCCCGCGCCCGGCTAATCCCGGATGCCTTGAAATACGAGGATCTGCCGGGTGATCCTTTCCGCGAACGCCTCGTCGTTAATGTGATGGTTGAGAACCTCGATCGGAACGGCCTCCGGCATTACCTTTTTCATATGCGCGGCAAAAACCGGCGGCAGCGACAAATCGTGCAGGTGCCCCTGATCGCTGTCATGCGCCGAGAATCCCAGCAGCGGCACGAAACAGGCAACCGGTCCCTTCGCCGTCCGGACGAGGCCCGCAAGGCGCTCCGCCATCCGCGTGAACTCGCCCGCCTCCGACCGCACGGCCGTCAGTTCGGCGTTGTGCACGTGGTATCGCCTGCCGGGAAACCGCGCCTTCGCGTCCTCGAGAGGGCCCGCAACCATGAAATCGATGTTGCCCGGCGCGAAAATGGTCGGGATTCCCTTTTCCAGCGACGCCTTGCACCGGTCCGGCCCCCCGCTGTACAAGCCCTGGCAGAGATAATCGCTCATCTCGATCAGGGAGAGATTCACCGCGACGGTGACATTCTGTTCGCGGACCGCCTCGTCCATCGCCACCCCTCCGATTCCCTGGGTGTGGAAGACCATGACCTCGCAGCCGCGGGCTTCCAGCGCCTTGCGGATGGCGTTGCAGCATTTTTCGGTCGCTCCGAGCGTCGAAATCGCGATCAGGGGCTTCCCCGACGGGCCGGCCGGAGCGTATCCGCGCGCCATGCCGGCCAGCGCCAGGGCGCCGTTGCGGAGCACGCTCCGCGTGATCGTATTCAGGCCCGCGATATCGCAGACCGAAGGCATCATGAGGATGTCTTTCGTCCCGACGAAGGGCCGGGTCATGCCCGAGGCCATCGTGGAAATCATCACCTTGGGCAAACCGATCGGGAATGCGCGCATCACCGCGGTGCCGAGGTCGGTCCCGAGAGACCCTCCGGCCGCCAGGATTCCGCTGAGACCCACGCGACGGTCCAGGTCGAGCGCGCACCGCACGGCGCCGCCGGTCATGATCTCCAGCATCTTCCCCTCGTGATTGAGCGCGCGTATGTCCTCCATGGACATCCCGGAGGCCTCCGCGATCCGTTCGGGCGGGATCTCGGCCTCGCTTTCGTCCCTGCGCCGGAAACTGGAGTCCATCTGATAGACTTCCAGCCCGCGCTCTTCGAGGCATTCCTTGATAAACCGGCCCTCCAGCTCCTTGGTGTCCAGCGTCAGGATCGTCAGCACTTTCGGCCTGTCACTCATCGTTTCCTCCCATGGACCGGCGTCCCGTTTCTTTCATCCCGGACGCGAAGGCGGCCGCCGCGATTGCGGCGATCTTCTTTTTTTCGGTCGAGCCCTGCGGCAGTTTGCCGGACAGCGCTTCCCATTCCTCCGCGCAGCGTTTCATGGCGTCCCCCAGCCCGGCTTCCTCGTCGATGAAGTGCGTTCCCAGTTCGCCGCGGACGAAACGTTCGTTCCGCATCACCGCAAGATGAAACGGGATCGTCGTCCGGACGCCGCGGATGCCGTATTCGCAAAGCGCCCGGCACATTCTCTCGAGCGCCTCCGGCCGGTCCCGGCCCCACGCGATCAGCTTCGCGATCAGCGGGTCATAAAAAGGGGGGATGTCCGACGCGCCGCAGACGCCGCTGTCGACGCGGATCCCGGGTCCGCCCGGCGGATGGTGCGCAAAAATCCTGCCCGGCGCCGGCGCGAAATCCCGGAGCGGGTCTTCGGCGTTGATGCGGCACTCGATGGCCCAGCCGGCGATCCGCACGTCGTCCTGCCGGATGCCGAGCGGGAGGCCCGAGGCGATCCTTATCTGCTCCTTGACGATATCGAACCCCGTCACCATCTCGGTGACGGGATGCTCGACCTGCACCCGGGCGTTCACTTCGAGAAAGTAGTACCGCCCGCGCGAGAGGAGAAACTCGACCGTCCCGGCCCCCTCGTACCCGACCCATTTCGCGGCGCGCACGGCCGATTCGCCCATGGCGCCGCGCATTTCGGGCGTCAGGGCGGTCGAGGGCGCCTCCTCGATCAGTTTCTGGTGCCTGCGCTGGATGGAGCACTCGCGCTCTCCCAAATGAACGACATGGCCGAAGGAATCGCCCAGGATCTGGAATTCGATGTGGCGCGGGTCGGGCAGGTATTTTTCGACATACGTGTCCGCAATCCCGAACGCATTTCGGGAAATCGCCTGCGTTGCTTCGATCGAGTCCGCGAGGTCCGCCTCACGCTCGACGATCGCCATCCCGATGCCGCCTCCGCCGCCGGAGGGCTTCAGAATAACCGGGTAACCGAGCGAAGCGGCGATGCCGGCCGCCTGCTCCAGGCTGCCGACGCACGTGTCCATCCCGGGAACCACCGGGACACCCGCCCGCACCATTTCCCGCCGCGCGGCCGTCTTGTCCCCCATCAGCTCGAGGACGCGGCGCGGAGGGCCGATGAAAATCAACCCTTCGGCTTCGCAGGCTTCCGCCAGGACGGGATTTTCCGCCAGAAAGCCGTAGCCCGGGTGGATCGCGTCCGCCCCGCTTTTCACGGCCGCTCCGACGATCTTCGCCACGTCTAGATAGCTTTGGGATGCCGGCGCCGGGCCAATGGGCAGGGCTTCGTCGGCGTATTTCACAAACAGGGAATTCCGGTCCGCCTCGGAATAGACCGCCACGGAAGCGATTCCCGTTTCACGGCAGGCCCGCAGGATGCGGACGCCGATTTCGCCCCGGTTGGCGACCAGTATCTTGCGGATCATTTCAATCTATCACCATCAGGATGTCTTCCGGACCGACCACGTCCCCCTCGCGCGCGCGGATTTCCTTCACGACTCCCGCCAGGGGCGAGGCGACCTGCCGCCGCATCTTCATCGCCTCTATCATCGCAAGGGATTGCCCCGCGGACACCCGGTCGCCCGCGCGCACGGCGATGGAGAGGACCAGGCCCGCCATGCCGCAGCGGACGGCGCCGCGGGGCGGATCCTGCGGCCCGGCCGGCGCCTTCGCCCCGGCGGGTTCGGGAGAGCCTCCCGGCCCGTTCCCGAGCGGGGCGATCCGGACGCTGAAGACTTCGCCGTCGACTTCGACGCGGAACGCCGCCGGCACATCTTCGCCGGATTTCCGGCGCGCGGCCGGCGCGGATTCCCGGGTGACAGGCGCCTTTGCAGGTTTTCCGGTCTCATTCCGGACCGGCCGCTTCCCCGGGATCAGGATCCTGAGCAGGAGGTCCTCATCGGAGAGGTTCGGATCGATTTCGCTTCGAAGCTCGTCGACGGATTTAAAATAGCCCTCCGGTTTCCAGTCCATGAACTCCCGGGCTTTCGGAAGGCTCCGGATCCTGTCCATGAGATTCGCGTCCACGGCTACGGCCGGGGCGCCGTACAATTCCAGCGCGTATTTGACGACTTCGTCCGTGATCTTCCTGTACCGCTCGCCCGAAAGGACATTTTCGAATGCCTGGCTCCCCACGATCTGCGAGTACGGGGTCGCCATGACCGGGTAGCCGAGATCCCGACGGACGAGGGCCGATTCCTCGAGAATTTCCCCCAGGCGGTGCTCCATCTTCAGTTCCCGGAGCTGCCGCTTCAGGTTGGTGATCATTCCCCCGGGCACCTGGTGATCGAAATGAAACAGGTCGTATTCCGCCGGCACCCCGACCGGCAGACGCTCGGTTTCGGCGATTTTCCCGAAATGCTCCGAAACGGCCGCAAGGGCGTCCTCGTCGATGTCGGCCTCGAACCCGAGCCGCCGGGCGTTTTTGAGGACGCTTTCCGTGGAAGGCACGGACGTGCCGTTGGCCAGGGGCGCCACCGCCGTATGCAGCGTGGTGACGCCGGCGCGGAGGGCCTCCAGGTAGCACAGCGGCGCGAGACCCGAGTTGCAGTGGCAGTGAAACTCGAGCGGGATCCCGCCGCAGTGCTTCTGTACCAGCTCGAGGAACGCGCGCGTCCGCTCCGGAGTCAAAACGCCCGAGGCGTCCTCGATCATGATCCGGTCGGTGCATTCCCGGGCCGAAACGATCCGGCGGAGCTTCTCGATCCAGTGCCCGTCGTCGTGGACCGGGCTGGAGGTATACATCAGCGCCGTGACGACCTCGGCCCCTTCGGCCTTGGCGATGCCCGCGAAATGGCGGAAGCGCTCCATGTTTTCCTGGTAGTCGCAGATCCAGAAGCTCCGGACGCCGTTCGCGACCGAGTGGCGGATCCAGAGGGCGATGATGCTGCGCGGCGTGCTGAGGTCGAACGCGCTGAGGCTCGCCGTCTGGTACGAACCGCGCAGGCGGGTCTTCCGCAGCAGCCCGGACAGGAGCCGGATACGCTCCCAGGGATTTTCCCCGTGGTTGCGGACCTCGACCGTGAACGCCTGGGAACCCACGGTCGCGATCGCGCGGTACCCGACCTTATCCATCGTGGCCGCGATCGGGGCGATATGCTCCGTCCGCATCATGTTGCCCCAGAGGCTCTGCTGGGCGTCCCGGATCGTCTGATCGACGATTTCGATCTTAGGCATGGCGCGCGGCTCCTCCCTGCATCCCCGCGCGAGACAGCGCCGCTGCGACGGCGTGCGCGAACTCCGGGCTGTTGATGTCCGAATCGACCTCGACGATTTCTATGCCGGGGTCCAGATGTCGGCGGAAGGTGAACCGGAACGCCGCATCCGCCGCGGGATCATGCAGCGGCCCTCCCCGGACGCCGATGGAGGAAAATCCCTTCAGCGGAATCACCGCCTTGACCCGCGCCTTGTCCGGATACCGGTTCAGCTCCCGGGCCGCCGCGGCGGCGACCAGTTTCGTCTCCTCCGGATTCATCCGGGCCTGCACGCGGTGGGCGTCCTGCAGGTAGAGCTTCCGTTCCGCCAGCTTCCTCGAGGTCCAGAGCGGATCGTTCCCGTTTTTCCTCTCGATCGGCCCGCAGCTGATGATGTCGAAGCCGCCGGGGCAGAAGATGTACGGGATGGGCAGGCTTTCCGCGATGCGCAGGCGGCCCTCGCCCGCGAATCCCCGGTTGCCGCCGAGGAGGTATTCCGAAAACGCCCCGGGCACCAGGTCGATCAGGGCGCCGAAGATCCCGTGCGGCAGAAGCTCCATCAGCGCCTTGTCCCCGAGGCCGGTGGCGTGAAACGACACGAGGTCGTATTCGCCCTCCAGAATCTCCCGGATGCGGTGCGCGCCCCGGTCGCAGAAACCGAACTCGGTGATCGCGACAGACGGTTTCTTTACCTCGAGCGGATTCCCCTTCCCCTCCACCATGCCGCAGATGGCGTTGGCACCGTTCACCGCGAGAGTCCGGACCAGTGCGTTCATGCCGACGGTGTCCACCACGGTGTGCATCACCGTGACGTCCCTGAGCGAAAAATAGTCGGCAAAACGGGCCGCGTGCATCGGCTGCGCGGTGGCGCCGGATATCAGCAGCTTGGGAAGGCCGAACGGCAGCGCCTCCATCGCGCGCAGTACGATGAGAGCGCCGGTCATTCCCGTGATGGCGAGGATTCCGTCGATTGCGCCCGCAGCGTGCAGCGAGGCGATTTTCGCCCGCAGCCCCTCGGCCATGACCGCGGTGCGCGCCCGGTCGGGCCCGCCGCCCGCGCCGGCTTCTCCCAGCGCCGCGAGTTCCCGGCAGTTCACGTCCGCCTCGAGAGAAGGGATGATGGCGCCGTTTCCCACGCTGATGTCGAGCAGCAGCGCCCTGTGGCCTCTCTGCTCGATGCAGTCCCTGATCAGGCGGAGGGCCGGTTCCCTCTCGTCCAGCATTCCGACGACGGCAATGGGCACGCGCTTCCTCCCGCGGGATCCGCTTGTTCGAGCAAGACTTTCCCCGCCGCGGCCCGACGCGAGCGGCACCGACAGGACCCGGCGAAACAAAAGCGAACAGCGATGCGAAACCGAAATTATGGGACGCCGGCATTCCTCAGGGTTTGGCACATCCGGCCATGTCCCGGGACACCGGCAACGCCTCGTATTATAACCTCTCCGGGTTTATTGCTTGCACGGATCTTCGACTTTTTGCGTGGAAACCAATTGTCGTCAGACCGGGGATTTCCCCGACGCCTCCGCTTTCTCTTTCCAGCCCCGTTCCCGACTCGGATTCCGCAATCCGGAATCCGGAATCCGGAATTCTCCTACACTCCCGCGCGTCGGGCAGAGCAGATCGGGGGCCCGCCCGGCCGGCGCAAAACGGCGGCGACCGGAAAGCCCACGGCCAGGACGGCGCGGACCACTCAGGGGCGGGGGGCGTACATGTCCAGCAGCTGCAACCGCGCGGCTTCCAGCCTTTCGCGCAGGGTGTTCGCAGCCCGCTTGATCAGCTCATAGCCGAGGTCGTGGTCGGAGTCGCATTTGGTGCGCAGGCATCTCCCATCGAAGGCCAGCATCCGGGTCGGCTGCAGAGCCTTCGCGTCGAAATACCAGCGGTACGGGGGAAACAGCCACGACCAGCCGACGACATCGCCTTCGCCGACCGTCTGCAGCGTGATCCGGTCGCCGTGAGGCACGTTGACCTCTACGGCCACGAGTCCCTCGCGGATCAGGTAAAACCAGTCGGCCGGGTCGCCCTCGCGGAAGAGCACTTCGCCTTCGGCAAAACGGGCGGTCTTGGCGCACTCGACGATCAGCTTGAGATGCGCTTCTGCCAGGCCGCGGTAAAACGGGTGTTCCCGGATAATGGGTTCCAGGGTTTGAAGCAGCATGTGTTTCTCCTTTCCCGTGCACCGTCGGTGCCGGGTGCGGATGCCCCGGGAATATCCGTTACGGCGGATCCCCGGCGGTTTTCGCCGCGTCGGGGCGCCTGGAGCGGATCGTCCGGGACATCGAAAAGAAGGGCGAATCGCCTGTCGGATTCCGCATCCTTCCGAAGGGCAGGCGCCGGAACCGGGCAACGAGTGCAGTGGAAACATCGGGGAATAGGCGGCGTGCCGTTGCAGGTATTTTATATCGGACCGCCACATCTTGAATAGAGATTTCGCAGGGAACCCGGCCGCGGGGGTCCGGGAAGCGCGACGGGTTCGCTTGTGATAGTATCCATAAACGAAAGGCGCCTTCGGCGCCGGAATGGGTATCCGACATGAGACTGCCTGGTTTGTATCCCGAAAATTTCGCCGCATCCGCGGCGTCGGCGATCGAGTGATGCGACGGCGAGTCCGATTCGCGTGGACGCTGTGCGCCGGGGCATTGGCCCTGGCCTGCCTGTTTCAGTTTCCGGTGAATGCACAGAAAGGCATCGCCGGCGCGGTTCAGACCAGACTCGCCCTGCAACGGCTTGCCGTTTTGGGAAGTGTGCTGCTCATCGCTGCGCACCCCGACGACGAGGACGCGGCGCTGCTCGCCTATGTCGCCCACGCGCGCGGGGGGCGCGCCGCCTACCTGAGCCTGACGCGCGGGGACGGGGGACAGAACCTCCTCGGGTCCGAGAGAGGCGCGCCGCTCGGCCTGATCCGGACGCAGGAATTGCTGGCCGGCCGGAAGATCGACGGCGGCGAGCAGTATTTTACGCGCGCGGTCGACTTCGGTTTCTCCAAAACGGCGGAGGAGACCTTCGGGAAATGGGGCCGGGAGGCGATCCTGCAGGACGTGGTCCAGGTCGTGCGGAACTTCCGTCCGGATGTAATCGTCATCGGCGTCCGGGAGGGACACGGCCACCACCAGGCGGCCGGCATCCTCGCGCGGGACGCGTTCTTCGCCGCCGCGGATCCGGCGCGCTTTCCCGAACAAGTCCGTCATGCCGCACCCTGGCGCGCAAAGCGATTGATCTTCGGCGGCAGCGACGGTCAGGCGGGGCCCGCACGCGCGGGAAGCGTGACGGTCGACCTCGGATCGTTCAATCCCCTGCTGGGCCGCTCCTACATTGAAATCGCCGGCATGAGCCGCAGCATGCACCGAAGCCAGGGCATGGGCACGGCCGGGCAGCGGGGGCCTTCATGGAGCATCCTGCCGGTCGAGGCCGGTGACCCGACCGCCGGCGGCGACATCTTCGACGGCATCGAAACGGGCTGGCGGCGGTTCCCGGCAGGAGCACCCGTTGCGGACATCCTGGAAGAAGCCTGCCGGTCTTTCGATATGCTGCACCCGGAGAAAACCATTCCTCTTCTTGTGAAAGCCCGCGGCCCGTTGGCCGCGATCGAGGATCCTATCGCCCGGCTGAAGCTTCGCGAACTGGACGAGGCGATCGCGTTGTGCGCCGGGCTCTACCTCGACGCGTCCACCGACGGGCACCGGTTCATCCCGGGCGAAACGATGGAGGTGAATTTCGAGGTCACGAACCGGTCCGGATATCCCCTGACCCTGACCGGAATGAAGCTGGAAGGGATGCCGGGCGCGCCGTCGAAGGAGTTCGCCGCGATGCCGCTGGAGAACAACCGGCCGATCCGCCGGTCCTTTCGCGTGACGATACCGGAAGGGCATCCCTATTCCCAGCCGTACTGGCTGAGGGCCCCGGGCGACGGCTTCGTCTACCCCGTCGAAGACCGGCGGATGATCGGCCTGGCAGAGACTCCGCCCGTTCTCAGTGCGGCATTCCGAATCCGGGCGGGGGCGGAAATCATTGAATTCGTCCGCCCGGTGGTGTGCCGGACCGTGAGCCGCACCGAAGGCGAGACGGTCCGCCCGCTGGTGGTGGTGCCGCCGGTCGCCGTAAGCCTGGCGGACTCCGCCGTGCTGTTTCCCGACACGAAAGCCAGGTCCGTGAATGTCCATCTGCGTGCAAACGCGGCGGGAGTCTCGGGATCCGTCGCGCTCGAGGTGCCGTCCGGCTGGCGTGCCGAACCCGGGGAGCGGGCATTCATGCTAACGGCCGCGGGCGAAGAAGTCACCGCGACGTTCCGGGTGCACCCGCCGGTCCAACCGGCCGGCGGCAGGCTCCGGGCGGTCGCCCGTGTCGGGGAGCACGAGATAGACTCCGGATTGCTCGAGATCGAGTATCCCCACATCCCGCCGCAAACGATTTTTCCGCAGGCGACGGCTTCGCTGGTCCGGGCAAACGTGGTCACCCTCGCCCGGAAGGTAGGGTACGTCATGGGGGCCGGAGACGAAGTCCCCCGCGCCCTGCGGCAACTGGGGTGCGAGGTAACGCTGCTGGGGCCTGCCGATCTTGCCCGGGGGGATCTCGAACGGTTCGACGCCATCGTCACCGGGATCCGGGCCTACAACGTCCGAAAGGACCTCGCCGCCAACCGGCATCGGCTGATGGACTACGTGCGCAACGGGGGCACGCTGGTGGTCCAGTACAACACGGCGGACCGCTGGTCTTCGCCGGACTGGCAGACGCTGGCGCCCTACTCGATCGAGCTGGGGGGGTCGCGTATCACCGTCGAGGATGCCCCGGTGGCCATCCCGGATCCGAGGCATTCCCTGCTGCGGACGCCCAATGCGATCGGGGAAGCGGATTTCCTGGGCTGGGTGCAGGAGCGCGGGCTGTATTTCCCTTCGAAATGGGATGCACGCTACGAGACTTTGTACGAATCGGGCGATCCCGGGGAAAACGCGCTGGCGGGGGGCAACCTTTACGCCGCATACGGCAAAGGCGCATACGTCTACACGGCGTACGCGTGGTTCCGCCAGCTCCCGGCCGGCGTTGCAGGGGCCTACCGCATTTTTGCCAATCTTCTGAGCGCCGCAAAAAAGGCGGATTAACCCCATCATCCATGAAACCTCGTCGCGATGCGGTGCAGACGGCGGGGCAAAAAGAAATTCCAGATTCCAGATTCCGGATTCCAGATAGGCATGCCCACATCCGCCGCCGCAGAAGCTTCGAGAGGCGGGCGGATGATTCACTCTTGACGGGGCACGGCCGCATGCCGGACTATTCTGCGGCCACCGGGGATATAACGGCCCTGACACAGGGCTTGAGCGCGCCGTGCGCGTCAGGAGTGATTGGGATGTTCAGATCGTGTATTTCGTTCGTGTTGTGTTTCTGCCCGATGATGGTGCTGGCGCAGGACGGCGGGTCGGAACTGGAAAGGCTTCAGAAACAGATTGCGTTGCAGCAGCAGCAGCTGGATGAGCTGAAAGCGGCGGTGGGGCGTCTCCTGGAAGCAGAGCGGCAGCGGGCGACAGGGGAAGACCGGCCCGAAAAGGCCCCGACCGAAGCGGCGGCCGCGGCTTTTTCGGGCAATCCGCCCGAGAGCCATCCTCCCGCCGCACCGCTGTCCTTCCGCATCGGCGGTGCGGAATTCACCCCCGGCGGATTCGTGGACATGTCCGCCGTGTGGCGTTCGACCAACGTGGGCAGCGGAGTGGCGACCGCGTTCGGGTCGATTCCCTCCAACAACAGCGCCGCGGGCCGGCTCTCCGAGTGGCGCTTCAGCTCGTATAATTCGCGCCTGACGCTGAAGGTCACCGAACGCCCCCTGGCGGGCGGCAAGGTGCTGGCAACGGGATATTTCGAGACCGATTTCGCTGGCGCCCTGCCCAACAACGCCTATGTCACCGGCAACAGCAACACGTTTCGGGTGCGCCAGGCGTGGGCGGGCGTTCAGATGGGAAGATTCGAGGTTCTGGGGGGCCAGGCCTGGACTCTGATGACGCCCAACCGCACGGGCACGTCCTCCGCGCCTTCCGATGTGTTTCTCGGCCTGGGCCAGGATTCGGCTTACCTGGCGGGACTCGTCTGGGTGCGGCAGAGCCAGTTTCGGGCCACCTACCGGATGACACCCCGCTGGACGTTGGCCGTCTCGGCGGAGAATCCGCAGCAGTACGTCACCAACGCCACCACGCTCCCGGCCGGATTCGTGCCGCAGTTCGACACCAGCAGCGGCAATTCCACCATCGCCAATCCGCGGCCGGATGTGATCGGCAAACTGGCCTATGACGTCAAAGTCGATGGCAGGGCGTTTCATTTCGAGCTTGCGGGATTGTCGCGCCAGTTCCGGACGCTGACCGCGGACCATGTGCGGCACACGGCGCAGGGAGTGGGCGGCTCGTTCAACATGTCTGTCGAGCCGATCCGGAACCTGCGCTGGATCCTGACCACTTTTTTCTCGAGCGGAGGCGGCCGCTACATCATGGGGATGGGCCCGGACGTCATCGTGCGGCCCGACGGTTCCATCTCGCCGGTGCTTTCCGTGTCCGGAATCGCCGGAATGGAATACCAGTTCTCTCCGGCTTCCCAGGCTTTTGCCTATTATAGCGGCGCATATTTCGACCGGAACTACGTGGCCGCCGCCCCGGATGCTTACGTCGGCTTCGGCCATCCCGGTTCCCCGAATACGGCCAACCGGCAGATCCAGGAGGCGTCGCTGGGTTACGTCCGCATTTTCTGGAAAAACCCGAACTACGGCGCCTTCCAGGCGCTCGGACAGTATTCCTATGTGACGCGGGCCCCGTGGCACGCCTCTTCGGAAGCGGACCGGGACCTGAACACGCACATGATTTTTACAGGGTTGCGCTTCACCCTTCCGTGAGCCGGGCGCTCACCATCCCGACCGGTGCGGGCCTTACAGCCTGAGCAGGTGGATTTGTTGCCTGATGTAGAGAAATGAGGCGGGGATCAGGGGACTCGTGCAGATCCAGTAGGCAAAAGACACGACCGCGGCGAGTGCCAGGCCGCGGAACAGGATCCTGGATATTTCCTGGGCACGATATTGCTGGACTTTTTTCTTCCTCAGCAGGTCGATGCACATCTCGTTCATTGGCGCAACCTCTAGCCGATCGAGTGAGGGTTTGGCTATTGTAATACTAATGGATTAATATCCAAGCTTTTTTTCTGCCGGCGACGTGCCCGGGCCGCGTCCCGCGGCGGCGACTCCCTACTCGACTTTCGAGCAGACGATTTCCAGGATCTTTTTCTCGCGCCGCTCGAGGAGGCCGCCCTGCCACCGGAGCGCGACGCCGTACAGCCACAGCACCGCGGCGGTCTGGAGCAGGCCGAAAAACAGGAACGCCGGGAACCACGGGGCCCACCGCAGGAAGACGAGCAGCGCCTCGATCCCCAGCGGGATCAGGGTGAACCCGATCAGCACGGGAAGGACGAACATCAGCGCGATCTGGAACAGAACCCGGGTCCCCTGGTGCGGGGCAGGCTGGCCGGAACCGGTCTTCAAGGCGATGGGGGCAAGGATCGAAAGCAGGTTTGCGGCCAGGCAGAAAAGAAAATACATGGGGATCGTCTGCAGCAGGACGGCGGCCAGGTGATCCGGCCGCATCGGGTGCATCCACTGCGACACGGCGATGACGAGCGCCATCAGGAGCAGCGCCACGGGAAGCATCGCGAGGTTTTTTCCCAAAAGGATATCGCGGCGCGACGCGCAACTGAGCACGAAGGCGCGGAATCCCGCGCGATCGAAGGCGAACTGGTTTCCGACGAACCCGGTCAGACCGAAAATGAGCACCGCCGCGGCCAGGCCCAGGGCAACCAGCGGACGGGCCAGGAGGGCGACGTCTCCCTTCCCTCCCGCGGCCATCCCGCCGAAGACGAATATCATGATCAGGGGCGTCAGGAGCAGCATCTTCACCTCGGGCGCGCGAACCAGGGCACGGAAGGACATCAGGGATACCGCGGCGGCGTGTTCCGGAATCCAGGGGATCTTTTTCTCCAGAAACGCCGG
Organism: uncultured Acidobacteriota bacterium; assembly: GCA_964613495.1. Taxonomy (GTDB): domain Bacteria; phylum Acidobacteriota; class UBA6911; order UBA6911; family UBA6911; genus UBA6911. The sequence continues at coordinate 16,100 of CAZTHE010000010.1, read as the reverse complement.
CCGGGCGGCCATGCCTCCCGCGGCCTTCGCGGGGTTTTTCGGCGCGCTCCCTGCCGCGGCATGCCGCCGGGAGCGCCCCGAGCCGGAATGTCCCGTATACAGGCGGATGGTGGTCCGGTAGGAACACCACAGGCTGGCGATGCCGATCAGGCCCATTCCCGCGAATCCAGCCAGCGCGGGAAGATATTGCCCCTGGGCCGCGGCGGCGGCGCCGTACGGCAGCCATCCCGGGGGCACGGTCCTGCTGACCGTCCGGAGGATGTCGCGGTCTCTCGCATTTTCGCGGCCGCGCCCGGCCTCCCATGCCGCCCGTCCCGCCAAAAGCCGTTTCTCGTATTCTTCCCGGCTGATCCGCCCGGCGGCCCGTTCCTCTTCGAGCGCGGCGAGCCGCCGGGATGATTCCCGCATCGCCTCGCGCCTCGCCCGGGCGCCCGGGCTCAGATTGGTCACGATGTTGGGGATCTGGAACACGACGACGAAAAGCAGCGTCACGACGGCAATGACGGCCCGCCGGCGCCTGGGATTGGCCATCATGCCGGCGAGCCATCCCCGGAACTGGTAGGTCACGGCGGTGACCATCAGGAAAAAGGCCGCGATGAGGGGAAAGGTCACGAGCATCGCGGGGCCGCGCGAGAGACTCAGTCCTGCTCCGAGACCGATCATCGCCGGAAGGAACAGGATCAGGCTCAGGCCGATACTGGACCCGACGTAGTTGATCAGAAAGGCGCCGGCCGGCGATACGGGCAGGTGCATGAAATTGTTGAGCGACAGCAGCTCCGTCCGCTGGAGTTCCGACATGAGGCCGATAAGCCAGAGGAAGAGGAAGGCGGCGGCAAAACCGTCCCACACGGCCAACACGACCCAGGGTTCGGCATGGTTCAGGGCCAGGAGGCCGGCGAGCAACCCGGCGATAAAGGCGACCGCCCCGCCCAGGATCCTCGCGGCGGCCAGGATTGCGGCGATGATCGCCCCGAAAAGCCCCGCGCGGCGGACCTGATTCGCCGAGAGCCGCCAGCGCACCCAGACATAGGTCCTGAGATGCTCCCAGTTCACGGCGCCTCCTCGTGGAGCCAGGAGAGTTTGTGCGTCGCTTCCTCGTCGGCGCCGACTTTTTCGAGAAAGCGCTCCTCCAGGGAGCTTCCCCGGCGCAGCGTTTCGAGTTCCGCCTGCTCGACCAGCCTGCCGTTGGCGATGATGCCCACATGCGTACACAGCTTTTCGACGACATCCAGGACGTGGGAGGTCAGGAATATCGTGGAACCGCGCCGGATATAGTCCTTCAGGATGTCCCGGATCGCGCGGGACGTGACCGCATCCACGCCTTCGAACGGCTCGTCCAGAAACAGCAGGTCCGGGTTGGGAAGCAGGGCCGCGGCCAGGGCGAGTTTCTTTTTCATGCCGTGCGAATATTCGAGCGTCAGTTTCTTTTCGGCGTCGGCGAGCCCGAGCAGTCGGAGGAGTTCGTCGATGCGCGAACGGATCATGCCGGCCGGCATCAGGTGCATGCGCCCGATGAACGTCAGGTGCTCGCGCGCCGTGAGGTTTTCGAACAGGGCCAGGTCTTCGGGCACCACGCCGATCCTCTTCTTGGCCTCCAGCGACTCCCGGGTATCGAACATATTATTTCCCAGGACGTACGCCTCTCCTCCCGAGGCCGCCAGCAGTCCGGTGAGCATCTTGATCGTCGTGGATTTCCCCGCCCCGTTCGGGCCCAGGAATCCGTAGAACGTGCCCGGCTCCACACGGATGTCGATGCCGTCCACGGCGCAGAATTTTTCGAAAAACCGAGTCAGCACCCTGGTTTCGATCGCGAGTTCCATAAGAGAATTCTTTCCGGAAGATAATCCCCTTGGCGGTTGCCCCACCGGTTTCCCGAAACCGCCCTCCGTTCGGAGAAGCCATAAAATCGGGCTATTGTAGCAGAATCGGCGGGCGCGCAAACCGGAAAGATCGCGGGCGCCCGCGGTTTGCCGTTTCGCCGGCTTCCCCGGCTGTTTATGGCGATCCCCCGAGAAGACTTTTGCGGTGTTTCAGACCGGCACAGGCATCCCTCTCCAGCAGTAATGGCCCGGTCCCCGCATGCCGATAGGGTCGTATGCGCGATCAAAACGTTTTTTCGAACGGAACACAATTAGAGGAAAGAGCCCGGCCATGAAAAAGATCTTTTGGATTCTGCTGCTTGCCGCCGCGTCGATGCCGGCCGCCGCCCAGGGCGAACGGTCCCGGACGCACCGGGAAACGGCTCCCGAAGCGTCCCAGGCTCCCCGCGAGCGCGCTGAGAAGGAACGGGGGAGCGTATTCCATTTGAACAGGAAGGACCTGGAGCTGTTCGAAAGAGGGGAGGCGGTACGGTTATCGGTACGAACGGAGGGGGCTGACCGCAGTCTCGCCTTTCGTTGGGTGAGCGACGATCCCGGCGTCGCCCGCGTCGATGAAAAGGGTGTCGTCACCCCGCGAAGCCTCGGGCGCACGCAGGTCCGCGCGATCGCTCCGGATGGGCGGAGGACCAACGACTGCGACGTAACGGTCTCCAAACCGCGGTACTGGGGAAGCGTCAACGGGACCGACCGGCTCGTGGTGCAGAATGAATGGGTCTATTTCGCCAACCCGGCCGACGGCGACAGGCTCTACAAAGTCCATGTGAGCGGGCAGAAACTCGTCCGGCTGTCGGACGACGTGCCCGCAAACCTGAATGTCACCGGGCGCAGGATTTATTATTACAACACCAATCGCGAAACCAAAAACGGCACGTACGCGATCTCCGTCGACGGCGATGGGCGCGCGCTGCTCAACGACAGGGACGGGATCGGCTATTTGCGCGTGAACAAACACGGGTGGGCCTTCTACCTGAATGAGAGCGGGGAAGTTTTTTCCATGCGGACCAACCGGCCGAACGAGCCGGTGCAGAAGCTTTTCGACGATAAGCCGGTCTATTCCATCGCCGTGAATGACTTCCACATTTTCTACAACCGCCACTGGGAGGATATACCGCAGCCGCATGGCGCCGGCGGTGTGCTTTCCTATAGTCTCAAGAGCAAAAAGAAGACCGGTCACCTCTCGGTCAACGTCAACACCTCCCCCTTGATCCTGGACCAGAGCGACGACGCGGCGGCCTATTATTGCAGCTACGGAAATCACGCGGATGTGACACTGCTGCCCGGAATATTCAAGGACAGTCCCGCCACCGGCTGGTTCAGGGTAGTAACTCTGGACGAAGGGAAGGACTCCCTGCCGGCGATGAATACCCAACCGGGTTCCCGGGGAAGCATGCCCACGATGAAGAGCCTGATCGGCAGAATGAAATTGATATCCGGAGACCGGGTCCGATGGGTGGCCGATGGCTGGGTGTACTACTCCAGGGACCGCGAACTGAGACGCATGCAGGTCGACGGGAAGCGCGATCAGGGGGTTACCACCGCGCCCGCGGACGTCACGGGATGGTATTACGGAGGCGACTATCTCTTTTTTCTGACCGAAGACAACAGGCTCTTCCGGACTCTCGGCGACGGGCGCAACACGGTGGAGATAGGCTGCAGGCCCTGAGCATTTCGGTGGGCACCCCGCGGGTCCGGCGGCAAAACGCCTGCCGCTCGATCCGAAGGGCGCAGATCAATCCCGCTTTCCGCGGTAAGGCTTCTTCCTGCCGGGCGGTCTGTCCTGTTTTGGGCCGGATTTGAAGCGGTCGTAGAAATGTTTCCGCGCCGTTTCCTTGTCCCCGGATCCTCTGGAAATATGCTCCCGTTCGGATTTTCCGCGATGCCGGGAGCGGTCGAATGAGCCGGGAGCCTTGGAAAACGTTCTCTCTCGAAAGGGCCTTTCCGCACCGGCCCTTTGCCCATGCCGCGCCTCCCGCGTTTGCAGGATCAGCGCGTCCATCTTTCGTTCGAGGTTCGACAGCTGCTGCTGCATGCTCCGGAGCGTCCGGACAAGGTCGGTCTCCGGCTGTTCTTCGTCGGCACTCGAAACGACCTGCGATTCTTCTTCCATAATCCCTGTTTCCCTTTCGTTAAGACATCCGGAACCGGATCCCGACGACCCGGCCATCCGGCCGGGCGATCTGCGAGGATAGCGTCCTGGGCAACCCAATCATAGTACACTTTCCGCCCATGGCAGGGATAATAATCCGCCTCCCCGTGGGGCCCGCACGGCCTTTCCCGGCTCCCCGCCGCCCTCCAGCCGCTCGTTCTGCTGCGGATTTCTGGCAGGACCGCGCCCTATTTCCGAAAAAAAATTTGGCTCAAATCCGCCAATGGCCATTAGACGCATGAAGGCGGTTGACGGACGTTCGCGGCGACGGCGCCGCGGCCGGTTTCGGCCGCCCGATCCATCTCGAGGAAAGGCCCACTATGAGCGAAATCCGACTGAATCTTCTGGATGCGAACCGCACCATCCACGGCACGATCCACGCCGGAAACGTGGACGTCATCGTCGCCGCGCTTTCCGCCTGCCCGGAAACCATCGAAGACCTCGAACGCGCCATGTCCAGGTTTTCCAGGCCGGTCCCGGGGACGGGACCGTTTGATCTCTTTGATGCAGACGGCGATGACACTCCCTGGGACGCCGGCATTGCGTTCGTCGACCTCGCCGCGCGCGTGCTCGCCTGCGAGTCGACCTATTCGTCTCCCCAAAGCCAGGGAGCCGTCTACTACCGGAACGGGGAAAAGCAGGCCGATGTCCGCATCTGCTATTCCGTGCCGGACGATTGGCTCCTGCTCGATTCCGTCGAGGAATACCGCTGCCTCCGGGATCTCCGGCGGACCCGCAATTCCGCGGACCCTCCGCTGGATGCCCGGGCGGTGATCTACGGCGCACTGGCGAGCGCCATCGTGCCCGAATGCCTTGGCGCCCGCGACGCCGGAGTCGAAAACCCCGTGGCCGGCATTCACGCGAAATGGCTCATGACGCCGCGCGAAGACCTGCGCGGGAACAACCCGAGAACCGTCCTGCTGACGAAGCAGGACTTCATCGACGCGGACCTGCAGTCGCGCGAAGATCAATGGAGCCGCCTCGGTGCGCCGCCGCCGTGCCTCGATCCCGGCTCGGCCGCCTACCGGTTCGCCGGATTCGGCACGCACGAGATCGTCGTGTATTACGACCTGGTGCGCTACCTGATCGCCGAGTGCCGGGAGAGCGTCCGGGACCGGCCCGACGCCTCCGCCGCCGAGGAGGTGCAGCGCCTCGAGCGGCTGCAGTCCGAGTGGCTCGAGCGTCCGGAGGAGGACTTCGAGGGCAAGAGCGCCGCCACCATAGGAAATGTCCGGGGAGACATCGCCCGAAGGCCGGCGCCGGATCCAGTAGCGCGGATCCCGGGGGAATTCCGTCCCGAAAAACACCGGAACGGTTGATGAAAAATCCGCCGGTCCGTAACAGGGGATGCTTCCTGCCGGGACACGGGCAACCGGCACAAACAGAATGTCATTTGAATGCGCCGGTTCTGACAGGCGACCCGGAATTCAAAATATTCGGCAGGGATCTCCGGGTGGAATGGATTTAGCCTTTTTTATTCATGTTGCTTCTGCGCCGTTTTGGTGTAATTTCGATTTCGTATAGGGAATGCCCGATACACTTTTACGGAGTGAAAGCCATGAAATGCGCGTGTCCGTCCCGTGTCCTGCTGTGCGCCGCCGTTCTCGCCGTCTGCGTCCTTTCCCACGCACAGGCCCCGGAGTTCCAGGGGCTGCCCTACATGAATCCCGCCCTGTCCGTCGAACGGCGCGTCGACGACCTCGTCGGCCGCATGACCCTGGAGGAGAAGATCTCCCAGACGGTCAACAACGCCCCGGCGATCGAGCGGCTGGGGATCCCGGCCTATGAGTGGTGGAACGAGGCGCTGCACGGGGTGGCGCGCGCCGGCCTTGCCACGGTGTTCCCGCAGGCCATCGGCCTGGCCGCCATGTGGGACGAAAAGCAGCTGCTGGACGTCGCATCGGTCATTTCCGACGAAGCGCGGGCGAAACACCACGAGTTCGTCCGCCAGGGGCGCCGCGGCCGCTATCAGGGACTGACGTTCTGGTCGCCGAACATCAACATCTTCCGCGACCCGCGGTGGGGCCGGGGCATGGAGACCTACGGCGAAGACCCCTATCTCGCCGGCAGGCTGGGCATCGCCTTCATCCGGGGCCTGCAGGGGGACGACCCGAAGTACTTCAAGGTCATCGCCACATCCAAGCATTATGCGGTGCACAGCGGGCCGGAGCCGAAGCGCCACGTGTTCGACGCGCAGGCGAGCGACCGGGATCTCTACGAGACCTATCTCCCGCATTTCCGCGCGACCGTCGTCGAAGGCAACGTCTACTCGATCATGGGCGCCTACAACCGCTTCCGCGGCGAGTCGGCGAGCGCCCACCAGTTCCTTCTGCAGGACCTGCTCCGCGGCCGGTGGGGCTTCGACGGATACGTCGTCTCCGACTGCGGCGCCATCCGCGACATCCACGCCAACCACAAGATCGTCAAGACCGCCGCGGAGGCGTCGGCGCTCGCCATCCGTCGCGGCTGCGACCTCGAATGCGGCAACGAATACCGGTCGCTCGCCGACGCGATCCGGCAGGGGCTCCTGACGGAAAAGGAACTGGATGTTTCGGTGAAGCGGCTGTTCACCGCGCGCATGAGGCTGGGCATGTTCGATCCGCCGGAACTCGTGCGCTGGGCCCGCATCCCGTACTCCGTCAACGATTCCCCTGCGAACGGACGCATGGCCGAAGAGGCGGCCCGCAAATCCATCGTGCTCCTGAAAAACAGCGGCGGCGCGCTTCCCCTGCGCAAAGACCTGCGCACCGTGGCCGTCATCGGCCCCAACGCCGACGACGCCGAGGTCCTTCTCGGCAACTACAACGGGACGCCGTCGCACCCGGTGACACCGCTGGCCGGCATCCGGGCCAAAATCGGAGCCACGGCCGAAGTGCTCTACGCCCGCGGCTGCGACGTCGCCGAAGGGCTGTTTTCCTACGAGCCGGTCCCCGACGCGGCGTTTTCGGCCCCGGGCGACGGCGGCCGCCGCGGCGTCCTCGTCGAGTTTTTCGACAACCTCCAGCACGGAGGAAAACCGGTCCGCACCGAATCGGGCGCCAACATCCGGGCGGCATGGGGCAACGACGCGCCGTATCCGGAGCTCGTGGACGACCGTTTCTCCGTCCGCTGGTCGGGACGGATCACGGCGCCGGAAACCGGCGAATATGCCCTGCGCGCGTCCGGCGGATTCGGGCGGCTGACGCTCGACGGCAAGCAGATCGGCGGCCGGGGACCCGGTGCGGCCGAGTTCGTCCGGCTCGAGGCGGGAAAAGCCTATCCGGTCGCCTTCGAGATGGCGGACCGCTTCGGCGGCATGAACGTGGAGCTCGAGTGGGCGCTCCGCGGCCGGGACTATGCCGGAGAGGCCGTGGCCGCCGCCAGGAAGGCGGACGCCGCCATCCTGTTCCTCGGCCTTTCCCCGCGGCTCGAGGGCGAGGAGATGCCGGTGCAGGTACAGGGATTTTCCGGCGGCGACCGCCTGACGATCGACCTGCCGAAGGTCCAGGAAGACCTCATGCGGGCCGTGGTCGCGACGGGGACCCCCACCGTGCTGGTGCTGCTCAACGGCAGCGCCGTCGCCGTCAACTGGGCCGACGCGAACATCCCCGCCATCGTCGAAGCGTGGTATCCGGGACAGGCGGCGGGCACGGCGATCGCCGACGTTCTGTTCGGCGACGCCAATCCCGCGGGACGCCTGCCGGTGACGTTCTACAGGTCGACGGAACAGCTTCCCCCCTTCGAAGACTATTCCATGAAGGAAAGGACATATAAATATTTCACGGGAAGCCCGCTCTATCCTTTCGGCCACGGCCTCAGCTACACGACATTCGCCTACAAAAACCTCGAGGCGCCGAAATCCGTGAGGGCCGGGGAGCCCGTCAGGGTCTCGGTGACCGTGCGCAATACGGGCCGCCGCGCCGGGGAGGAGGTCGTCCAGCTGTACGTCACCGACCGGCAGGCCTCCGCGCCCGTGCCGATCCGGAAACTGGTCGGATTCAAACGCATCGGCCTGGAGGCCGGCGCGTCGCAGAAAGTATCCTTTACCATCGATCCGAGGGCGCTTTCCCTGATCACGGACGATGCGCGACGCGTCATCGAACCGGGCGTTTTCGAGCTGGCGGTGGGCGGCAAACAGCCGGGACTCTCCGGGACCGCCGACGCGCCGACGACGCAGGTGCTGACGGGGCGTTTCACCGTCACCGGAAAATCCGTAGAACTCGAGCCCTGACACCGGGAATCACAGGATAGGAATGAAAAGATGATTCGGCGCTGCCCGTGGGCCGACGACGACCCTCTGATGATCGAGTATCATGACCGGGAATGGGGCGTGCCCCTGCACGACGACCGGAAGATATTCGAGTTTCTCATCCTCGAGGGCATGCAGGCGGGTCTGAGCTGGTCCACCGTGCTGCACAAGAGGGAAAACTTCCGCAAGGCATTCAAGAGCTTCGACCCGCGCCGGGTGGCCCGGTTCACGGATAAAGACGTCGAACGGCTCCTCGGCGACGCCGGGATTATCCGCAACCGGCTGAAGATCGCCGCGGCCATTTCCAATGCGAAGGCATTCCTCGCGGTGCAGAGGGAATTCGGAGCATTTGACCGGTACATGTGGGGATTTGTCGGCGGAAAACCCATCCGGCACCGGCTCCGGACCCTGTCGGAGATGCCCGCGACTTCCGCGGAATCCGACCGGTTCAGCGAGGACCTGAAGCGGCGCGGTTTCAAGTTCGTGGGATCGACCATCGTCTACGCGCACATGCAGGCGACCGGCATGGTCAACGATCACCTGGTCAGTTGCTTCCGTTATTAGGGGACGCCCCACCCGTTCGCCTGTTTTTGTGGCGATCTGCCAACTCTTCGAGGAAGTCGAAAACCAGGGGAACGGGTGGGACGTCCCCGATTTATTGAACCCTGTGGAGAGAAGAAGCATCCAACGACGCAAAGACCTGCATCTCACTGATTGCTATCCGGGAACGGGGGTTCTATGGAGACGGCTGCCGGCTTCCGCGTTTTTTGCCAGACACGCCGCATTGCGGCCTGCCTCGTGTTCGTCTTCCTCGCATTGACGATCCGCTCGAACGGGCAGCAAAGCCCGGCTTCGCCTTCGGCCGGTACCGCGCAGGCCGGAACCGCCGACAGCGGATTCACCATCCGAATCGGGGTCGAAGAAGTGCGGCTCGACGCGGTCGTCCTGGACGAAAAGGGGCGCCAGATCACCGACCTGACGGCCGAGGACTTCGAAATCTACCAGGACCATTTCGGGCAGAAAATCACCTCCTGCGTTTATATCAACGACTACCAGCCGCGCCTCGACACCACCGTCGCAGCGCCGAAGGGCACCCGGGGCCCTCCCTCCGTCCCGGTTCCCGCGCCCGTGCCCACGCTCCAAAACGTCCGCAGGACCATCGTGTTCATCGTCGACAACCTGAGCATGGATTTCACTCAGGTCCACCGGTCGCGCATGGCCCTGCGCCGGTTCGTGGAGGCGCAGATGCAGGACGGCGACCTGATCGCCGTCGTGCCCACGGCCGGAGCCAACGCCACCTTCCAGACCTTCAGCACGGACCGGCGGCAGCTGCTGGCCATGATCGACAGCGTGCGCTGGTACATCGACCTGCGCGTCGCGCCGCAAGTGACGTCGCAGATGATGGCGATGGCGTACAGCATCCGCACGCTGAGGGACATGCCGGGACGCAAGTCCCTCATCATCGTGTCGCCCTCGACCATGCTCCCGTCGCCCCTGATTACCCAAATCGGCGTCTGGCTGAACAACGCGAAACGGGCCGCCGAGTTTACCGAGGCCTCGTTCAATCCGCTGGCCGATGCGGCGCTGCGCGCCGGCGTCGTGATTCACACGCTGGACATCCGGGGCCTTTCGGTGCCGTCGTCGATCGACGCCGGACAGGGAATGGACACCAGCCTCCTCATTCCGGGAACCATGGACCTGGATGTGGGGGCGGTGCAGGATAAGTCGAGCAAGGAGGTCGCGACGCGCGACACGCAAACGCCGATTCCGCTGTCGAAAAAAACGGGCGGCCTCTTCATCCGCGACTCGAACTGGTTCGTGAACGGCATCGGCCCGGTGGAGGAGGAGTTGAAGGGGTACTACATGCTGACCTACACGCCGCCCGCCTCCACGTTTGCCTGGACGCCGCGCAACATGTATCACCGGATACGGATCCGGGTGAAGCGGCCGGGAGCCGAGGTCCATGCCCGCGACGGCTTTTATGGGGTCCCCCAGCCCGAAGACCCTTCGTCCCCCATTTCGAAATCGCTCTATGCGGCGATTTTCTCGCCCTTCCAATACAGCGACCTCAAGGTAAACCTGGCTTCCGGCTACATCGAGGAGCCGGGGAAGGGATACCTGCTGCAGTCGTCGCTGCACCTGGACGCGCGCGACGTGGGCCTCACGGACGGCAAGGACGGGAAAAACCTGATTTCGATCGAAGCCGCAAGCGTGACGTCCGACATCCAGAACGCCATCCGGGATTCCAGCGCCAAGCGGTACGAATTCGAGATCCAGGAGGAGAACATTCCGTGGTGGCGGGAACACGGCATCCGGTTTTCGCTCCGGCTCCCCGTCAAGAAACCCGGGTCCTATTATGTCCGGACGGCCGTCCGCGACCCGGTCACCGGGAAGATGGGGTCCGCCTATCAATACATCGAGATCCCCGACTTGAGGAAAAACCGGCTTTCCCTGTCGAACATCTTCGTGTTCAATCGCGGGGAAGACCTGCCCTGGGCCGCCTCGCAGACTCCCGAGGAGTTCCGGCAGGCGCTGTACCCGGACGTGCGCAGGGATCCGCGCAAGAGCCCCGCATTGAGGACCTATGCGCCCGGAGAGGCCGTCGAGTGCGCGGCCATCATCTACAACGCCAGATCGAAAAAGAAACAGAAGCCCGACCTGGAGTCCCGGTTCTTCCTTTTCCGAAACGGGCAGGAAATTTTCACGAGCGAAAGCGCCGCGGTGGACCTGGAGAATGTGACCGACTTCAAGCGAATCCCGATCAGGATCCGGCTGCGGCTGAAGGAGTCCATCCCGCCGGGAGATTACGTGCTGCTGCTTCAGGTCACGGACAAGCTGGCGGACAAGAAGCACAACCTGGCGTCGCAGACCCTGGATTTCAGAGCCCTGGAACAACCGGCGGACCGGGCCCTGCAAACGGCCGAATAAGCCTGCCGGATGGCTCCCCGCATCCCGAACCTTCGCCGCAATGCCCGCCTGCGGATCAGGGCGCCTTCGTCTCCTCCGCCTTCGCGTCGATGGAAATTTCCGGAATCGTCAGGATGATCAGGAAAGCCAGGAGCATCGTCACCGCTCCTATGATGAAGACCGCTCTCAGGCCCGATTCGAGAGACGAGCGGATGGCCGAAACCGTCCCCTCGAGAACGGGGGCGGCGTCGCGATTCTCTTTGGCGATGGCATCCCGCAGCGACGCCATCGCCGGCTCGGACAATAGGACGCGCGGGTTGCCCAGCGACGTCATCGTCGCCTCGTCCGACATCCGGGACACTTCCGGCGGAAGCGTTTTTGCCAGGGTGCTGGTATAGGTCATGTTCATCGCCGATCCCAGGATGGCCGGTGCGAGGGCCTGCCCGATCATCACGCTGAAATACAGGGCTCCCATGGCGACGCCCAGCAGGCGTCTCGGCACGGCATACTGCGCGACGAGCGTGTTGAGGGTCGGGATCGACCCGATGCCCATCCCGGCCAGCGTGAATGCCAGGAAGCCCCACCAGACCGGCGTCGATGCATTGAACAGCGTCAGGACGATCATGACCGCCAGCGTCAGGGCGTAGCCCGCGATGAACATCCACTTGTAGCGCTTCGTGCGCGCGAGGATGAATCCCGCCGGCACCCCGAGAAAATTCATCAGGACGTTTCCCGGGGTCATCACCTGCCCCGTCACCGTGGCGCTGACGCTCTGGACTCCCTGCATCAGCAGCGGATAGTAGAACATGAGCCCCACCATGCCGAAGGCCGAAAACAGACCCGCGGTCGCCAGGGTGACGAAGGACCGGTTGCGAAGCACCTCCAGGTCCAGAATCGGTTCCGCGGCTCCCGCCTCGGCTTTGACGAAGAGTATCCACACCGCGACCGACAGGACCAGCAGCCCGATCACGGGCGCCGAGCCCCACGGGTAGAGAGTGCCCGCCATGGAGAACGCGAGGATCATGGCCGAGGAGGCCACGGCGGCGAGGACCGCCCCCAGGGAATCGATCTTCGGCTTGGCGCTCAGCGGCCTTTTGGACAGGCAGAACACGACCATCAGCAGGGCCAGGAGCAGAAACGGCGCCCCGCACCAGAAGATATAGCGCCAGCTGCGGTTGTCCACGAACCACCCGCCCAGGGTCGGCCCGACGATGGCGAACAGGCCCGCGGGGATGTTGAGCATGCCGACCCACCGGCTGCGTTGCCCCCCCTCGAACATGTCGCCCAGCACCGAAAAGCACAGCGGCGCCAGGCCGCCCTGGCCGATGGAAAGGAAGGTACGCGCGATGATGAGCATGACGAAATTCGAGGAGAGGGCGCACCAGAAGGTGCCCAGCAGGCAGACGCCGAGCGCCGCGATCAGCACGGCCCGTCGTCCGTACAGGTCCGACAGCTTCCCGACGATGAGCATCGAGAAGGCCAGGCCCAGGTTCGGGATCGCGACGCCCCAGGAATAGAGCGGCATCCCGTCCAGGTCCGCCGCGATTCTCGGAAAGGCGGACAGCAGGATCTGAAAATAATAACTGAATACGAGGTAGGTCAGAAAAACGGTCACCAGTCCCCAGGCGGTCTGTTTCCCGTCGCCGCTGGATGCCGCCCCTTGCTGCTCTGCATGTGCCATTCGGTCGTCTCTCCTGTCCCGGGTGCCGGAATGCCCGTCCGGCGCAGGATCGCGGGGTCCTGCGAGGCGGCATCCGCCCGGCGCAACTCTGCATCTGTAAGAATGTGAACGCGTGCAGCGTCCTTTGTGCCACTGATCCGCCTGCGTTTTCAAGCATATTCCTCCGCCGGGGGCAACCGGCCGAGGCCCTGTATTCCGCGGAGCCTTTCGTTGTAAGATGCGCCCTGCGGGAAACGCAAGGGGAGGGACGCGATGCGGATTGCCGTTCTCGGGGCCGGAGCCATGGGATCCTTGTTCGGCGGCTACCTGTCGCAGCGGCACGAGGTGTGGTTGATCGACACCGACCCGGCCCGGGCGGACGCGATCCGGACCGGCGGCGTGACCATTCAGGAAAAGGACGGCGTGAGGGTCTTCTATCCGGAGGCGAGAACCGAAGCTTCGGGGATCGCCCCGGCGGATCTGATCCTGGTATTCGTCAAGGCGATGCACACCCGCCGGGCGCTCGAACAGAACCGCCGCCTGATTGCGGATACCGCTTTTGTGATCAGCCTGCAGAATGGCGCGGGGCACGAGGACATTCTCCGGGAATTCGTCCCCGTGCGGCGGCTGGTGCTCGGGACGACGCAGCACAACGCCTCCCTGCAGGCCCCCGGCAGGGTCCGTCACGGCGGCGGCGGGATGACGCACCTCGGCCTGCTGCATCCCGACGACGCGGACCTGGAGCCCGTCGCGCGGGCCTTCCGGTACTGCGGGATCGACACCCTCGTCACCGCGGACATCCGGAAACGGATCTGGGAAAAGCTTTTCCTGAATGCGTCGGCCAGTGCGCTGACCGCCGTCCTGCAGGTCCCGCTCGGCTTCATCGCGGAGGACCCCCATGCCTGGACACTGGCCACCCGCCTCATCCGGGAAGCCGTCAGCGTCGCAAACGCCGCGGGCCGGGACTTCGATGCGGGGCAGGTGGCGGCCGATATCCGGCGGGTCCTTCTCGGGGCGCGCGAAGGCATCACGTCCATTTGCGCCGACCTTCGCGACGGCATTCCCACCGAGGTGGAGTCCATCAGCGGATTTATTGTCCGAGAGGCGTCGCAACTGGGCATGCCCGCGCAGGGGCACGAAACGATCGCGGCGATCATCCACGCGCTCGAGGCTAAAAATGCAGGCGGCCTGTGACGGAGGATTCGGCATGAATGTTTTCACGCTGGGGAACCTGAGAGTGATCGATCTCACCAGACCGCTGGATCCGGCGACCGAGACCCGGCGCTGCAAGCTGCACCGGTTCAATACCGGCGGCCCGATCCCGGATTATCACACGCACATGGACCTCACGAGCCACCTCGGGACGCACGTCGAATGCCCGTATCATCACCGTGAGGATTGGCCGGATGTGGCTTCCCTGCCGCTGACCCGCTTTCTGGGGCGCGCCCGGTACATCCGCCTCACGGATCTTCCGCCGAACGCCTATATCACCCCGCGGGCCCTGGATGCCGCGTGCGGCGACAGACTGTGCCCGGGCGACGCCGTGATTCTGGACTCCCCTTATCCCCTGCCGCCGTTCACGGACAAGACCAATACCGCCGAAGACGGCCGCCTGCTCGTGAACGGGGAAACCGCCGCGTGGCTGCGCGACCGCCGGGTGAAGTGCGTCGGCTTCGGAGACGGGGTGTCGATCGAAAACCGCAACGAAGACGTCGGCCCGTTTCATGACGTACTGATGGCGGCCGGCGTCGTTTTTCTCGAGGTGCTGCAAAATCTGGAACAGCTCCGGAACGAGGTATTCTTCCTGTCCTATGCCCCGCTCCCCATCAATGGGCTGGACTCCTGCCCGGTGCGCGTGTACGCCATCGAAGGGCTGCGGGAGTTTTCCTAGACAGAGAGGAGGCCGCATGGCGAGCAGGGTCACGCTGAGGGAACTGGTGGCGAAGGAACAGGTATTCGCCCCCTGCATCTGGGACTGCAGGACGGCTCGCGTCGCGGAGGTCGCCGGGTACAAGGCCGCACTGCTTTCCGGCGGCCAGCTCGCCGAGAGCGTATGCGGCCTTCCGGACATCGGGCTGATGACGGCCGACGACCTGGTGCAGGCGGCGGAGCGCATCTGCAACTATTCGCCCCTGCCCATCATCATCGACGCCGACGACGGGTACGGCGAGACGCCGCTGAACGCATACCGCACCACGCGCCGCATCGCGCATGCCGGAGCGATGGCGTTGACGCTGGACGACACCACGGGATTCCGGGGGTACAACCGGTGGGGCGCGCAGTTCGCCCGCGGCTGCAAAGACGGCGAGATCGACCACCCCGTCATGCCGACGAAAGACTGGCTGGCCAAGATCAGAGCCTCCCTGGCCGCCTGCGAGGGGTCCGAGTGCATGGTGATCGCGCGGACGGAGAGCAAGCTGAAATACGGCCTCGACGAAGCCATCGAACGGTGCGTCCGGGCGCGCGAACTCGGCGCCGAGATGACCCTGATCATCGGACTCAAGACCCTGGAGGAGGGACTTCGGGTCGCGCGGCACGACCCCGGGTGGAAGATGTGGCCCGATGTTTCCTCCCGCGACGGCGCACCCGATGTCGCGCTCCCGGAGATCGAACCGCTCGGCTTCAACCTGGTCACCATGCACACGCTCGAAAAGGGGGCCATGTACGGAATGCTGGACTTCAGCCGGCGCGTGATCCGCGAGCGCAACACCGTCTACGTAGATCAGCACGACATGGGCATGACCGCGGAGGAGCGTGCGACATGCATGGATATGGCGGTCGATTGGTGGCTCGAGATCGAGAAGGGATTCAAAAAACCGGAGTGAGGATGATGCGCGATTCGAGACTCGAGACCCGGGATTCGCGCAGCGGCGGGCTCCTCCTGGACCGGCGCGATTTCTTGCGTCATGCGGGCGCGGGATGCGCCGCACTGGCGTTTCCGTGGCCGGTGCAGGCGGCGCGGAGCGGATGGGGCAGCCTCCCGGAAATTCTCCGGCGCATCCGGCCGCCGTCTTTTCCGGAACGCGATTTCGACGTTCTGGCCTACGGGGCCCGCGGGGACGGGGCGACGGACTGCACCGGGGCCTTCCGGGACGCCATCGGCGCCTGCCACGCGGCCGGGGGCGGGCGCGTCCTCGTCCCCGAGGGCGATTTCCTGACGGGCGCCATTCACCTGCGGAGCAACGTCCGGCTGCATGTCCCGGAAGGAGCGACGCTGAGGTTTCACCCGGACCCCGGCCGCTATCTCCCCGCCGTTCTCACCCGCTGGGAAGGCGTCGA